>JBLFZA010000040.1:0-22362 GCA_047610025.1 Bradymonadia bacterium | reverse complement strand
CCGATGAAGGTCTCCAGACGTTCCGCCTGGAATTCGGCGACGACGGTGCGCACCTCTGGGGTCAGCGTCAGCTGAACGGACTGGCCTCCACGGTCGACCGAAAAGACGTGGTCTTGTTCAGCGGCGCCTTCGATTCGCTGAAGCAACACGCCTGTGGCGGTGATCGCTTGATCGTTCCACGAGGTGACTCGGTCTCCCTGTTCGAACCCCGCCAGCGCGGCAGGGCTGCTCGGCTCCACCGCAAAGACGGTGGACTCAGCAGAGCGAATTCCCAAGTCGCTGGGCTCACCGCCGTTCGGCAGTGTAATCGTCGCGACGGACTGTACCGAGGCCTGCATCCACCCGGCAGCCATCGCGTCCGCTCGACGTAAGACGAGCTCTTGTGGCCCTGTCGCGTCCCGCAGCGCCGCCGCAAGCTCGATGTAGGAGCCGACCTCGCGGTCTCCGACTTTTACGACTCGGTCAAAGGTCCGAAGCCCGGCCTGCGCGGCCAGTGAGTTCGCGTCTACATGCACGAAGGCCGAGTAGGCACGCCACGTGAAGCCTGCCTGCCCGATCTCGATGGTGCGCAAGCGCGTCATCGGCTCCGGCACTCGCACTCGCTCCGGAGTCAGGGAGAGCGTTACGTCCTCATCGCCGCGTTGCACGACGAACGTGAGCGTCTCTTCCGGCGACGAACTGCATGCGTTGGAGATCTGATCGAAGTACTGGATTCGACTGCCATCGATGGACACGACGCGGTCGCCGGCCATGAGGCCAGCCTCGTGCGCTGCGGACCCGTCGAACACTGTGCCCACGGTCGAGTCGGGGCGTTCAGCGACAGCTGTAAACACGAGGAAGAAGAGGGGCGCCGCGAGGATGAAGTTCGCGACCGGCCCGGCGAGGTAAATGATCATGCGCTGCCAGACGGGCTTATCCGTCAGGGCACGTCCTTTGTCTTCCTCCGGTATCTCGTCATCGGGCGACATCCCCAGCATCTGCACGTACCCACCCAGCGGCAGCGCACGAATCGAGAACTCCGTCTCGTCGCGGTTGAACGACAACACGACGGGGCCGACACCCACAGCGAAGCGCGGGCACTTCACGCCGAAACGTTTCGCGGCAATGTAGTGTCCCCACTCGTGAAAAAACACGAGCGGGATAATCATAAGTAAGAAGTACAGTACGCTCATTCGTTCCGAAGCGTGGGCAGGCGGTGCTCTAGAAAGCCACGCCTAGTGATTGAGCAGCGTCTTGGCGATGGCAAAGTACGGTGCCGCGAATAGCAACGCGTCCATCCGGTCGAGAACGCCACCATGACCGTACAGGATGCGCCCGGAGTCCTTTACCCCCGAAGAGCGCTTTAACAGCGACTCCGCCAAATCTCCGATCTGTCCAAGAATCGCACCAGGGACGGCGAGTACAACGATGTGCCACCAGGGCATACTAGCGCTGAAGAACAGTCCCCACGCGACGAATCCGCCGACAACCGAAGCCACCGCGCCGCCGACCGCGCCTTCCCAAGTCTTCTTGGGGGAGAGACGGGGCGCCAGCTTGTGCTTTCCGAAGGCTCGACCTGCGAAATACGCGCCCGTGTCTCCAAACCAAATCACGAACATAGGGAACAAAAACCAGCCAGCCTGAAGCGGAGCCACCATCATCCGCTCGTCACCGTTCGCCATCGCAAGCCACAGCAGCGACCCAAAAAGCGTCACCATGTAGAGCCAGCCGAAGGTGAGATAGGCCATTCGAGGGCCGGCATCCGTCAGAGGGTCGGCCCGCATCGACAGGATCATGAGGGCCAGCAAGGAGAGCGCCGCCATCCCGTAGACAGACGTCGCGGACCCCCAGTAGAGCGCGCTCAATGTTGCAAAGGTCGCTAGGATGCCGATCGCGCCGCCGACTCCCATATGCTTCATCGTCATCGCGTATACTTCGTAAGTACCGACGCAGGCGACGACGCTGTAGAACAGCCAAATGGCCCAGTTCGGCGCGAGCGTGCACAGCGAGACCAGCACGGGCACACCGACGACGGCTACGAGGAGGCGCGGCAACAGGTCGCTCTTCTTTGGCGGTGAAGGCGCAGACACTCCGCTCCCGTTAACCTGTGAGACGCCTGTCACGTGGCGCCGGTGGGATCGAGCTGGATGATCTTGTTGGCGATGGAGCGGTTGCCTGGATCAAGCGTGGACGCGAAGCGCAGATGAACGAGCGCCATGGCCTTGTCACCGCTGGTGATCGCCTGTTGCGCGAGCCTGAGATACTTCCTCGCCGACGGCAACTCAGAGACCTCCCAAAGCTCGATAGCTGACTGCTCTCGCGTCGCGCGGCCGTGCACGCTCTTGCCCGTCGCGAGAGCGTGGTCGTAGCGAGACCGTGCGGAAAGGGATCGCAGCGTTCGGTACGCCTCCGTCATGCTGACATAGAGGTCGGCTACGCGCGCTTTCAACTCGTTACTGGGTAGGGCCTGCAGACGATCGGGATGTAGCTTCAGACTGAGGCCGTCGTAGGCGCGTTTGATCTGGTCGATCGATGCATCGTGCGCGACCCCCAAGAGCCCATAGAAGTTCTGATCAGCGGCGCGCACGCACCGCACTTCGAGGTCCGCCATGTGCTCGACGTTGACGCCGCGTTGCCGCTGGCGGTGCGAGCGCAGCGAGTTCTCGATTCGCGAACTGAGCACTCTCGGAGCGACGGGGTAGCGAATCGCGAGTTGGTATGGACCGTTGACATCCTCGGGCAGCGGCAACTCGGAAGTGAGCAACACCAACGCCGGTCCCTCGCCGAGCTCGTCTCGCATCGCGGTCGCGATACGCAACGCACGTGGGCGATTCCAAAGGTCGGAGACCAGTACAACATCGACCCCGCGCGTCGCGAAGCGGCGGATGTCTCGAGGGTCGCTCGAAAACTCGACGTGAAGTGACTCTGCGCGCAGTTCTCCGCAGACGCGCTCCGAAAAGGCGTCGTCCGGTGCGCAAACGAACGCGCGGTACTGTCGGGGAGTCGCTGACACGGATTAAGACACGAGCTCGGGGAGGTCGTCTTCAAGGAGATCGCTCACGTCATCATACGCAGCTGCACCGGCGATGGAGAGCTGTGTATCTTGCACCTGACCAGAGTCTTGGTCGCGAGCGGTGACCATTAGGATTCCGTCCGGTGTGATTTCAAAGCTCACGTCAATCCGAACATCTCCGCGCCCCGCCGCTCGAATGTCGCTCAATACGAGCGCGCCAAGCACGCGGTTCTCTGCGGCGAGTCGGGAGCCTCCCTCAAGAATCTGGATGCGGACCTGAGTCTGGTCGTCGGCCGACGTTGAGAATGAGCGTGTTGTGCGCAGCGGGATAGAACTGTTGCGGTCGACGAAGGCATCACAAAACCCTCCAGTGGTCGCGACTCCGAGAGCGTGCGGCGTCACGTCGATGAGCAGCGGCACGTTCGCGCCAACGTACACGCCGCTTTCGTCTGTGAAGTCCCCGGAGCTCTGTTCCTCAAGCCCAAACGCGTAGATTGCGGCGCCAACAGCCACGACCTCGTCAGGATTGATGTTCACCAGGGGCTCTTTGAAGAAATAGTGCTGCACCATCGAGCGCACGAGCGGGACTCGCGTCGAGCCACCAACCAAAACCAGTCGGTCGATCTCACCGCTGGTCATGCCGGCGAGCTTCAACGCCTCATCACACACGATAAACGTCTGTCTGATGATATCGGTCGCGCAGTCATCGAACTGCTGACGGCTCAGTGAGAAATCGAGCGTGGAGGGCGCGTTGGAGCCCGGCACCATTTGCTTGATGTCGGCTTGAGCGACGTTCTCTTTCGTGAGGGTTGTCTTCAGCCGTTCCGACACCGCCTTGAGGCGCTGCATAGCGCCGGGCGCCTGCGCCATGTCGAATTCGAAGCGTCGCGAAAACTCTTCAACGATGAGTTCGCTGACCGCGTGGTCGAAGTCGTCTCCGCCAAGGAAAGTATCACCGGCGGTCGCGAGGACCTCGAAGACGTTATCGCGGAGCTCCAGTACCGTAATGTCGAACGTCCCGCCGCCGAGGTCGTACACGGCGATGCGCTCTCGCAGTTGCTGCTCGTATCCGTAGGCGAGGGCGGCCGCAGTGGGCTCGTTCAAGATACGCAGCACGTCGAGGCCTGCGATTTCGCCCGCCGTCTTCGTCGTCTGGCGCTGAGCGTCGTTGAAGTTCGCCGGAACCGTAATGACCGCACGGGTGACAGGCTCGCCGAGGTAGTTCTCAGCCAGCTGCTTCATGTGCCGGAGGATGATCGCCTGAATCTCCTCGATTCGATAGTGGCGACCGCGGACGAAGGTGCGCGGGTTTTCATCATCGCCTTTGACGATTTGGTACGCGTACTTCGTGATCGCGAGGTTGATCTCTGGCGCATGAAAGGGCCGCCCGATGAGTCGCTTGGCCGAGTAGACCGTGTTCAGCGGATCGATGGCCATTCGGCTCTTGGCCTGCCGACCGACGATGGTGCGTCCATCCGGAAGGAACGAGACCACTGAAGGCTGGATTTTGCGCCCCTCGTGGTCTGGAATAACGACGGCTTCGCCGTCGACTACGGCACATACGACCGAGTTACTGGTTCCGAGGTCGATTCCGACAACGCGTCCGTTCATGGTGGCTCTACAAAAGAGAATAGTGCCGAGGGTGTAGGCTGAACGCGACGGCGGGGGCAAGATATGGCGGGATCTGCGGTGCATTGCACACACTGGAGCACACTCAAGAAGGTCGCCTATACCGGCGCCATTGAGACTCGAGAGGCTGCGGGGTGTTGTCGTTGACGCCGCAGCGCGTTATGCAATCGTGGGCGGTTCGAACCGCTCAGACGCCCGCCTCTACGACCCCGCGAAACTGAACTCATGTCCGTCATCTACACCGTATGCGTTGCTGTTCTGGCGCTGCTCTTCTTGCCCGCGGCGTGGACGGTGTTCTGGCTGTTCCGATACATCGCGATTGGTGCCGACGACTCTCGCGCTGATCTGGACCGACTCGGGCCGCGCGTTGGCGGCTTCATTCGGTACGTGCTCGGGCAAGCACGCGTGATCCGAGAGTTCGGAGGCTTCCTCCACTTCTTCATCTTCTGGGGCTTCCTCGTCCTGCAGGCGGAGACGATCGAGTACTTCATACGGGGCGCGATACCTGGGTTCCGCTTCGCCGACATTGTTGGCGAGACGGCCTATGGGGGGTTGATGTTGTTGCAGGACGTCTTCGGATTCCTCGTGCTCATCGCGTTGGTCGCGGCGGCGATTCGACGCTTCGTCGTGCGGCCTGATCACGTCATGCCCAGCGTCGACGCAGCGGTCATTATTGGATTCATCATTGGCTTGATGATCACGAAGTTCCTCGCACATGGCGCGGAGATAGCTCACGCGTCGTCGGCGGCCGACCTCGGCTGGGTCTATGCTTGGACCCCCTTTGCGACGGCAACCAGCTACATGTTTGGTGGCCCCGGACAAGCGACGGATGCCGGCTGGCTAGTGCCGTTCGCGATGGTCAACTTCATTTTGCACCTCACGATCGTCGTCCTCTTCGCGAACTACATTCCGCGCGGCAAGCACCTGCACTTGCTCGGCGCGATGCCCAACATCTTCTTCCGGAAGCTCGAGCCGCGCGGCGCCCTCTACCCGATCGACTTCGAGGATGAAGACGCCGAGAGCTTTGGCGTCGGGAAGATCGAGGATCTCTCGTGGAAGCAGTTGCTCGACACCTACGCCTGCACCGATTGTGGTCGTTGCGAAGCCTATTGTCCGGCGTTCACCACGGGCAAAGAGCTCAACCCGATGCAGATCATTCACAAGCTGAAGGATCACATCAAGGAGAAGGGCGACGGGCTCTACCGTATCGACCCCAAGAAGATGTTGTCTGACCCAAAGGGCGAGCTCGCGAAGCTGCGAGGCCCCGTCGGCGATGAAGATGCGATGCCGGCCCTCGTGGGCGGCGTCATCAGTCGCGAAGAGCTGATGGCCTGTACAACCTGCGGCGCCTGCGTCTCGAACTGTCCCGTGCTTATTGAGCACGTAGACACGATCATCGATATGCGACGCTACTTGATCTTAACCGAGGGCGACGTCGATCCAGAGCTGAGCCGCACCTTCCGGAACATCGAGAACAACTCGAACCCGTGGGGCGTCGCAAACTCAACCCGCGGCGATTGGGCTGAAGGGCTCAACATCCCGCTGATGAGCGAGCTCCAGCATGTGCCGGAGTATCTCTTCTTTGTCGGCTGCGCAGGTTCCTTCGACGAGCGGCAGAAGAAGGTGACGAAGGCGATGGCGAAGATTCTGCGCATCGCCGGGATCGACCACGCAATCCTGGGGCCTGAAGAGGGCTGCACCGGCGACCCTGCAAGGCGAATCGGTAACGAGTACCTGTACGCGACGGTGGCCCAGCAGAACGTTGAGACCATGAATCGTTATGCGGTGACGAAGATCATCACGACCTGCCCGCACTGCTTCCATACGATCGGAAAAGAGTACCCACAGCTCGGCGGCCACTATGAGGTCGTGCACCACACCAAGCTCATCAACGATTTGCTACGCTCGGGTCGCATCCGCATGTCCAACGACAAGGGCGCCCGTCGAGTGACGTACCACGACTCTTGTTACATCGGTCGCTGGAACTCGGACTACGACAACCCGCGTGAGGCGTTGGCCCAGGTGCCCGGCCTCGATATGACGGAGATGTCGTGGAATAAGCGTCAGGCGCTCTGTTGCGGGGCTGGCGGTGGTCGGATGTGGATGGAAGAGCACGAAGGCAAGCGTGTTAATCAACAGCGGGCTGATATGGCGCTCGAGACCGGCGCCGACGCCGTGGTCGTTAATTGTCCGTTCTGCATGACCATGCTCAGCGACGGCATTAATCAGCGGGACGCAGACATGGCGCAGATCGACCTCGCCGAGCTTGTCGCGGAGTCCATCATGGAAGACGCCATCGCTCAGTTCCGACAGGCCGCCGGCCCAGCAGAATAGCGGCGCCGGTCGCGGCGGGTAGGTCGCGTGCAGTCGCCACATCAGCGGCATCCACGGCCTTGGCGGACGAACGCCGTCATCGAGCACAGCGCTCGCGCTACGGGTCGATTGCGGTTGTGCGTCTCGTCGCTCGCGCGTCGATGTGCGCTTGGTCCAGCGCGCGCAGGATCCAGACAAACGCCGTATCGGAGTATCCCGCGTTCGCGGCCTGGCGGGCGGCGGCTCTCAGAACGAGAGGGTTGGGGTTCTCGCCCTGCGCTACCGTGGGGACTTGGCCGACACGAAGGCGCTGTTCTACGCTGTTCTGCGCCGGCTCCCATGCTGCGTGGACGGTCTGCATTGTTCTTCTCAGAGCGGGCGTGTCGGTCGCCACGCGGGAGGCCGCACTTGTGGCGACAAGACACGCGGCGAGCGCTCCGACGAGAATCGCTCCACGCGAGAGTTCGTTTGTTTCACGCGTGTGAACAGCGACAAGCCCGAGCAGCACGACGTGGGCGATCGCCACAATGAGTAGCGCCATCGAGCCTGAAAGCCCCACGCCGGCAAGCGATGTGTGGGGCCAGTAGCCAGCGGCGACGAAGCGCACACCGAGCTCGAACACGGGGTTGTCGAGTACGGAGGGGTAATGGGGGTACATCGCCGCGCTCAGACCGCACGCAAAGCTACCCAATCCGAGGCTAGCGACGATCAGCGTGCGGTAGAGAACTGCGCTGCCCGTCCGGCTGAGCGCTTCGTCGACACGCAGCAGGAGTAAGCCCAAGAAGGGCACGACGGGCACGATGTACCGTGGCCCCGCAGTCCATCCGCCGCGCCAGTCGCGGACCATCGAGATGAAGAGCGTGTAGAGCACGAGGATGACGGCCACCATGATGGCCTCATCGCGGGTGCTCCGGTTCCGGATCAACGCGGGCAGCGCGACGACCGCGAGAAGGGTCCACGGCATGAACCAGAACAATCCGTTGGATGGCGCGAAGAAGCTGCCCCAGAGGGCCTCGGTGCTAATGCGCTTCATCCCGAAGAACCCGCCAGATACGTACTCCGCGTACTGCGGGTTCTCGAGGTGCTGGTAGGCGGTTTGGAATATCCCGCCAAACGCGAAGTGGTGATACGCCATCAAGATTCCGATCGACACCGCGGCCCCGGCCGCGCTCCAACCCATGAACGCCAGCTTGTTCTCGCTGCGGTAGATCGCGTGGAGTCCGACAACCGCAGCGCCCAAGAAACCTGGGTACTCTAACGATACAGCCCACCCGAGCAGGTGGCCGACGACGAACGCGAGCCACGCGGCCTTTACCCAGCTGGGGTGCCGATCGTCTCGGTACGCTACGCCCGCCATATACGCGCCCATCACGCACCACGACATCAGCGTATGGCTCGTGAAGATCATGCCATAAACGAGCATCGTGCTGGCTCCGCCAACGGCAACGATGCACAGAAGTCGCGAGCCGATATCGTCCGTCAGTCGCGCGGTGAATCGCACGAACCACCAGAGGAAAAACAGGCAGGGCAGGACGACAGTTCCGAGCCGGCAGACGTAGACGATTTCCCGCCGAGACGGCTCGTACTCCATCTTCTCGCAGGCGGCGTGGTAGGCCGCATAGATCGGCACCGCGAGGAGACTCAAACCAGGAGCTTTCCCTGGGTACATTCGGCCTTCGAACTGCGCCTTGTCGTCAACGTTACCCCACTCATCGATGATGTCGTCGATGGCGAGGGTTTGGTGCTCCACGATCGCCCTCGTCAGGTAGACTCGGACGTTCTCGTTCGGATTGTTGAGGCGCTCGTAGTACGGCGAGGGGACCAGCCATAGTACCGCGAAGGCGGCGATGAGCGCTGCGACGACTGTGCGGCTCAACGGGGGCCCTCGGCGTCTTGCCGCTCAGCGGCGTCGGCCTCCGCGTCAGGCTCGTTTCCGAGCGCCGTCAGCGACCAGCAAAGATGTCGAACGCCAGGCTGTATCGCGGATACGCGGAGAACGATCGGCGCGCTAGGGTCAGCGACACGCGTGTCGATGGACTGTCTGCCCGGGATGCGCCGCGCCATGAATCTCTGGGGCGCCGCGCCGGTTTCGACTTCTAAGGTGACCCGCCCGCCGTCGTGTAAGTGGGCAGCGTAGTCACTGAGGCCGTACCAGCCGACCAGTCGTTCGGCGCCCGGCACAGCGGGGAAGGTGATGACGAGGTCGGCGTCTTCAATCGGGTGACTCCAGATACATTGATGCGGCTCACCTGCCATCGTCTGCGTGACGGGACCCACGTACGTCCACTCCGCTTCGCCGCATTGGAAGCGGTCGCCCTCAAGCGTGCAATCGTAGGGAGCTTCCGCGTCGTCGTTCGGTACGATCTGTACTGTGGCGCTCGCCAACTGCTGGTCCAAAGAGCGTAGCGCCGGTGGCATCGCTCTCAACTGAAAGAGGTCGACCGTTATGTCGCCGTAGGTGCGCGACAGAAGCAGCGTGCCACGAGCGGCAAGCTGACGGCGCGTGCTCGGGTTCTGAGCCCACGCGTCCCGTACGAGGAACACACGGGAGACTCGTTGGAACTCTGCTGGAAGCCGAGAGACGGCGATCGCGTCGTGGCCGTTGAAGACGTGCAGATCGATGGTGCGGCTCTCGGGGACCAGAACCACCAAGTCCCCAGCAGTGGCCATATCGTCCACAAGCTGAGCCGATAGCCCAAGATCGTCGGGCTGTCGCACGTCCCGTGCGACGGACGTCACGAGAGCGACGGCGAGCAGCAGCGGAACCAATAAGCTGAGGACGACGCGTATCATGCACCTAGACGTGCGAGGATGAGACCAAACTAGCCACTCGGAGCGTGGCCTTATTGTAGACCCTTGGAGCGGGTCAAGCGATGACCTTCACCGGTTGTGTGCGGGCAACGGCTCTGATAGCCCGCACGCCTCGACGGCCGACCCCCTTATCACCGGGCTTCCCTATGCTGAACGCAATCGAAGAACACGACCCCGAAATCGCCGCGCTGATCCACCAAGAGTTGGAGAGACAACGCGACACGATCCGGCTTATCGCTAGCGAGAACTACGCGTCCCACGCGGTTCAGCAAGCCGTCGGTTCAGCGTTGGCGAACAAGTACTCAGAAGGCTACGTCGGCAAGCGCTACTACGAAGGGCAGCAGGTCATCGACCAAGTTGAGCAACTCGCTATCGACCGATTGAAAGCGCTCTTCGGCGCTGAGCACGTCAACGTGCAACCGTATTCCGGGTCGCCCGCCAACCAGGCGGTTTACTTCGCCTTGTTGAATCCAGGGGACACAGTCATGGGTCTCGGCCTCCCGCATGGTGGGCACTTGAGCCACGGTTGGAAGGTGAACTTCTCCGGGAAACACTACAACTCAGTACAGTACGCAGTAGACCCCGAAACGGAGTTGATCGACTACGACGCGATGCGAAAGCTCGCGCTGGAAAACAAGCCGAAGCTTCTCATCGCCGGTATCACCGCGTACCCGCGTGACATCGACTGGGCCTTTTTCAGAGCGGTGGCAGATGAAGTGGGCGCCGTGTTTATGGCGGATATCGCGCACATCTCCGGGCTTGTCGCGGCCGGCGTGCACTCTAGCCCGGTGCCGCACGCCGACGTCGTGACGTCAACGACGCACAAGACGTTACGTGGCCCGCGCGGTGGCATGATTATGTGCCGTGAGGAGTTCGCAAAGCGGATTGACCGCGCGGTCTTCCCTGGCCTTCAAGGTGGCCCGCACAACAATACGACGGCCGGTATCGCGATCGCGGCGAGAGAAGCCTCGACGCCTGAGTTCAAGACGTACGCACAGAGCGTCATTGATTGCGCCCGCGCGCTGGCTGCGGAGTTGACCGAACGAGGTCTCCGCATCGTGACCGGCGGGACAGACAACCACATGCTCATCGCAGACGTGACCCCTCGCGGAGTCTCGGGCAAGCAAGTGGCTAAGGCGCTCGATAAGGCCGGCATCGTTTGCAACTTCAACTCGATTCCCTTCGACCCGAGGAAGCCATTCGATCCCAGCGGGATCCGAATCGGTGCCGCGGCGATGGCGAGCCGAGGAATGGGCGTTAGTGAGATGTCGGCGCTCGCAGGTTGGATCGATACGGTGATCGACAACGTTGAGAACGACGCAGTGCTCGCCGGTGTGAGAGATTCCGTGCGCGGCTTCGTTAGCGACTTTCCTGCGCCTGGTTTGACGCTTTAATCGTCGGAGGCTCCTTTGCTAAATCCACTTATCAGTGTCGCGGCGATGATCGCTGCGACCGCCCTTTTTGGCGCCATTTTCGGCCGATGGACCTACGGGATTTTCCCGGGGATTATCGTCGGGGTTGTCGTCCTCGTGCTGCTTGGACGCCGCGTGATGAAAGACGTCGAGGCGCGCATGCAAAAGGTGCAGGCGCTCTTGGCGACTCAGGAACGAAGCCCGGCCAAAATGAAGGCCCGCGTGAATGAGGCGATCGGAGTCCTTAAGGGCGCGATGAAGTGGGACCGCTGGCAGCCACTCGTCGCCGGCCAACTCGCCGGCCAGATCGGCCAGCTCTACTTCATGAGCGAGCGAACCGACGAAGCCGAGCCGTATCTTGTGAAGTCGAGTTCGCGGAACTGGATGGCGAAGGCGATGCTGGCGACCATTCAGTTTCGGCGGCGAGATCATGATGCGATGAAAGCGAATTTTGAGGCGGCTGCGAAGCACTCGAAGAAGGAGTCGCTTCTGTGGAACATGTACGCATGGTGCATGTGGAAGCAGGACAATATCGACGACGCTATCGCGATCCTAAATCGGGCCATGGAGCACGTCGCATCCGATGAGCGCACGCAGCGAAACCTGAACGCACTGAAAAACGGCAAGAAGATGAAGATGAAGGGCTGGGACATGATGTGGTATCAGTTCCGCCTAGAGAAAATGCCTCAGCCGGTGCATCCCATGCAGTCTCGGCAGAAAGGAAACAAGGCCATGTACCGAGGCCGCTAGGAGGTCCGCGTGAGCGACAAGAGAAAGAAGCGGCGACGTAAAGAGCCCGCAGCCATCGCAGCCCTTCGTGAGCAACAGCAGCCGGAGGTGGCGCCCGAAGCGCCCACCGTCGCTCCCGCGCCTGCTGCAGCGCCTGCATCAAGTGGCGCGCGAGGGCAGTTCCAAGACCCCGCCGTGGTCATCGATCCGTCGATGAGCGCATACCTCTTCATCAAGGAGTGGTGGCGGGCGCGAGAGCGAGGCGATTTCGACTTCCTCTACGCGCTGACGACGGAAGACGGTGCCTTGCGCGAGCACTTTGGTGCTCGAGAGGAATTCCCAGAAGTCTGTCGACGCAAAATGCGACCGGTCAAGGGAATCGAGGTCGGCGAGCTCGTGCGAATTCGGTTCAATGGGCCGGATGAAGCCCACGTGGTTCAGGTCTTCGGCACTGACGAACGGGGTGCTCGAAAGTATCAGGCAGAGCGGCTCTTGTTCTTGGCGACTGATAGTGGTTGGCGCGTCCACCAAGCGGATGTCGCGGATGTCAGTCGCGACGTGCCGATCAATCAGGTGCAGGTCGACATCTTCGACGCCGTCGAGTTGCCGTCCTGGTTCACCACGTGGCTCGAACGGAAGCCCAAGGCGAGCGCCGTGTCCGCACTTGCGTCGGCCGGTGAGATCGTGGTCGGTGCGGCCGCTGCCGAGTCCGCGGGCGCAGAAGAAGAGTAGGGCGACTCGAACGATACGGTCCCGTGATTTTGCGTGGCGATGGGGGGCTCGATACGGTGTGGGTGTCTATCGTACCCCGCACCGGTCCAGCTATGTCCGCTTTCGCTCGTTATCTGCTCGCTTCACTCTTGGTCTCGTTGGTGTTCGTTGCGCCGGCGGCCGCGGACGGTGTGCAAGAATTCGAGCAGAGCGCGCTGAACCGGACATGGTACGGCGCGTATCAGCGCCCGCTGGCAAGCGATATGAATCGCCGAGTGAGTGGGTCGGACGCCGAGCGCGCCGCGCGGGCTTCCGATCGGGCGGCGGCACGAGAGGCGAGGCGGGCCGAGGCTCGGCCGCCCGCCGTAGCGGCCGCGCGGAGCGCGAGAGATCAACGCTCCGCTGCGCCCGAGCAATCGGGCCTGCCTCTTAGAGCGCCGCCCTCGCAAACGCGTGTCAGCCCTGAGCCGGCTTCTGTGCCTGCGCCTGTCGTCTCCGATGTGCGTCCGTCGC
This sequence comes from Bradymonadia bacterium, assembly GCA_047610025.1. Classification (GTDB taxonomy): domain Bacteria; phylum Myxococcota_A; class Bradymonadia; order REDH01; family REDH01; genus JBLFZA01. Next base: position 9,252 of record JBLFZA010000040.1, on the reverse strand, counting down.
CGACAAGCGCGATCCCAGAAGTCCGTGTTGGTGGATTCACGCCGAGTCTCGCAGCCGAGTATGTGCGGGCTGTCTACGCGCTGAACGAGACGTCGCTGGGGGACGAAGGCTCGATCGCCGCGATGTACCGGCACGCGACCGAGCACGGACAGGTGTACTTTCACACCCGCCCGGTGGTTGGAGATCTCGTATTCTTCAACAACACGCACGACGCGAACGGAGACACCCGCCCGAATGACTTCTTCTCCCATGTGGGGCTCGTGGAAGTCGTTGAGCAAGAAGGGACGATCACCGTTCTTTCGTATGTCGACGGCCGCGTTCGGCGCCTCTACATGAACCTCGACGACCCTCGGGTGGAGCGTCGCGACGGTCGCGTGATCAACTCTCGACTGCGACAGTCGGAGCGCTCGGACCTTGACAACACAGCCTATCTCAGTGGCGAACTCTTCGTCGGGTTTGCAAGCCTGCTCGGCAGCCGCAGCGAGGTCGTGGTGCTAGATGTTTGGGAGCCCTAAGCTCCGCGAACAGCGAGGTTTTGAGTGGAGGGATCTTCGGTGAGGGTGAGCGCTCTTCCGCTTCACGTCTCGATCCGTATACTGCCGCGCAATTCGCCGCTAGGCCCGCGCAGGAGACCCAAATGAAAGAGCTAGACGTCCGCGAGAGCCTCACCTTCGACGACGTCTTGTTGGTGCCGCGCCACAGCGACTTCCTGCCGCGAGACGCCGACGTGTCTACGCAGTTCACCCGCGGGCTGCGCCTCAACATGCCGTTGGCGTCGGCAGCGATGGACACGGTCACCGAGGCCGAGGCCGCGATCTGCATGGCCCAGCAAGGTGGCATAGGGGTTATCCACAAGAACATGTCGCCCGCGTTGCAAGCGGCGGAAGTGCGGAAGGTAAAGAAGAGCGAGTCGGCACTCATCACCGACCCGATCACGACCTCTCCGGATGGCACTCTCGCCGAGGTTTTCGCCCTGATGACCGAACACGGAATCAGCGGCGTTCCGGTCCTCGAAGAAGGGCGGCCGGTGGGCATCCTCACCAATCGCGACATGCGCTTCCACAGCGACCTCAGCCTCAGGGTTCGAGACGCGATGACCTTGGACATCGTGACCGCGCCGGTCAGCGTGACTCTCGATGAGGCCAAGAACCTCATGTTTGAGCACCGCATCGAGAAGCTACTCGTCGTTGGCGACGACGGTGGGCTGGCAGGGTTGATTACGTTCAAGGACATCAACAAGAGACAGAATTTCCCAAACGCGACCTACGACAAGCGGAAGCGGCTCGCGGTGGCTGCCGCGGTGAGTGTCGGCGCGGATCGTGACGAACGGGTCGCCGCGCTAGTCGAAGCCGGTGTTGATGTGCTCGTCGTTGATACTGCTCACGGACACAGTCAGAGGGTTCTCGACACCGTCGCGCTGGTGAAGAGCCGGTACCCGGATGTTCAAGTGGTCGCGGGCAACGTCGCGACAGCAGCCGCCACGCGTGCCTTGATCGAAGCCGGTGCAGACGCGGTGAAGGTCGGAATCGGGCCCGGCTCGATTTGCACGACTCGCATCGTCGCCGGCGTCGGAGTGCCTCAGATCACAGCCATCCACGACTGCGCGACGGAAGCGGACAAGTTCGGCATACCCGTGATCGCCGATGGCGGAATCAAGTATAGCGGCGACATCGTGAAGGCGCTCGCGGCCGGAGCGAGCTCCATCATGATCGGCAGCCTCTTCGCAGGGGCCACCGAGAGCCCCGGTGAGGTCGTGCTCTATCAGGGCCGGAGCTACAAAGTGTACCGCGGCATGGGGTCCATCGGCGCGATGAGCGCTGGCTCAAGCGATCGTTACGCGCAAGACGGAATCCGCGACGAGAATAAGCTCGTGCCAGAAGGCATCGAAGGCATGGTCCCGTTCCGCGGGAGCCTCTCGGAGAACATCTTCCAGCTCGTCGGTGGCGTGCAGTCCGGAATGGGCTATTGCGGCGCTCGAACAATCACCGCGTTGCGCGAGACCGCATCGTTTGTGCGGATTACCAACGCCGGCCTCCGGGAGTCGCACGTGCACGATGTGTACGTGACGAAGGAGGCACCCAACTATAAATCCGTCAGCGGATACGAACGAATGGGCTAGCATGAACGAGCGTCTGCAGCGTGGAATCCTGATTCTCGACTATGGCAGTCAATACACTCTCCTGATCGCCCGCCGCGTGCGCGAGCTCGGGGTGTACTGTGAGATTTGGCCCTGCAACGACGAGCGCGTGCAGGAGGCAATGGCGTCACACGCGTCGCCGGCGATGGCCATCGTTTTGAGCGGCGGCCCGTCTTCTGTGAACATCACCGGTGCGCCCGCGGTCGAGGGCGGATTGCTCGAGCTGGACATACCGATTTTGGGCATCTGCTACGGCATGCAGCTCCTCGGTCAGGCTTTTGGAGCCACCGTCTCCAATGGTCACGCGGGCGAGTACGGGCGGACCTCCATCGTGGTGCATGAGAACAGCGGCCTCTTCGCCGGCTTTGAAGCGGAGGAGCACACCTCGGTCTGGATGTCGCACGGTGACGTGGTGCAAGACACGCCGCCTGGCTTCATCAAGGTCGCCGAGTCAGAGAACGGCGTGCTCGCCGCGATGTCGCACGAGTCGCGGCCGATCCACGCGCTCCAGTTTCACCCGGAGGTGGTCCACACCGAGCGGGGAGTCGAGGTGATCCGCCGGTTCATCTTCGACGTCGCAGGGTGTGCACCTGACTGGAATATGGGGGACTTCGTCGAGGAGCAATGCGCCCTCATCCGCGAGCGAGTGGGAGATCAAAGTGTCATTTGCGGATTGAGCGGTGGGGTGGACTCATCGGTCGTCGCGGCGTTGCTCTCGAAGGCGATCGGCAGACAGGCGGTGTGCATCTTCGTCGACAACGGGCTGTTGAGGCTTGGTGAACGCGAGCGGGTCGAAGAGACCTTTCGCGGACACTACGACCTCGAGCTGCGAGTGGTTGACGCACGTGAGCGCTTTGTCGGAGCGCTTGCTGGCGTCACCGACCCGGAGAGGAAGCGGAAGATCATTGGTGAGACCTTCATTCGAGTCTTCGAAGAGGCGTCATCAGACGTCGAGAACGCCACCTTCCTCGCGCAGGGGACGCTCTACCCAGATGTCATCGAGAGCATAAGCGTGCGGGGGCCCTCTGCGACTATCAAGTCGCACCACAACGTCGGCGGCTTGCCAGAGGACATGAAGTTCAAGCTCGTCGAGCCGCTCCGCGAGCTGTTCAAGGACGAAGTGCGCGAGCTAGGCCGTAAGCTCGGCTTGCCCGAGGTCATGGTCGCTCGTCACCCGTTCCCTGGGCCCGGACTCGCTGTCAGAATTATTGGCGAGATCACCGAGGAGCGACTCGAGGTGCTGCGCCTTGCCGATGATATCTTCATCAGCGCTCTCCATGAAGATGGACACTACGATGATGTCTGGCAGGCGTTCGCTGTGCTTATCCCTGTGCAGACTGTTGGCGTGATGGGTGACGCCCGAACCTACGAATGGCTCTGTGCTCTGCGTGCCGTCGGGTCCACGGACGGCATGACGGCGGACCGATCGGACTTGCCAATGGCCTTCCTCGGCAAGGTCAGCGACCGCATCATTAACCGCGTGCGACGCATCAATCGCGTCGTCTACGACGTGAGTTCGAAGCCCCCTGCAACGATTGAGTGGGAGTAGGGCGTAGGGCCGCTGAGAAGGTTTGGGCGTTGCCACGGAGCAGATGAGCAACCACACTTAAGGGGCCCGTGCCCCTGAGGAGCCGATGCAACCTGTGACCCGCCCGATTATCGCTGCCCTTTGTGCAGGCCTGCTGTGGCTCGCGCCAGTTGAAGGCTCCGCGCAGGCAGTGGCTCAGGCAGACACGCAAGGCCAGTTGGTCATGCCGGGTTTGCAGCGCATGCCGGAGGGTAACCTCGGCGCGGCGACGATGCGCGTGTTCACGGAAGCGGGGCAGCTCGTCGAGGACACCGCAGGCCGAGCCGGCGTCTCGGCAGATCAACCGGTGACCCTCGATGAAGGCTGGTACATCATCAGTGTCGGAAGCCTCTCTGCCCCCGGTACGTTGGCCCGTGTGTATGTCGCGGCAGGTCACAGCACGATCGTCCCGACAGGCTGGGTTGAGGTCACCGCGATCCCGCTCGATGGTCAGCCACGGGTTGGCTGCGACCCGTGGGACGCGCAGTTGAGCGCGTTCGCGCTCGCGGCTGATGGCAGCGAGCGCGTGGTAAGCATGAACGACACCGGAGCCGGCACCTACGGCGCGGTGCAGTTGCTGGCATTTTCTCACCGAGTCTACTTCAACGGCGTGCCCGTGGGCGTAGACGTACAGGCCTATGCGCGCACGCCGATCATCACCGGCGTTCAAGAGGCGATTACGGGCGCTCGTCCGCAGCTGCTAGCGGGCAGCGTGGATGCACCCATCGCGCCGCCCATCGCGCTCTGCGAGGATGGTGGCACACAGGTTCCTGCAGGTAGCTACTCCGCCTCTGCGATCGTGCCGGTGAACACGCCGCCTTACGAAAGACGAGAGTGGTTAGAGGTCAATGTGGCGGCAAGTCGCTCTCACGAAGTGCGCCCGACGCCGCGGACCGACGTCCCCGGCCCCATCTGGCGGGGTGAGGGCGCGTCTCCGACGCTATTGGGCGATGAGCACGAAGCGGCGCGGTCGACAATCCTCGCGCCTGGCGGCGGCGCGAGGCGCTTGTCCGGATTCGGGCGCTAGGCACCCCTCGCGGCAGCCTCCTGCGCAGCCATCACGATCCTAGAGCGGGATGTTGCCGTGGCGCTTCGGCGGGCTCTCTTGCCGCTTGTTCTCAAGCAGTTCGAGCGCGTTGCAAAGCACTTTGCGCGTATCTGTCGGCTCGATAATGGCGTCGACGTAGCCCAGTTCGGCGGCCTTGAACGGGTTCGCGAAGAGCTCTTTGTACTGCTCCGTGTACGCGGCCCGCGCCGCCTCGGGGTCCGCCGCCGTTGCCAACTCGCGTCGATAGATGACGTTGACCGCGCCTTCGGAGCCCATCACGGCAATCTCGCCGCCAGGATAGACAAGATTCATGTCGGCGCCGATATGCTTGGACGACATCACATCGTACGCCCCGCCATAGGCCTTCCGAGTGATCAAAGTGATCTTCGGTACGGTGGCTTCTGCGTATGCGAAAAGCAACTTGGCGCCATGCTTGATGATGCCTCCGTACTCCTGCGCCACGCCGGGCAAGAAGCCAGGAACATCGACGAGCGTAACCAAAGGAATGTTGAAGGCATCGCAAAAGCGCACGAAGCGCGCGGCCTTGACCGACGCGTCGATGTCTAAGCAGCCAGCGAGGTGCATTGGGTTGTTCGCGACGATACCAACGGAGCGACCGTCGAGTCGCGCGAACGCGCAGACGATGTTCCTGGCGAACGCCTCTTGAATCTCAAGCGCCTGGCCGTCGTCGACGACGAGCCGAATGAGCTCGCGCATGTCGTAGGGCTTAGACGGGTCTTCTGGGACGATCGTGTCCATCGCGGCGTCTGCCCGGTCCGCCGGGTCGTCGCACGGTACTCGGGGAGGGCTGGACAGGTTGTTGGACGGAAGAAATCCGAGCAGCTGCCGAATCCGCGCGATACAGGCTTCGTCGGACTCAGCTGTGAAGTGGGAGACCCCACTCTTCTCGTGATGCACCTTCGCACCACCAAGGTCCTCTTGGGTCACCACCTCGCTCGTGACTGTCTTGATGACGTCAGGCCCAGTGATGAACATGTAGCTCGACTCCTCCACCATGAAGATGAAGTCGGTGATGGCAGGGGAGTAGACCGCGCCGCCGGCACACGGCCCCATGATAGCGCTGATCTGCGGGACAACACCCGACGCCATCGTGTTGCGCAGGAAAATGTCCGCGTACCCGGCGAGGCTCACGACACCTTCTTGAATACGCGCGCCCCCTGAATCGTTCAGGCCGATGACCGGATGCCCCGTCTTCATCGCGAGGTCCATCACCTTGCAGATCTTCTCCGCAAACGCGCCGCTTAGCGAACCGCCAAAGACGGTAAAGTCCTGCGCGAACACGTAAACGATTCGGCCATCGACCTTGCCGTATCCTGTGATGACTCCATCGCCCGGAATTCGTCGGTCTTCCATACCGAAGTCGGTACAGCGGTGCATCTTGAGCTTATCGAGTTCGACGAACGACCCTGGGTCCAAAAGCAGGTCGATGCGCTCGCGCGCTGTGCGCTTGCCGCCGGCGTGGTGCTTAGCGACACGGGCGTCACCGCCACCTTGCAGAGCGAGTTCATTCAGCTTGTTCAGTCGTTCGCGATTCGAAGTCATCGTGTCGTCAACTCAGGTTAGATTACGATCTGGGCGCGTTATGCCATGCCCCGGCAGCGGCGTCATTCGCTACGGTCAGTCGACGTGCGGCGCCGCTCGTTCGCGATCGCATCGATGTCGGGCCGCGAATAGTGAGAACCCTCGCGCTCAATCCCTTCGCAGTAGCGTGCCTCGGCCCCCCAAAGCGCTGGGCTCTCAAGCACCTCGGACCAGAATGGATACGTTGCACATTGAATGGGCTTGCGGTCTTCGATGGTGCATTGATTGTCGGACAGGAACGGGCAGGCGCCACCTTCGACGACTTCGACGCGGTAGTGCCCGTCGAAGTCAACGCTCCACAGGGAGCCAACAAGGTCATCCGCGTTCGCTGTGGGGCCTAGAAGGCGCCACGCCACCGCGTCCGCCTCCGTTGGGGAGAAGCGAACGTCGCCGGGGCGTCGACAGCAGTCGCCACACTGCGTGCACGAGAACGTTAACCCATCTTGGTACCAACGCTGACGACTCACCAGATCTCCTCTTCCATCGGTCGAGCTTCCACCCATCCTTCATGCTCCCGCACATCCCAGAGTCGCAGCGAATAGAGCGGCTGGTCAGCACACGCACCAGAGCGCATGTCAAAGGCCCAGCCGTGGCGCGAGCACGAGACAGTGTCCCCCTGCACGTGGCCTCCCGATAACGGAGCTCCGGCATGCGGACATGCGTTTTTAAACGCGACGAGCTGCCCGTCGACTTTGGTGACGGCGATTTGTCGCACGCCGGCTCGGCCGACGGTCAGCCGGCCTTCTTCGACCCGGTCACTTCTGCATATGCGGTGGAAGTCGCTCATTTGGCTTCGGAATCAAGCCACGCGTTCAAGCTCGCTTCGATGCGGATGGCGCAGCGCACGAAGACTTCTCTGTCTTGATTGACAGGATCGAGGATGCCATCCGGTGGGCCCGTGAATTTGCCGAGCAGGGCGACGCGCGGTCGGAGGTCTGGCGCTAGCGAAAGCACTGCATCGGCGTGGTGCTGCTCCAAAGCCCAGATGTGGGTCGCCTTGCTCAAGATCCCTCGACTGAGGCCTTGCGACCGGTGGGCCGTGAGGTCGACGCCGCGCTCACGCATCACATCAATCGCGTGGTTCGAGGCTCGCGACCGCTGTATACCCAGCGTACCCATGGACAGGGTCGCGTGCGGCAGCCCCCGCTCTTTGGCGAGGTGGGCGAAGAGTCGCTCGGCCATCGGGCTGCGGCAAATGTTACCGGAGCAGATAAAGATTGCGCGCATTGTGCTTGGGCGTTGGGGGATTAGACTTTGGGTTGCCGTTTGAGGATTGTCTCCCTGCAATGTTGCTGGGCAATTGCACGAAACGCCGCTTAGGAGAAGACAATGTCGACCCCAGAAATTCGCTACGATGCTGACGCACAGTGCGTTTTCTTCGTGCTCCCGAAGGGGGAGCGCTTCGAAATCGATGCCGCGCGCACGCTGTCCAAGATCGCTAGGTCGGGCAAGTGGGACGGCAACACAGTGCGGGGAGCCGAGGTTCGCTTTGACGAAACGGACACCGCTCAAAAGCACGTCGATGCGTTGGGGTTCTTGGACATCCGCGCGGTGACGAAGGACGGAGCTCTGACGGCAGCACCGATACGGGCGCGACAAGACTTCGGGCTGTAGGTGGCTTCAGTGGAAGTCGCCGTGTTCGGACGCGAGGTGCTGAGTGATCACCGGGTGGCGGAGGTGCTGCTTGGGCTGCTCGGCGCGCTGCCGGGGCTGGGTCCACTTCACTACGACGAAAACGCTCAACAGCGCTGGCGCGCATTCGACGCTGCTAGGTTGTCGCAAGACATCGTCGTGCAGCGCACACACTTCATTCATGTTGTGTGCGAGGACGGTGTTGCGCTCATCGACACAGGGCGACGGACGGGGCAGTGGCAGCTCCGGGTGCGTTGCCCTGAGGCGTTGGAGGCCGATGCGGGATGGTGGCGCGCGCAGCTTGCTGGCTCGAACGCTGAGACCATAGAGTTCGCGCGTGACGGCGAACCCTTGGAGAGCCAAGCGCTGTAGTCGGCCGCGCCGAGCCCGACCGAAACGCGGACGGCGGCAGGACCGTTGGCCTCAAAACGAAGAACAGCGACCGAGACAATGTCTGGGCCGCGGCGTTCTTGTCTTGGGCTTGAAGTGGTCAGAGAGGGAATCGAACCCCCGACACGGGGATTTTCAATCCCCTGCTCTACCAACTGAGCTATCTGACCGGCGTAAGCGGGAGGCGGGTTCTATCGTTGCGAATTCGACGTGTCAAGCGCGTTGCACAGCGCATGCAGATCGGCTGCGCACTTCATTTTGAGGCGCTTCTAAGTGTCTGAAAACAGGGGGCTTTCCGTATGTGTTGCAAAGGGCTACACGGTCGGCTAAAACACATTGCCTTATTGCTGTGCGGTGAGCGCTTTGGTGTTGTTCCCTGATCAAAGCCCGCCGATGTCGGCCTCCGTGAACGCGTCGTTTCCGTAAGGACAGGTATTCCATGCGCGCAGTCGAGCTCCCCCATCCATCCCGATCTGGTCCGCGTGCCTTTGGGCGAACGCTCGCCGGTTCGTTGCTGATCGCCGGCACAGCAATCTCGTGCAAGCCGTCCGCGCTCTTCAATCTCAACGAGAACGACTTCGACTCCGTCCAAGTCACCTCGGCGATGAGCGACCCCGGCCTTTGCGCGAGCAACACGTCGAGTACAGCTCATTCGCTACGCCTGACGCTGCTAGACCAGCAAGACGAGGTGATTCTGCCTGATGTCGAACAGCTCGTCGGATACGTTCTGACGCCAAATGTTACCTGGACGGCGAGCGACGTTGAGTTCGAGCAGTTGGGCCAAAGGATTTTCCCGGTGCCGGATGTTCCGTGCGCGGCAGACGCTCAAGAGGGCTCGCTTTGTCCCATCGCGGTCTACGCCGACGCCAACTTCCG
>JBLFZA010000039.1:0-22831 GCA_047610025.1 Bradymonadia bacterium | reverse complement strand
ACCTCGACCAGCAGAGTGGGACGCCAACCGGCGTCGAAGAGGCGGCTCATCGAGCGAAGTGCGGGCAGCTCGAACCCTTCAACATCCACTTTTACGACGCGCACGAGCGCGGCCAATTCGGGCGAAACCAGGTCGTCCAAGCGCTTCACCGCGACGTCGATACACTCCCGCGCCATGCTGTCCGGGATCAGGCCCGGCACGAGCGTGTTCTTGCCCACACTCGGGAAGGGCAACGTGCGAATCTCGGCTACCCCAGGTGTGTCGCCGATCGCGCACTCGTGGACGACGAATCCATAGCGTGGGTTGTCTCGCGCCAGCCGGTGCAGGCGCGCCGCGAGCCGAGGGACTGGCTCGAAGCAGTGCACTTCTCCGCGCGGCCCGACAATGCTGGCGGCGATCGCGGCGATGTAGCCCACGTTGGCTCCGACATCGAGCACTACGTCGCCTGGCGCGAGTAGCTGCCGCAGGCGGTAGGCGATCTCGGTCTCGTAGCTTCCCGACGCGAGGCTCCAGCGGGTCGGGCCGTCTTCTGGGCCCGTGTGAAACATCACGCCGCCGATGTTGCGCCGAATCTCTCTCTTCGGTGGCGTGGCGAGTCTGTGCACGTGCTTGAGAACTTCGCGCGCGCTTTTCTCGGCAAAAACACGCGGGTTCTGCCGAGCCAACTCTGCGGCGCGTGATGCGGCACTTCGGCGACCCTTCATGTCACAGGCTCTTCATGTCACAGGCTCCGGCCGGAGGTGGACCCGGTTCACGAGGAGGCGGGGTCGTTGTCTTTGACCCCGACCTCTTCGGCGACCAGATACTGCGGCTTGCCGAGGCTGTTGAAGTAGAGCCGCCCAAGGTATTCGCCGATCACACCGAGGGCGAGCAGCTGCACGCCGGCGAAGGCCGAGACCGAGATCGCGAGGTAGGCGAAGCCAGGCACAGCAGAGCCATGTCTGATCCAGTTTAGTAGCGCGTAGCCGCCAATGCCGATCGCCGCGAACATCGCGACAATGCCGGTGTAGCTCGCGAGGCGTAGGGGAGCGGTCGTGTAACCGAGCAGCAAGTCCCCCAGGTAGCGTACCAGCGTGCGGAACGTGTAGCCGGACTCGCCTTCTTCGCGAGACGCGTAGGCACAGGGCAACGACCGCAGCGGCAGGCCCGACCATGAGAGCAGAACATCTACCGCGACCCGCTCGGAACGGTAGGTGTCGAAGGCCTCTCGCGCCTCGATGGGGAACGCGCGAAACGCGCTGAACCTCTTGGCTTGGCCGAAGCCGAAGTATCGTGAGATGAACCACTTCGCCGCGCGCGAGGTCGCGTTTCGCCACCACGCGTGCTTCAGCTCCGTCGCTAGCCCGTAGACGATCGCGCCGTCACGCAGGCAGAGATCAACCAGAGCGGGCACATCCTGCGGGTTGTGCTGTAGGTCCTCGTCCATGGTCACGATCACGCGGCCGCTCGACTTGCGGATCCCGAGTAACGTTGCCGCATGCTGGCCGAAGTTTCTCATCAGTCGCAGCGCGTAAACCTGAGGGTGCTTCTCGGCGAGTGCCTTGGCGACCTCCCAGCTGTTGTCCCGTGGGCAATCGCAAATGAGCCACACTTCGCAGCGCTGACTGGCGGCGGCGAAGACATCCAAGAGTTGCGTCGTGAGCGGCCCGATCGTTGACTCGCCGCCGTACACCGGGACAATGACCGACACGTGCGGGTTCGTGGCCGGTGCCGGCTGCTTTAGGTTCCGGAGGCCGCCCGTTGTCGGCGCGCCATTCTGTGCGGCTTGAAGGCTCATGAGCGCAGCATAGCGCGACGCGACGCCGAGCGTAAACCACGCGCGTCTGCGAGCAGGGCAGAAGCCCCAAAACGAGCCGAGTGAAGAGTCATCATGGGATGTGCACCGTCATCACGGGATGGGCACCATGACTGAAGGCTGCTCCGCGCCGTGTATCAGCGCGGTGAGCGGCTGGCCGTTCGGACCGATCAATACGAGCGCGGCCTCTGACGGCAAAGGACTCACGGCCGAGAACACCGCGCCGCGGCCGTAGGGGATGTCGCGCGCGGGCAACATGCCGCGTTCGGAGAGCAGCGGGACGGTCACCGCCCCGCCATTGACGGCTGCTAAGAAAAACAGCGGAGCGTCGCGCAGCTCGCTATCGGCTTCTCCGTGGCGCCGCATCATCGCGTGGTGCTGGCCGCGTGCGTCTCTCCTGATGGAGCAGAGCGTGACCGCGGCCTCCGGCCAGTCGGCGATCGGAGTGTGACAGGGGACATCCGCTGATCCACGCAGCGGCTGATCGGGGACTCGGCTGAGGAGCGCGGCGACGCCAGGAACCACTTCGATGAGATGGTATCCATGTCGCACGACGAGGTCCTGACCAACGTTCGACCAGTTCCTCGCCGGCAAGACGATCCAGTCTTGCTCGGGCGGGGTGTCGCCGGAGTACTCGTGCGTCAGCATGCGCGTCAGGGCAAAGTCCTCCCGCGCCGCAGCCAACGCGCCGACTTCGTAGGGGCCGGCGAGCGAGGCATCCGGTGGTACGGAATTCACCATCGTGTGCAGGGCGCCGAGCCCTTCCACGGCGGCCGCTTCCTCGGCGTCGAGCAACAAGAGAAAGTGGTCGCGTTGGAAGCGCTGCCCGCCGGGCAGTGCGCTGCAGAGCACGAAGACCAGGCAGCCGACCACGGCGATCGTTGGAATGGCGATGCGCTGTGAGCGAGCAGATGCCCTACTCAGCTCAGCGAACCCCGCGACGATCGCGACCACGAGACCCGGGGCGACAAACTGACCGTAGTGAACGTTGAGTAAGAGCTCAGGCATCCGCTCTACGGTGAAGAGGAACAAGATCCCGGGCCCAGCCGGCGCGAGCCACTTCCATCCACGAATCGCGAGCCCTCCGCCGGCTCCGAGCACGGCGACAGCGAGCAGCATCCGCGCATTCGTAATCGCCTCGGGAGTGCTGGTTGCTTCTGAGAACTCGCTGAACACGCTCTGCGCAATGGCGTCGCTGCCATCCCCAATCCAGGTCCGGATTCCGAACCAGTAGAGCGCCCACCAACCCACGGCGATCACGCAGCCGATCAGACGCAACTTCCATTGGCGTTTCAGAACGGTGAGGGAGAACGGCGCCGCCACGAGGGCGCCCACAATCACCATGAAGAACTCCTCGCGCACGAGGAGCGAGGACAAGAGCCAGAGCAGCGCACGCAGATCCACATCGCCATGCCGCTGCATGCGCAGCAGGCCGATCGTCAGGAGCGGCACACCGATGAGGTCGGGCCGTAACCCAAAGAGGAAAGGGTTCGTGAGCAGAGGGGTGCACATGACCAAAACGAACGCCGAAAGGCTGGCGGTCGCATGCCAACTCGTTTCGGTCCCACTGCCGGTCATCGCACGCGTCATCGCGCGGACAGCGGCGGCGACGGTGACGCCGAACGACGTCGACTGCGCGAGAAGAAGCGTCAGCGGTGCCCCGATCGCCCAGGACACCGGCGCGAGTAGGAAGAGCACCAGGTTGAAGTGCACACTGAGCACGTGAAGCTCGCGCACAGAGTTCCACATCGAGCCGTGCGCGACGCCCCACAGCGAGCGCACGTAGATGGCCGAGTCGAAGCTGTGCTCCCACCCTGTATAGACGAGCGCCACAAGCAGGCCGCCGATCAGTGCGCCCGCGGCGACGCCACTGGCGATACCGACGCTGCGCGCCATCGTCACAAGAGGCACGGTCGCGGAGTCCGCACGGGGCAGCTGGTGCCCGCCCGTGATCATCGGGTCGTTGCTCTTTGGGGGTGCGGTGGCCACGAGGCCCGGGGCGCGAGGAGTGGTCTGCCGCAGCTTACGCGATTCCGTCTGCGTTGACGATTCTCGGCTGTGAACGAGTGCCGACCTCGCTCAGCAGGCAAGCGGGGTCGCCAGTGCGTCGAGGCGGCGCGTCACTAGTGCCGCCACAGGCAAAGCACCATCTCCTGGAATTCTGCTCTGGCCAGACCTTCTTTTCTTACGCTATCGAGTCCCCAGCCCACCTAGGCGGGACTGCGGATTGGGGGCGGACCCGACATGTTCTTTTGCTGGCGAATCGTCATTGTACGGAGGGCTCTAAGTTAAACGGCCGCCGAGATGCGGTGCGAATCGCTCGCCAGAGACACCCGGTTACGGGGGAGCAAGTCTTGCAGCGTGCCAACCCCAAACCGTCCTACGCCATGCGTGACTCTCTGACCGACCAGGACTACAAACTGCGGGACCCGCCAACAACGAGACCCTGTCGTTCGGCCTCGTTCTCGCGTCAGTCGAGCGTGCGCGTTGGACACCAAGCGTCAGCCGTAGCAGGAGCAACCAATGCGCATCAGGTATGAAGTTAACAGGCTGCTGCGAAAGGTTGGCTATGACATCTCGAAGTTCACCCCGTCTTCCCACCCCCTAGCGCGGCGGAAGCAACTCCTGCGCGCGTATGAGATAGATACGGTCCTCGATATCGGAGCTAACTCGGGTCAATATGCGCGTCAGCTGAGAGACGATGTTGGTTTCGCCCACCGTATTTTGTCGTTCGAGCCATTGAGCCAGGCGTTCGAACTGTTAGAGGCGAACGCGAAAAATGACTCAGCTTGGGAACTGTTCCAGTGCGCCCTCGGGGACGTTGAAGAGCGCCGCGAGATTAATGTGGCCGGGAACTCCTACAGCAGCTCCCTTCTCGATATGTTGCCCGCGCATCTGAAGTCTGCGCCAGAGTCTCACTATGTTGGGACGGAGGCTATCGATGTGACGACGCTCGACTCGCTCTTTGAACGGGTGTGCGGCACGTCCAAGAACATCTACATGAAAATCGACACCCAGGGGTTCGAGAGCAAGGTGTTGAAAGGAGCCGAGAAATCGCTTCAGCGAATCGACACGGTTCAAATGGAGATGTCGTTAGTCCCCTTGTATGATGGCGAACTGTTGTTCAACGAGATGTTCGCTCTGATGACGAGCAAGGGGTACACGCTCATCGCCATTGAAAACGGATTCTCTGACCCGGCGTCCGGTCAACTCCTACAATTGGATGGCATTTTTCATCGTTGCAGGGGCTAAGGCTGCACGACTGCACCGTCGAGTCTGAACCGCGGCGCACGACCGCGGGCGTCACCACGATTGACGTGCTGACGTGCGCTGGCAAAAGGGGAATGATCGCTTTCCGGCATCGCCGGCTCCCCCGCCCCGCGTCTCGTTGACGGACCCCAGCACAACTGAGCTCGACCACGCCGCGCGCCTGAAACGCATGGCGCGCGCGGCGGACTACCCGCTCACGCTGTGGCTGATCAACCCGATCAATCGGCAGCTTGTACGCCCGTTGACGCGCATGGGCGTGTCGCCGAACGCGGTGACCGGCATGTCCTTCGTGGTGGGGATCTTCGCGGCCGCCGCGATGGCGTTCGCCGCCATGCGTACGCCCTGGGCGCTGGTCGTCGCACCCGTGCTCGTATTCGTCTCACATCTACTCGACGCGCTCGACGGGGATCTCGCCCGCTACTCGGACCAGAAGTCGCTCTTCGGCGAGATGGTCGACCCCGCGCTCGATCGTGCTCGCGAGTTCGCGTACGTCGCCGGGGTCACGGTGGGTCTCGCTGAGATAGGCAACGTCGCCGCCTGGCAAGCGGGTCTCGCGTGCCTCGGCGCGACGCAGCTCTACTACTACACGGCCGACGCTCAGATCGCGCGGCTGCTCAAGACAAAAGCCAACGAACTCGCACGCTATGATGTCACCCTCAAAGGGCGTGGCGGAACCCGCATGAAGCTCGGCTTGTACGAACCCTTCATGTACGGCTTGGTCGGGCTATTGGTCATCGGTTTCGGGTTCGAGGCGCTCTGGTTCTTCGCCGCTGCGTTCGGCGCGGGTTGGGTGCGGCAGGTGTTCAAGATGCGCAAGCGGGCTGCTGCACAAGAGGCAGCCACCGCAGCGGAGCGCGCGGGCGAGGGTGCGCCATGAGTCCAGTCGACGCCGCGGCGCAGCGGCTACGCGCCAAGATGTGGGGCAGCCGCGGCGGGACTGTGAAGGTGCTCTCGCTCGACCTCTTCGATACGCTGCTGCTGCGTCGGGTGCCGTACGAGACCGTGGTGACGGAGGCGGGCCGACGCCTAGCTGCCGCTCTCGCCGCAGCATTGAACGACGCGGCGACATCGGGCCGCAGCGCGAACGAGCGCACCGCAACACGGGGTGCCCGGCCGCCGCAGAAAGCGCCGACCGAAGAGACAATACTCAAGCACCGCGCGAGCTACCGAGCCCGCTCGAACAGCCAGCCGACAGGGCAACGAGAGTGGCGAGTGGACGCCTGGCTCGCCGAGTTTGCGACTACGCATGGGTTCAAAGCTGACGCCGTTCAGGGCCTCGGCGTTGCGCTTGAGCTTGCCGTTGAGCAGGAGACGACCGAACTCGACCCGGTCGTCGTGCGGCTCTCGCAGCTGGCAATTGCCGATGGGCTCGAAGTCGTGATCACCAGCGACACCTGGCACACGGAGCACTTCCTGCGGCAGCTCTTGGCCCACCACGGTCTGCACTTCGAACGCGTATTCTCGTCGGGAACGCTGGGCGCGTCGAAGCGTGACGGCACCATCTTCGCGCCGATCTGTGAGGCGTGTGGCACCAAAGCCAATGAGATGGCCCACATCGGAGACAGCACGAAATCGGACGTCATGCGGCCGGCCCTCGCTGGCTGGCAGAGCACCCACCGCCCCCGCGCGAAGAACGTCGCGCCCGGCACGGCGCACTGTGTCTCGTACGCCCTCGACGTACCGAACGTGCAGACGGGCGACCCGCTCTACGACATCGCGTTCGACCAGCTCGCGCCGATGCTCATCTGCCACGCGCTCGCCACGCGCGCGCGTGCGCGCGACGAGCGCGTCGACCTCGTCGCGTACCTCGCGCGCGATGGGTGGCTTTTTCATCACGTCGCCGACGCCGTCGACGCCACGATTGGGGGAATGCCGGACCGCGTCACGCTGCGCCTCTCACGCCGATCCCTCACGCTGGCGCATCCGGATGACTTGTTGATGCGCGCTGTCGGCGTCGCGGGCAAGGTCGGGAAGGCAACGATCGGAGGCCGCATCGGCGGCTTCGACCTGAGCGAAGAGCTGCGGCACGAGCTGCTCGAATCCGCCGGTTATCGTGGGGATGCAGCCGCGACCCCCGCGTCCATTCGCGCGCTCCAGCGAGCGTGTGAAACCCACGCGGCCGCGATCTCAGACGCCGCGGTCGCGCAGCGCGCGTTGCTCACAGAATACATGCAGGCGGCCGTCGGCGATCGCGAGCGCTGGGCCATCGTCGATACTGGCTGGGCAGGGACCGCGCAGGACGCCATCGCGGCGGCGCTCCCGGAGAACAGCACGGTGTTCGGCTGGTACATGGGCGTGAACGGCTTCGGTCGTTCTTCGTCGGCGCGATCCCGAAAGGAAGGCTGGATCTGGGACAACGAGGCGGGCCTGCAGCCCTCGTCGCCTTGGCAGCGCTCTGCGGGTGTCATCCGATTTTGGGAGGTGCTGCTCCGGGAACCGGTGCCGTCCGTTTTGCGACTCGCGCGAGACGGCGACGACGTCGTCGCGGAGCGTACCCGTGGGCTCGACATTAGCGCAGGAGCTGAGGACGCCGCGGCGCGAATTCTCGCGGGTGTGATGGCCGGCACCGAGGCACGCATCGGCGGCATTCGCGCTCTAGGCGCCGCTCGCAGCACCTCGGATTTCGACGCGCCTCGCGCCTCGTTCGCCGCTTTTGGCGCGCAGCTCTCGTGCTCGCCGCGGCCGGAGGTCGCCCGGGCGCTACTCTCGCTCGCCTACGAAGAAGGCGGCACGACGGAGTCCACGACATCGCTCGATTGGGGCGGCATGCGCTCCGGTACGACCTGGGTGCCTGGGGCGCTCGCCGCCCGGCGCCTCGGCGCACTGGCTAAACTGTCCGCTCCGCTTGCTGCGCGAATCGCGCGGGCTCGCCTCGCGAAGAGGGAGGCGTGAGCGCGCCTCTGATTCCGAAACACGTCGTGCTGATCGAACCGCGACTTGTGGACGAGTTCGGGCACTTCGTGACGCAGCTCGACACCTTGACCCGAGCGTTTCGGGCGATGGGCGCGTCGGTGACAGTTGTGGGCGACGTCCGACTGCAGTTCGGCGTGCGCGAGCGTCTTCGCGCAGCCGGAGCGACCGTATGGTCACGACTGCGCTGCGCCGGCTGGGAGTCTCTTCGTGCTCGCGCCGTGGTTTGGCCAATCATCGCTCGCCAGTTCACCGCCGACCTGCGGGCGCTCGCTCAGCACATCCCGCCTGACGCGCTTGTCGTGATGCCCTCGTCGGAGCTCGATGTTCTGCAGGGGCTCGCCAATGCGATCCACTCCGGGTGCTGGCAGCATCGCACCGTGGCACAGCTCTTCTATTGGGACCGCCGCGCGGCGGACGCCAAGGTGAAGGTGTTCGAGTCGGCGCTTTCTCGCATTGTGAAGCGCGACGTCCGGGCGGCGATGGGTAAGGGCCTGATTATCGCAGGCCACTCCGCCCCGATCGCCCGCGCGCTCGAGCGTGTATTGTCGATGCCGGTGCCAGATGTGCCTCTCGCGGTGCACTGGCCTGATCGTGCGCTCGGCGAGCGCTCGGCCTCACGCCCGGTGCTCGGGATGCTCGGCGGACTGCGAGACGAAAAAGGCTTTGCGCAGTTTGCCAAAGCGCTACCGACTCTGCACTCGTCGCCGCGTGTCGTCGTGCAAGCCGCGCCCCACGCGCTTGCGAATGAGTCAGCCCGCCAATCGCTGATTCGCGCCGTAGAAGCGCGCGACGGCGAGGTGAACATCGCGCCGCTGAGCGCCGCAGACTACGGCGATCTGTTACGCAAAGTCGATGTCTGCGTGTGCCCGTATGTGCCGGAGCGCTATGCGGAGCGTACGTCGGGCGTCGTGATCGAAGCGCTCGGCCTTGGCGCGGTGCCGGTCGTGCCCGAGGGCACCTGGCTCGCGGAGTTTGTGCGCGAGGCTGGCGTGGGAGAGGTCTACGCGCCGTACACCGCGTCAGCGCTGGCGGCCGCGATCGATCGCGTCGTGTCTGATTGGGACGGGCGCCGTGCTGAGGCCGCCCAGATTGCAAAACGCGCCCGAGACGATCATAGCCCCGCCGCCGTGGTGCGCAGACTCGTGGAGATTTCGAATGGCTAAGGGCGGAGCAACAGTAGCCCGGCACGTGAACGCTGTGATCGCGCCGTTAGCGCTCGGGCCCCTCACGTGAGCGTCTCTTCGACGGCTCCCACCGCGCGCTCCGATCGTTGGCACTTGATGTTGCTCGCGCTCGCAACGCTCGTTGTCGGGGGCCTGCGCTTCGGGAACGGCTTCGTCTATGACGACATCAATCTGCTGGTGCAGAGTGACTTCGTCTATTCGTGGTCGAACGTGCCGTCGTTGTTCGTCAACAACGCGATGTTCGCGTCCGACGGTGGAGCCTACGCGGCCACCGCACAGGTCGACACCTACCGCCCGCTGACGATGCTCACGTTCTTCATCGACGGCGCGATTGGTGGCGGTGCGCCATGGGCCTTCCACCTCGGCAATCAGGTGGGGCACCTGCTGTTTGTGACGCTGCTTTGGGTCGCGCTGCGCAGGCAACTGCCTGAGGTGCCGAAGGGCGCCGTGACGTTTGCGGCGATGGTCATCGCGTTGCACCCCGTGCTCGCCGAAGCACAAGTCTGGATCAACGGCAGGTCGGACATCTGGGCGGGAGTGTTCACGATGGGGGTCCTGTGGCTTTGGCCACGCGAGACGCCTAGTGTCCGACGCTTGCTGGCGATCGCCGCGGCACTCTTCGCAGGCATGCTGTGCAAGGAGGTGGTGCTCTTCACCGTGCCTGCGTTGGTGCTCTGGAGTGGCTGCCGTGCCGCGAGCGGTCACGTCGCAAACCCAATTCGTGCGGGAGTGGTCGGTGCTGCGCGTGTCGCTGCCGCGCCGATTGTCGCCGTCGTCGTGTACCTCGCCGCCCGGGCAGCGGCGCTCGGAGGCATGAAGGCAGGCGGCAGCGCGCTCGATTTGGTTGGCGTTGCTCAGCGTGTGCCCGTGCTGTGGTGGGATGCGCTGGCGACACTGTTTGCCCCGCGCACGTTGATGATGCGTCACCTCGCGGAGGCGTACGCCGAGCTCTCGCTCGCCACGGTCGCGCTGGCGGCGGCTGGGGCAGTCGCGCTCGGCGGTGCCGCTCTCTCCTCCCTTCGACGTCGACCGGAGCTCGCGGTTGGGCTCGGCTGGTATGCCGCGACCCTGGCGCCGGCCGTACTGGTCTCGTTTACCCCGGGGTGGGCGGGCTTTGGTCGTTATCTGTACATCCCCAGTGTTGGCGTCGCGATCGCGTTGCTCTCGCTGGTGCCCGCGGTGCACCGCAGCGACTCCGCGGCGATGGCGTCGGTCCGCCGGCTTGCTCCGCTCATCGCGGCACTCTACCTCTTCGCGATGGCGATGCTGAGTACCCTCGTGACCCTGAACTACGAGAGTAACCTGTCGTTCTACTTGGCGATCGCCGAGGAGCAGCCGAACCGCGCGCACGGCCACAGAGGGGTTGGCGAGACGTTGCTGGGTCTGGGGCAACCTGAACTGGCGATCCCATCATTGCAGCAGGCGATCGCACTGCAGCCGAACTTGCGCCGCCCCCATGTGAACCTCGCCAAATCCCTCGCGCAACTCGGCCGCTTCGAAGAAGCGGAGGCCGCTGCGCTTGTGGGCCTCGAGCGCTTCGAAACGAACCCGAACCTCTGGCAAATCCTCTCAATGTCGCGGATGAGCCTAGGTCGCGGCGACGCTGTCACTCCGTTGCTCAACGCGAGGGAACTCGCTGGCGACGCACCATGGCTCGACGACTATCTCGACTACGTGTTGCTCGAGGGGCCACCGGAGTTTCTGCAGGCGCTTGAGACGAGCGCTCAGATTCGAGACCCAGACCTGGCCGATCGGCTGCGCTAGAGCGGACGTGTTCCGCGAGTTTCAGCCCGTGTGTTAAACGCCAGGAGGCCAGGCCGCGCGTACGTCGGCGAAGTGGTCCACGAATTCTCGTACAGTGCCGAGGTAGTCCTCTGCCGAACGACCGTCGAGGCGTAGCGTGCCCGCCTTGATGTGTTTTCTGCGGGTCTTCGCGTCATGCAGGGCGCCCAACGCGTCGCTCATCGCGGCTGCGTCAGTGGGGGCAACCCAAAGCGGCGCATCGCCGAGCTGCTCCCGCATGCCTGGCACGTCGACTGCGATCACTGGGCACTCGAGCGCGAACGCTTCGAGCGGAGGTAGGTTCTCAGGGCCAAAGAAGCTGGGGAACCCGAGCGCATGTGCGCCTTGGTAGAGTGCGACGAGCGCGCGGTCGCTCACGAAGCCAGGGAAGAGCGTGTCAGTGAGTCCCAACTCCGCTGCCTGCGCCTGTATGTGCGCGCGGTTTCCCTTGTCACTCCCCGTCAGTACGAGGCGTAGCGGGGTGCGGGTCGCGTTGTTCAGAGCGACGGCTCGAAGAAGCGTCGTGTGGTTCTTGTGGGGCCAGAACTGAGCCGGGTAGAACACGTACGACTCGTCGCCGAGGCCTAGGCTTCGGCGCTCTGCTGCTGCCTCTTCGGCGGGTAATGGAGAGACCGCGGGTGCGGGGTGCGGTGCGCAGATGATCCGGTCGTCGGTTGCGTTGTAGAGGCGCTTCAGCTCGTCGGCGGCGACGGAGTTGGCGACGATCACGGCCGTGGCCCGCTCGATAGAGTCGCTGTATGCTCGCTCTCGCAGCGGCCACTCTTGTATGGCGGAGACTTCCGGGAACCACGGCTGCTGACGATGTTGCAGGTCCCAAACCGTTTGGATATACGGCATGTCTGTCGCGCGGAACGCGGTGGCTACGAACCAAACGAGCTCAACGTCGTGTGCGTCGAGCAGACGGTCTAACGGGAGCTGAAGTCTACCCGCGTCTCGTCCCAGCAATCGCGCAACGCGCTGCGAGAGTTGAACAACGCGCTCTTTGGTGATCGTCAATCCGCCGAACGGCGCGACGAGGCCACCACCGGGGCCGTGCTGCTCATAGACGAACACGAGCTCATGGTTGCCGAGCCCATGCTTCTTGAGCGCCCGCACGACCGTTGACTGAAACGTCGCGCCACCGCCATCTGTTGGCCGTGAACCAGGCAGATACACCGCAATCTTCATGGTGCTGAGCCGTTGTAGTCGAACACGCTGAACGCAGCCCAGTTAGCCTGCGTCGGAGCCTCTGAACCCATCCACTGTATGTGACGCCGCGCCTCGAAACCGCAGGCTCGTGCGCGGCGCTCGAGGTCACGCACGAAGAGATATCGCATGCGGTGCTGTTCCGTGAAGGTGGCGGTGAGGCCCCCGTCCACCATGAACGTGTAGTTTACGACGACGCGATCTCGCAGCACATCCATGTCTGGCTCAGCGAGTCGCGTGAGCGTGTGGCCGGAATCCTCGAATCGCGCAGCGCGCACGCTTGGTCCGAGGCTCAGGACGGCGGGGCCATGCCAGTAGTCGAACGCGAGAATCCCGCCTGGGCTCAGATGTGCCGCCGCGGTTGCAAAAAACTCGTCGAGCGCACCCGGCGCGCACATGTACGACGCGACGTGGAAGAGCGAGAGCACAACGTCGAAGCGCTCTTCGAGCCGCAGCGTACGCAGGTCGTGCGCCAAGAAGCGGTTGCTCGGCGTCAAGTTCTCGCTCACGGCTCGCGCGACCATCGCGTCGCTCAGGTCAACGCCAGTCACGGTCCAGCCGAGCTCAGCCAGCGCGGCGGCGTGGCGCCCGGTGCCGCAGCCGAGGTCGAGCAGCGTGCCGGGCTGGGCGTCGAGCTGGTCGGCCACCCAGTTGACCTCTGCCGAGTAGGCCTTGCCGGCGTAGATGGCGTCGTACCAGTCGGCAGACTTGGAGAAGGGAGCGTCGCTCACGCGAGCACCTCTTGAACAGCCGCGATGACGCGCGCCTGGTCGGTTTCCAACAACCCGAGGCCGGAGGGGAGATAGAGCCCCTGCGTCGCCAAGCGCTCGCTGACTGGGAGCGAGAGTCCGTTGTACCACCCGCGCTTGGTGAAGACTGGCTGCTGGTGCATCGGCCAGAAGAAAGGGCGCGTGCCAATTGCGCGCTTGCCAAGCGCGGCCATGACGTCCGCAGCGCTGAGCGGGTGGTCGTCGTCTAGCACTATGCCAAACACCCAATAGTCGTTCTGGCCGCGTGCGATAGACGCGGGCGCCATCGAGATCCCCCGCACTGCGCTGAGTCCTTCGCGGTAGCGCCGCCCCATCGCTCGCTTGAAGGCGATGGCTTCGTCCAAGCGCTCGAGCTGCGAAAGCCCCAGCGCAGCCTGCAGGTTGGTCATGCGCAGGTTCCAGCCAATCTCCTCGTGTACGAAGCGTCGCTCGGCCGTGAAGCAGAGATTGCGTAGACTGCGACAGCGTTCAGCGAGTGCGTCGTCGTCGGTGACAATCATGCCGCCCTCGCCAGAGGTGACGTGCTTGTTCGCGTAGAACGAGAACGTGCTCAGCGCGCCGAAGCTGCCGCACGGCCTGGCGTCACACATGGAGCCATGTGCCTCCGCGGCATCTTCAATGATGGGGATGCCATGGCGCTCGGCGATGTCCACGATGGCGGCCATGTCGGCAGGAAGCCCGTAGAGGTGCACTGCCATGATGGCGCGAGTCGCCGGAGTGATTGCGGCTTCGACGGCTGCCGGGTCCATCGTCCACGTTTCGGGGTCGCAGTCGACAGGCACGGGCATCGCGCCTTGCCGGACGATCGCAGCCGCGCAGGAGATGATCGTAAACGAAGGAAGGATGACTTCATCGCCAGCGCCGATGCGCAGAGCGGCGACGGCGGCATCGAGCGCCGCTGACCCGTTCGTCACCGCGATGCCGTGCTTGCGGCCAGCGCGCTCGGCCATCTTCGCCTCGAACTCGCGCACGAAAGAGCCTTCGCTGGAAATCCAGCCGGTGCGGATGCACTCGACGAGGCGGACTTCGTCGCGCTCATCGATTCTCGGCAAGTTCACAGGGATGAAGCTACTCATCGCCCGCGGTCTCCCACACGACCCGCTCCGCACTGATTCCGTCGAAGCGCGACTTATCCGCTTCGCCGCTGTACGGGCCCTGTTTGACTTCGATCATTTCGACCTCTTCAATCACCTCAAAGCCGTGGCCGCCCGCGGCGAGCAGAATGGTGTCGCCGGTCTCAACAACGCGACTGTGAAGGTAGCTACGGTCGTCATCGTAAAAGTCGACGCGAAGTTTACCGCGTCGAATCAGCAGTACTTCCTGGGTCAGCGTGATCGAACGTACGACCTCGTTGTGCACGTGCGGCGCGATGCGATGTCCGGGCGGGTGGCGCATCCAGGCAAGCTGTTGCGAGTATTCGTCGTTGGTAACGAAGTGGATACCGGGCTCGCGAAACGCGGCGCGAATGATGACGGCCAGCTCGACCCCGGCGTGAACGACTCGTTCGATCATGCTGACTCTCCGCCCGATGGCTCTTTGTTTGTTGCTCGCTTTGCCGAGGACTCTGGCGTCCTTCTGCGCCCGCGCAGTACTCGTCCGCGGAGCGCCATCTCGCGGAACGGAAGACTCAGTGAGTGAATGGCTTGGTACATCAGCGTGCTTGTGGCGCGTTGGTAGGAGGGGCCGGAGGTTCCGGGCCTGTCGTAGCCCAGTCGCGTCGACCACGGTCTCGTCCGCTTTAGCACAACCGAACGGAAGGTTGCGCTTCGCTCGGTATCGACGGACCACGCGCGACTAGCGTCGACTGAGGGCTGCACGTTCCGCGCTTGCCATGGCGTGTGCGACTCCCGGAGTAGGGTCTGCGCCGCGAGGTGTTGCTCGTCTACTGCAGGAGGGTATGGCGTGAGGCCGAGCGAATCGGTGAGCTCGGCCCAGACAGCGTCCGGGTGTTGCACCAAGCTCTCGTAGTACACGGTGGTTCCCTGTTCCGGAGGCATCGTCTCGAACGCCGCTGACACCGTCGCCGTCCATTGGTCGCAGGCGGCGAATACGTCCGGCACATAGGAGACGCGGGTATCGGACGGCGCCGTCGGTCGAATCCGACTCATCGAGTGCACAACCGCCACCGGGTCGCGCACCACATGCACGAAGCGCGCATCGGGAAAGTAGCGCAGAATGACGGGAACGAAGCACGCGTGCATCGTCGTCTTTTCAACGAGCCTAGCAGCCGGGTCCGCGCCGAGCGCTAGGGTGAGCGCGATGAATAAATCGCGCGCAGTCAGCGTAGCGCGCCACTCCGAGTCGAGCGCTGGACGAACGCCGACCATCTCTTCGACGTCATTGGCCAACCATGCGACGTGATCGCGCGTCACGACATGGAGGGGGTCTGAGAGCGCGGGGTCGCACTGCGAGATAAAGCGGCTGAAGAACGAGGTCTCCGGCACGCTCGTCAGCTGCGGATGTGCCGCGAGCAGGCTCTGCACCAGGGTCGTACCGCTGCGCGGGGCGCCGATCACGAAGATGGGTGGGGATGTGAGCATTAGCGGAACAACTCTCGGTTCAGACTCGGCTTCAGCCACGTATTCAGGCCATGCCGAGCACGCACTAGACCGTACATGCTCACGTTCGTCAGTACGAGAGTTCCGCAAGCGACCCAGGCCACTCCGAGGCTGCCAAATCTGGACACGACAAGCACGCCGCCGATCACGTTCAGGGCTGCCGCGACAAGTGTTAGCATGAACTGAACCGGCGCGTCGCCGCGAAGTAGAAGCACCAGACCACATACGCCGAAGCACGCGTTCGCCAACTGGCCGAGCACTAAGACCATCGCCGTCTGCTGCGCGTCCGCAAAGCCCGCGCCGAAGAGCAGCGAGATGGCAGGGCCGCCGAACGCGACCAGTGCAAGCAGAGCGGCGGCGACCGGTAGCGCGGCGATGAACGCCGCGCTACGTAGCTGCGACTCGAGGGCAGCGACGTCATCGCGACATGTCGCCCTTGCGATTCTCGGTGCAACGATTGCGACCACGAAACCAAGGGGCACAGCAGCGAGCAAGCTGAGCCTCATCGCGACGCCGTACTGTGCGAGATCGGCGTCGGTCGTCCCCCAGGATACGACCCATAAGTCGGACTGCAGGATGATGAGGTGCAGCACCTGAATACCCCACACCCACAGCGCACCGGTCATCAACCCGGCGCTAGTGCCGCTCGCCTGAGGCGGCGCTCGATGGGCGCGGAGTAGCGACCACCACGCCCACATTGACGCGGCTGTCGCAGGCAATGCGAAGGCAGCGAGCACGGTCTCAATTGTGAAGTGGCCCGTCGCCGCGAGAACGACGAGCCCGAGCATCGAGGCGATCACGGGGAAGACTTCGGCCGGCAACACCGATTGGCGGAACGACTCCAGCGCTCGGAAGCAGGCGGATGCGCCGAGCTGCAGTGCGCGTGCGACGATCCACAGCGAGAGCCAGGGGCTGCAGGCTGCCAAAAATCCGTCTGGTGCTACCCCGGAGAGCGCATCACCAACGGCCGGCAGAAGCAGGAGGCCGGCGGGGAGTGCCGCTGCGAGACTGATCGTGCCGAGCACGCGGCGGAGCACGGCCGAGCGTTTGGCTTGCGACGCCTCGTCCTTCCGCGCGAGGTGGGGGATGACGGTAACGTCCGAGCCGAGCTGCGCGAGCGTGCCCGCGACCGCAACGACGCTGAGCGCCAAGAAGTACAGCGCTGCGACGCGAATCCCACCGATGTGCGTGATGAGGCTCGTGCTGAGGAGACCCGCTAACAGGCCGATGGCCTTGCCACCGCCGAGCCAGCCGACCGCGCGCACGAAGCGTGAGCGCATCCAGGTGGGGCGCTCTCCGCTCACAGGCGCTGACGTGCGCCCGTCGAAGACGCCGGGCTGCGTCGGGCGTCGGGTGGGGCCAAATGCGTTAGTGCGCTTGCGTCCACCACTTCCACGTTGCTTCGATGCCTGCCCTAAGGGGGGTTGAGGGCTGCCAGCCGAGCGCCGTGAGCCGCGAGGTGTCCAGTCGTTTCTGCGGTGTACCGTCGGGCTTGGACAGGTCGTGCACAATCGCACCCTTGAAGCCGACGACATCCGCGATCAGCTCGGCGAGTGCGAGCACGCTAAGGTCTTCGCCGACCCCGATGTTCAGCAGCTCGGTCTGGTCGGTCTGTTCCAGCAAGAAGACGCACGCGTCGGCGAGGTCGTCGACGTACATGAACTCGCGGCGCGGCTTCCCGGTGCCCCACACGATCACGTGCGGCGCGTTTGACTGCGCGGCATCGTGGAACTTCCGGATAAGGGCCGGCAACACGTGACTTGTCTGCAGATCAAAGTTGTCGCCGGGGCCGTACAGGTTGGTCGGCATGACGCTCAGGTACTGCCGGCTATGCTGTGCGTTGAGCGCCTCGCAGAGCTTGACGCCTGCGATCTTTGCGATGGCGTAGGGCTCGTTCGTTGGCTCGAGGGGGCCGGTGAGCAGGTACTCCTCTCGCATCGGCTGCGGGCATTCGCGCGGGTAGATGCAGCTCGACCCGAGGAAGAGCAGGCGATTGACGCCGGCCTGGTGCGAGGCATCGATGAGGTTGCTCTCGATGAGTAGGTTGTCGCGGATGAAGTCCCAACGGTGTGTGTTGTTTGCGAGGATACCGCCAACCTTCGCGGCCGCCACGATGACGTGCGTGGGCTTGGTCTCGGCGACAAAGCGCTCGACGTGCGCTTGTCGGGTGAGATCAAGCTCCGCCCGCGATGCTGTGACGATGTCGCCGTACCCGCGCTCCTGTAAGGCTCGCACGATCGCTGAGCCAACGAGGCCACGGTGCCCGGCGACGAACACGCGAGCCTCGGGCGTCATACGCGACGTCTCAGTCATGCGAGCGCTCACCGGTCACACTGAACCCGGCGTCGCGAAGCGCGGCCTCACGGCGTTCCTCTTCGAGATCGTGGTCAACCATCACGCTCACCAACTCGGAGAGCGGGGTTTTCGCCGTCCAGCCGAGCTGTGCCGCTGCCTTCGCTGGGTTGCCGAGCAAGAGTTCGACCTCGGTCGGGCGGAAGTATCGTGGGTCGACCGAAACACGCACGACGTCGGTTGCCGCGTCGATGCCGCGTTCGCTTTGCCCTTCGCCTTCCCACCGTAACGTCACACCCACGCGCGCAAAGGCGGCCGCGGCGAAGTCCCGCACCGACGTCGTCTTGCCGGTGGCGATCACGTAGTCGTCCGGCGTCTCCTGCTGCATCATGCGCCACATGGCCTCGACGTACTCCGGCGCGAAGCCCCAATCTCGCTTCGCGTCGAGGTTGCCGAGGTAGATGCACTCCTGCAGCCCGAGGTGAATCCTCGCGACGGCGCGCGTGATCTTGCGCGTGACGAACGTCTTTCCGCGTCGCGGACTCTCGTGGTTGAACAAGATGCCGTTTGACGCGTGCAGGCCGTAGGCTTCGCGGTAGTTCACCGTCATCCAATACGCGTAGAGCTTGGCGACCGCGTACGGCGAGCGGGGGTAGAACGGTGTCGTCTCAGACTGCGGTGTCTCAGCGACCTTGCCGTAGAGCTCGCTTGTCGACGCTTGGTAGAAGCGAATCGTGGGGTCGACCTGCCGAATGGCTTCAAGCAGCCGAAGAGTGCCGAGCGCGTCTGTGTCACCGGTGTACTCGGGCAGTTCGAAAGACACCTTCACGTGGCTCTGCGCCGCGAGGTGATAGAGTTCGGCGGGCCGCACCGTTTGAATGACCCGCAGCAGATTGCTGCCATCGACCATGTCGCCGTAGTGCAGGACCAACTTGCGGTCGGTCGCGTGCGGGTCCTGATACAGGTGGTCGATACGGCCCGTGTTGAACGAGCTCGAGCGCCGGATAATCCCGTGCACCTCGTAGCCTTTGTCGAGCAGAAGCTCGGCAAGGTACGAGCCATCTTGGCCAGTGATGCCGGTGATAAGGGCGCGCTTCGGTTCCATGCTGTCCAAGTGAAGTCGGGGAGCGGCGTGGGCCTGCCACAGTACTGCAGGCAGCACCATCGGGCAGCAGTCTAGCGCAGCGTTCTCATCGTCGCTACCGCAAGCGCAGTAACGCTTCCCACCCGCCAACGTATCCCCAGTGTGGCACAACGCCTGGCCCGCGCATCGAGACTTCCACGTGGGCAGGCGCCTTCAACAACCACGCGGCTGCAGTTCGTAGTGGTGCGTCGCGCAGCGTCGTCTCGACGATTGATGGGCGGCACCAGACCTGCTCCGCGTCGACGTCGAAGGTCGTCGGCACCGCCGCCCAGAACGGTGCACCCATGTCGTGCACATGCCCTGGGAAGGTGATGTCCGTCTTTGGAAGCCAGCGCAGAAGCGGCACCCAGTAGGGCGTCCTCGCGTACAATGTGCCACCAGAACGCAGCTTGCCAAAGAGCGTTCGCAGGGTTGGCCCAACTTTTGGAATGTGTTCCAGGATCGCGCTCGCGATGATCGCGTCGAACGAGCCTTCCGTCTGCTGCAGATCACGTTCGCCGACCAACGTGACCCCCGGGTACTTCTCCGAGGTTGGAGACTCGTAGTCGACCAGCACAACCTCAATGTCGGTGGCGCGGCCGTCGCGCACGAGCGACGCGCAGGCTGCGGCAACGACGGCGCCGTCACCACCGCCGAGGTCCATCACCCGGAGACGTCCTGTGGAGCGGCACTCGCCAATGGCCGCCGCGAGATGTGCCGCGAATCGTTCGAGCCCGCTGAACGTCGACTTGTCGCCATCCGGGTCATAGTAGCGCCCGTAGTAGGCATCGAGCGTCTCTGGTGTTGGCATACGACTGGCCGACGCGATGCCGCACTGCGGGCATTCGAGTAACCACAGGTCCGGTGCGCGCTGAATCTCGTGCGCCCGACGGCGCTCGCCGGTGAAGCCACACGCAGGGCAGGCGTCGACCTCAGCCGTCAGTCCGGCGTCGGCGACATGTTCGCCTGCGTGATACGGGGTTGTGCGCATGCGCCGAACCTACTCGAAGCGCACCACGGCTGCACCCCCGACCGGCACGTCGACGATTTGTGCGCGCAGGACGGTCTCACCAATCACGAGCTGTACCTCGATCGGGCCTCCAGGCAGCGGCCCCAGCCCGAGCCGCTCGATCTCCACGAGGGGAATGGGCGGGCGCGTGCGTCCGGCAATCCAGCTCTCGCCGCCAGGGTACCCCGCGCGCACAGTCACGGCGGGCGGGGCGGTAGCGCTGTCGCCGAGAGCGCTAGGGAAGATCTCGATGTTTACACCACTCTGCAAGAAGCTGACGATGCTGCCGCCGCCCGCCGTCAGAGGATTGGCACCCGGCAGTGGACGCGCTCCGCGTTGAATCAAGCGCTGCACCTGCGCCTCGTCGGGTGCAACGATGACGACGCTTGGGCGCGAGAGCCCGCCAACCGCGACCCGGTCAGCGACGTCGATAGATGCCTGCAGGCACGCTTCCGGGCCTTCGCAGTGCTGATGTGCAGCGAAGAGAAACTGCGGTAGCGATTCGGGCCATCCGCCCTCGGGCGCTACAGGGCGCATGGAGTGTATCGTGGGGTTGAACAGGAAGCGGTCCTCGGTGCGCGCCCCGCTGGGCAGCGCGTAGGCGCCCGCGTGTTGAAGCGGCGAGACGTACTCGCAGGTGTCGAGCGTGCCGCCTTCAAGCGTCGCGATGGTCGTGACCCCGGCATTCGCAGGGCCGAAGCCCAGTCGAATATCGGCGATCTGCCAAGCAGATGGCGCGGCGCCGCTGGCCCATCCCCCAATGGTGACGACGACCGCTGCGGTGGTCAGCCATAGTTGACGACGGGCGAGGCCAGACCAAGGGACCCAGAGAAGCGGAACGAACCAGACAAACACTAAGGCGCGCGGTTGCGCGTACGCCCAGCCTTCGCCGTGAAAGGGCAACGCGATGTAGACCAGTGTCCAAAACGCCATCGTGGCAGCGACCCTCCACCGCGCTGAGGAGGCCGACTTGAGCACGCTGATGAGCACCGCGATGCACACCAAGACCCCGAGCGAGGTGAACCCGCCCCAACTCAGCGCGACCCAGTTGGTGACCTGGTCGGCGGCGGAGAGCCGCTGAGCGCCAAGGCCCTCGGCGACGGACTCGAAGTCCGAGCGCGCTCGCCACGCCAGAAAAAGCACCGTGAGCCCGGCCGGAATACCGGCTCCCACGGTGACGGCGAGGTCCTTGATGCGCGATCGCTCACCGGGCTCGATGACGGCTTGCCACGCGATATGCAACAGCGCGAAGGCGGCGACGATGATGTGCGCGACCGCCGTGAGTAGCCCAATGACTGCCACGGTCGCCCAATGCGCGCGCTCTCCGCGCAGGGCGGCGGAGGCGGCCCCAGACATGATGAGCGCGCCGGGGATGGCGAACGCGAAGTTCACGAAGCCCATCGAGATGATGAAGGTTGCGATCATCCCCGCGCCGACGACGGCCGCGATCGGTCTCGTTTGCCCGGCGAGTCGCCCACCGAGGTAGGCCGAGCCCATAGTGGCGAAAATCCAGACGCTCAGCGAACACTTGCCCGCGACGATGAGGTCCGCGCCCATGCGGATGAAGAGCGCACTCAGCCAGACGAAGCCTTGCGATGTGAGCGCGAGGTTGGGCTCGAAGCGATCGGCGTAGATGTCGGGCCGAGCGAGAACGTCGGCCGAGACGAGATGAAGTGGCATGTCGACACCGGGCGGTACGATGACACCCCAGATGGCGAGCAGCGCGACAACCGCGACGATCGCGCACGCTGCCCAGTAGTCGGCGGCAGGGGGAGCGCTTATCGCTGGCGGGGCCGCGGCAGAGAGTCCTCGCGTCGACGGGCGAGCGTTCTGGGCGCTCGACGAGGCCTTCTTGGCCGACTTTGTCGCGCCCGTACTGCCGGACTTGGTCGCACTCACACCATCCCACGGCCAACGTAGTACGCGACCGTGCTCTCCAACATCTCTTTGGTGTTGGTGTGCTGCGGATCGTACCCAATCTCCTCGCGTGCGCGCGAGATGTCGATCGGCCGGTCTGTGATGAACAGGTTGATCCGGTCGTCAGTGAGCGGCGCGCTCCAATCCGGCAATATGCGGTTGACGAGCTTGAACGCCGTCGACGCAGCGCGCGCCAACGGGATCGGTACGTGCAGGTGGGTACGCTTCACGCCGAGCAGGTCGCCCGATGAGCGGAGAATGTCCCCGAACTCATGACGCGCGCCGGACGTGATCAGGTAGATGCGACCGCCCGGGGCGTTGTCGTGCGCGAGCATCAACCCGGTACATAGGTCGTCGACGTGGACCATCGGCTTCTGAATACTCAGGTCGCTGCCGAGGTAGGGGAACACGCCGCGCTTGATGAGGCGGAACATCGTGAGCAGCTCCGAGTCAATCTTGCCCGGGCCCGTCACGAGGCAGGTGCGAATCATGACGACGTCGAGACCGTCACGTTCGTGCATCTCGAGCAGCTCGAGCTCCGCGTCGCGCTTCGAGCGTTGGTACGGAGTCTGCGGGTTGGTCGGGCTGTCCTCGTTCACAACGCGCGTAAGCGGTTGCCCAATCGCGGCGGTGCTCGAGAGGTGAACCATGCGCACGCCTTTCTGCTTCATGACCTCGCGTGCGATGGCGGTGGTGCCGTCTCGATTCACCGTGCGGAACACGTCTTGAACGGCTCGGCCTGAGTCGTAGGTCGACGCGATTGCGCAGGCGC
Source organism: Bradymonadia bacterium (assembly GCA_047610025.1). Taxonomy (GTDB): domain Bacteria; phylum Myxococcota_A; class Bradymonadia; order REDH01; family REDH01; genus JBLFZA01. The sequence goes on along the minus strand of JBLFZA010000039.1, from coordinate 240 downwards.
TGTGGTAGACCGCGTGCACGCCGTCGCAGCAGCCGACGACGGACTCCGGGCGCGACAAGTCGCCTACAAAAGTCTCGGCGATGTAGGGCCGAATTGGCGTGAGATCGCTCGTCGCTCGGACGAGCGCTCGGACAGCGAAGCCGCGCTCATGCAAGTGCCGGCAGAGGTGGCGGCCGACGAAGCCGGTTGCGCCGGTGACCAGCGCAGTCTTCGGGCTAGTCTTCGGGGTGGTCTGCTTTT
>JBLFZA010000038.1:0-23104 GCA_047610025.1 Bradymonadia bacterium | reverse complement strand
ATTGCTCCTTCCCGAAGTGAGTAGGATGCCGGACAGGGATCTTTTGGGCAACTTTGTGTGCGTTATTGTCCTACATGTAGGTCGGCGCCATTTTCTTGACTTCATCTCCCCTTAGAATCACGCGACGACGACTCACGGAGACATGCGAATTCAGAACAGCGATTGGTAGGCGCTAGCCGACCCGTCTGCCCCGCAAAACAGGTGACGTCTCGTGAACTCCCTACCCCGTCAACTCACCGGCTCGCTCCGCGGGTCGCATCCTCGGCAAAGTCCGAGGGGCCGCTTTACCGCCGAGAACAGCGCCGAGTATCGGGGGAGAGCCCAACAAAGGCGGCCACGTCAACGCGTCGACCCCGCTCATCCTCGATGTCGATGTGCACATGAGGCAGAGACTGCATAATCGCTGTGCCGCCCATCACACCGAGTTCTTGCCCGGCTTCAAGCACCACGCCGACGTCCAGACCCGGATGCGGGTCGCCGAGGTGCATGTAGCGGATCGTATGCCCGTCGAGCACGCCGCCGACAGCCTCCGTGACCACCATGACGCCGGTGTGGGCGCTGCCGTGGTCTCGCGTGAAGAAGTAGACGTCGCCGTAACTAGGCACAGCGAGCACGCGTGGCAGCGTCTCTCCGCTTCGCTCCACTGTGCCGCGGCGTGAGTCCCGCCTCCCCCACCGCGCTGGATCGTCCTCTGGCCGGACGATCAGAGTAACGCGGGACCTGGTCAGCGCGCGAACGGGGCTCCCCAACCCTGCGTGTTCCCCAATGCCGCCCAGGTCTAGGCCACGATGTTGTCGTCCGCCGGGTCGGCAGTCTCCGAACGTGCCGTACACGCGCGCCACGGGATAGGGCTCCACGAACCCAGGGGGCAGCGTGTTGAGCTGGGTCGGTGTTCGGACCAGCCAGCGTCCGTCGTGTTCGAGCAGAAGAGGCTCCGGGTCTGCGCGGACCGCTCCACAAGCACCCATCAAAGCACAAAGCAGGGCGACCAAGGCCACCTCTGCCGCGATGGAGTGGCGGCCGGATGCTCTCCCCGTCTGCAAACGGATCATCGCAGCTCGACGGCCTCGAGACCGAGCTGCTCCCGCAGCTGGTTGATGTCCTGGATGACCAGCTGCCGTTGGTCGCGCAGCTGGGTCGCGTGCGCTTCCGCGGCCCGCATTTGTGCGAGCGCGCCGTCTCTCGCCGCGCCTTCGAGCATCGCAGAGGCCTGCGCATATTCCGCCACAGCGGCAAGCGCTCGCTCCTCTTCAGAGAGCAAGCCTTGGTACCACGCCAGCATCTCGGCGTGCTCGGAGCTACCGCTGAGGGTTTGCATTCCGATGACGGTTCGCTCTAGCCGGTCAGCGTTGTCCTCCACGACCGCGTCGATCTCGCTAATGTTCGACCACGTCAGATCGTATCGATAGCCAAGCCGTGTGTCGCCCAGCAGGATCTCGGAGTCGATGATGTTCAGCAGAGGTGAGCTGCACTGGTGATAGGTTGCGTACTCCAGCACGAATCGCTCCCAATCATCGGCGGCCGCCGTCTGAATGAGTCTCGCATGCTGAGCGTCGACGCAGGGCGAGTAGGTGGTCCACGCGACAAAGGCCTCGTCGATACGACGTTGGTGTCTCGCATCAGACTCCGCGGTGCGCGCGACGTCGCGACACGTGTTTTGGAAGTAGGCAAACCCCTCATCTGGTGGGTCTCCGACGGTGTTGGCGATCGCAATCGCGCCCGCCATGTCGCCCCCTGTTGCGCGTTCGTAGCAGCTCAGGATGTACTCAAAATCTTGGCGTTGTCGCCCCAACCAGGCGTCCATTTGCCCAAACGCGCCAGCGCGTGCAGCTGCCATCAGCGCCAGTCGGCCGATGGGGAATTCGCATCGCTGACCGCTCAGCGCACACGTCGCGTTCAGCCCCTGTTCCGCAATTCCACCGCGGTACTGGGGGGCGAGCAAGTAGAGCGTCCCGAACTCTCGCATGGCTCCAATCAAGTCGCCGCGATTGTACGCGGCATCTGCGGCTTGGAAGACGGCTTCCGGGTCCTCATTCCCCATCGGAAACTGTGCAAACGGGCCGCTCGGAGGCTCGGCTACGTCGTCCGGCACCTGGGTCTTACATGCCGGTAAAACAGCGAACACTGCAGTCACAGCAGCGACCGCCAGCAGCCGAGATACGAGGGAACACCAACGGATCATGAAGACGGTGTGGAGAGAGGGTGTGGCAGCGTGTCCGGAAGTGACGTGTCGTCCCCTTGGCGTGTGAGGATGGCGTCCTGTGTCGCGTTGAGCGCCTCCGGTAGCGCGGCGGACACCGCGGCGGACAGCGCGTCAGCGAGCGCACACAGCCCATGCTTCGCCCAGCCCTCGCGCCTTCGCTGCACCAAGTCTCGTCCTGGCTGCCAGCTAGGGGCGGCGCGCACAACGTCGACGGCGTGGCGGAAGGCATCTTCCCGGTGAAGTAGCGCGTCGACGCCCGAGACGTCGATCAGCACCTGATTGTCTCGGTCGAAGCACCAGGCGCGGACAGCCTCGTCGTTCGGCGGGATGGCTCCAAGCTGTGGCGATATCCCAAGCGCTGCCGCGAGCGCGGTGGCGACGGCGTGCAGGGTGTCAACGAGGCTACCCTCCGAAACTTCGACGATCGGTGTCCGCTCGCCATTCGTCCAGCGCGTCAGCGACATCAACACCCCATCGGCTCGCACTCGTACGGCGCCGATCACCGCGGCGTCGGCGTTCCGTGCAGCGCACTCTTCGCGGAGCACGTCGCCCGGTAGGCTCGACTCTACGAGCACATGGGCCACCTCACCGCCTTTTGTGGCGGTCCACTCCACCAGGGCAACGTCTCCCCCCTCAAGGACCTCCGCCAGCAGCCGCGGAAGCTGCCTCGAGAAGATGCCCTGAGAGCGGTCGAGGCGCTCGGTACGCAGTGGAAAGAAGGCCGTTGTCATGGAGGCGTGCGGGTCATGGGGCATGTGAGTATAGCGCGCCGAGAGCCCTGCGGGAACCCAAGAGGCTTCCGTCATCTAGGGTGCGACGCGGCGATGGCCAAGGGGCCGTCAGAAGGGGTGCCGTTGGGATTCCCCCTCCGCCCCGCCGGCGCCGCAGTCGAAGTCGAAGCCGAACGGGTCGCCACGACGATCAGGGCAGGGTGCCGCACCGTGCGCGTAACACGACAAGCGTCTGCCCAGAGAAGAAGCGCGCTAAGCGGGCGCTCCGGACTCGCGATGCGCCGCACCGACCGCCTCGCTGATGTGGCGCAGCCCATCGGCCTCGAGACGTTCGAGCAAACGCTCGTTGATTGAGCGAATGATATTCGGCCCACCGTAGATGAAGCCCGTGTACAGCTGAACGGCTGAAGCGCCGGCGCGCATCATCTCGTAGGCGTCGTCGCCGTCCTCGATGCCGCCGACGCCCATAATTGTCAGCCGTCCACCACACCGCGCATACAAGCGCGCGACGACCTCTCGGCTGCGCGACGTGAGGGGTGCGCCAGACAGGCCTCCGGCTCCGATCGCCTCGATCTCAGCGGCGTCCGTCTTCAGCGGCGCCCGGGCGATGGTGGTGTTCGTCGCGATGATGCCGTCGAGTCCGAGCGATTCTGCGAGCTCCACGATCTCGTCGAGCTGTTCGTCACTCAGGTCGGGGGCGATCTTCACCAGCATTGGAGGGGCATCGGCGCCGCGCTCGGCCGCTAGCTCTTGGTTGCGCTGAAGCAACCCCTCCAGCAGGGACCGAAGGGCATCGGCGTGCTGTAGGTCGCGCAGTCCAGCAGTGTTCGGCGAGCTGACGTTGACGGCGACATAGCGCGCGTAGGGGACCAATCGCTCCAAGCTCACCAGATAGTCGGACAGCGCGTCTTCGTTTGCGACGACTTTCGACTTCCCGATGTTGATGCCGAGCACCGGTCGGATGTGTGCTGTCGCAAGCCGTCGCGCCGCATCTTCAGAGCCGCCGTTGTTGAAGCCCATGCGATTGATGACCGCGCGATCGGCAGGCAGGCGAAAGAGCCGCGGCTTCGGGTTTCCCGACTGTGCTTGGCCGGTCAGCGTCCCCACCTCGACGAATCCAAAGCCGAGCGCGCCGAGCGCATTGAACCACTCCGCGTTCTTGTCGAAGCCGGCGGCGAGGCCAACGGGAGAGGTCAACTCGAAGCCGAGCAGGGGGAGGCGCAGCCGAGCATCGGTGTTTGACAGTGCCGTGCTCGCCAGCCAGCGGACAGGGGGCAAGGAGAGCGCGGCCGACGCCAGAGACATCGTCTTGTGATGCACCGTCTCGGCATCGGAACGGAACAGAAATGAACGGAGCAGTGGCCACATTATCGTCGTCGGGTGATGGCGAGCGGGGGCGCGTGCGACGCGCTAGGAGAAGTCGATGATTTCGGCATCTTTGGAGTCGGGGTGCATGCTGAGGGTCAGTCCCCAAACACGCTGTACGAGCTCGGCGTGTCGTTGCAGCGACGCCATCTCAAGCGACGCGTCGTCTTCCGTGCGGAAGTGTAGCTGTAGCGTGTCGCCCACGACGCGGGCGTTCAACGCTCTGACGTTGCCTCGGTATCCGCGGTCCAAGGAGTTGGCCAGCCGGAGCAGCATCGAGAGCGTTGTGACTCGCTCTCGCATCTCTTCGGAGAGCCGCATGTATTCTGTGTGTGAACGCTTCGGCGCAGAGCGTCTGTGGTATCGGGCGAGATTCGCGAGGAACTGGCGTTCATCTTCTGTGAACGCGGGGAGATCGGCGTTCAAAATGATGTACTGCGAGTGCTTGTGAAACGAGGTGTGGGAAACGACGCGTCCGACATCGTGCACCATGCCCGCGTATTCGACGAATGCGCGCTCTTTGTCGGTCCCGTTGTGCACGGCGTGCAGATCGTCGAAGAGCCGCTGCGCGAGCGCGGCGACATGCCGGGGGTGCTGCTCCGAGTCGGAGAGCTTCTTGCCCAAGAGTGTGCAGGCGCGCCGGCGGGCATCGGGCTCGGTATTGGCGAGCCGTACGCCGGCTCGGTTCCGTTCAAGGTAGTCGACGATCATTCCTTCGCGCAGCGCCGCGTCGCAGGGCTCGTACGCGTCGCCTCCGAAGGTGTCGATGAGGGTGTGAAGGAGCTCGCCGCCTTCGACGATGGCGTCGCGCCGTTTGTCATCAAGTCCGGCTACCCCTCCGCGCTCGGCGAGGGTCATCGCCGCGACGCGGTCCACCGAACTGCGCAGCTTCTCCTGGGTGATGGCCTGCGGAATTGGTCCGTTTGGGTAACAGATATGGGCGAGGGTGCGCGCGCTGCCGCTTGTGCCGAGGATCACGTCGACCCGATGCTCCTTCAGGAGCTTCGCGAGGGGAGCAGCGGCGTCGCGAATGTGCTGGCGCAGGGCCTCTCGTTCCTTCTCGGTCGTGGGGTCGGAGAGCAGGAACCCCTCTCGCAATCGGTGTAGCCCAATCTTGAGCGAGCGGATGATGAGGGGCCGCCGTCGGTCCGCGAGAATGATCTCAACCGAGCCGCCACCGATATCGATGATGACGGCCGTTCGCTGACCGAAGTCGAAGATCTCCCGCGCGCCGAGATAGATGAGACGTCCTTCTTCTTCTCCGGAGATGACCTGCGCTCGGATTCCACACTCCGTCGCGACGCGGTCCATGAACTCTCGGCCGTTTCTGGCCTCTCGCACAGCCGACGTTGCGACGGCGATAACGTCGTGCACGCCGTGGTTGTGCGCGAGCTTGGCGAAACGGTGCAGGGCGCCGATCCCACGTTCTTGCGCGGCGTCACTCAAGAACCCTGTGGAGAGCGTCTTCTCACCGAGACGCACCATCTCCTTGGTGCGATCGATCGTTTCAAGTTCACCATCGCCGCCGATCCGCGCGATGATCATGTGCACGGAGTTCGAGCCGATGTCGATCGCAGCGAGCTTCATAGCGGGTGTCGCGGTGCGTGCTATGCCGCGCGGAACTTTCGTCACGGCACAGGGCGGGGTATCATGGGCGCACTGTCTTGTCTCTGCCCTCTGTTCCCCCTCGTGCCAGCCGATGTTGTACGACGTGATCCTCGTGGGCTTCCCTGATGGCGCGCGTGTTGGGGACTCCCCCGCCGCGGCGCTCTCCGACGTCTTCGGCATCGATTTTTCGACGGCGACGCGGTTGCTGAAGAACGTGCCGAGTGTCGTGAAGGAGGGTGTGCCGGAGCCCGACGCGAGACGATACTTGGCTGCTTTCCGCTACATAGGCGCCGACGCGAGGTTCCGAGCGCACGAGGAGGATCTGACGCTAGACATTGCGACCGGCAGCTTTGAGGTCGCCCCGATTCAAGACGAAGTGCCGCGTCTCGCGCCGGGCGCAGATGTTCCGGATGGCTCGTGGGACGTCGACACCCGGCCACCTTTCGCGATGGGCGCGATGGGGCCTCCAATTGCGCCTGTCGCGACGGGCGCGATGGGGCCTCCAATTGCGAAGCGCCTCGGCTCAACACCGCCGGCGTCCGATAGTCACATGGCGAAGCTGATGACCGCTGGATCAGATATGACGCCTACGGGGGACGAATTCTCCGAGTGGGACCCGTGGTCGGCAGACAGCGGCGTAGGCGCACAGTTCGAAGAGGCTGCCCGTGAGCGGTTGCAGCGCACGGCAGACGCCTTGGCGGTCGGGAACTCGACCAACCTGGACATCCCTCAGAACCGGTCGACGTTGCTGGCGCAAGCAGGCGCCCTCGCGAAGATTCGAGCGGCAGCGCTTGCGGCCCTCGCCGCGGTTGACGACGCTCCCCTGCCGGGTCTCAGCGACGTTGCGCACGTGCACCTGTCACGCTTGGATAGCCCAAAGAAGCCGTCCGGCAAAAGCCACGTTGTTCCGGTGGAAGAGCTTCCGCCGCCACCGAGTCCGGGACCCAGCGGGGCGACCAGCACCGAGGAGATATCGGGCCTAGGAGCAGCCGCGGAACGAGAAGTGCTTCGGCGACAAACGTCCAAGGGCTTGAAGCACACGCCGAAGGACGCCGCGCGAGAGGACTCTGGCTTCACCTCGGAAGAGGCGGCGTCCCTCATGGAGGCGCGCCTGGCAGCGCGGGCGAGAGCGAACGAGAGCGCGAGTCAGCGTAGCGCGTCGCGCCCGGTCCGCAGCGGAGACGACGACTAAGGTCGTCCGCTGAAACAGCAGCTTGCGCCCGTCGTCCGACACGATTGCGCGCGACGATCTCGGCTAGATCGTTCTTGCGTCTGAAGCGTCTCAGACTCGCCCGCCCCATCGGATCGCCGGTTGCGAGAATAAGATGCCCCGGCTAGACGTTAACCCCCCAGCGTATTGCTCGAGGAGCCAATGCTCGCGCGTGTTTTTGCCTTCGTTTTCTTTACCGTTTCGCTGCTCGTCTCGCCCTTGGCGCAGGCGCAGAACGAAGACGGTATCCCTGAGGGGTATGGACGCCTCGTCGTTGTCGCTGATCACGATGACACCGCGATCGAGATCAACGGGGTCGCCTACCCCTACGAGTGGCTCTACGGTGATTTGCAGGGGGTCTTCATCCCCGCGGACCGGCGGCTCAACATCGTGGTGAGCTCCGGGGAAGACCATCGGCGGACCTTCCGGTTTTCGCTCGACGATGGCGAGACGCGGGTGCTGGTCGTCGACATCGCGGGCGCTGGCGCGGGACCCCCGCAGCGGCCCACGCGCGAACGGGAGATGCGCGAAGAAGAAGAGGCGGAAGAAGCCGCACCTACCGGCGGGTTCCTCGGTGTGAGCTCGTCGCCGAGAGGGGTTGTCTTCGTTGATGGGCGAGAGACAGAGCAGCGGACACCGGCCCGGCGCATTGAGCTCGAGCCCGGCCGTCATGAGGTGCAGGTCTATTATGACGACGAGGACGTGATGAGCGAGGTGAAGCACGTACTCATTCGCGCGGGCGTCAATACGAACGTCTTCTTCCGGCTTCGACGCGAGCAGCTCGAAGAAGAGGAATAGCGATGTCCTCCCGTCGAGGCTGCTAGCGTGCCAACCCCGACCGAGCATCGCCGATGGCGGCTGCAGCGAGAGCTGATGCAGACCGACCCGGACTCCGGGGTTGACACCCGTGTCCTCGGTCTGCTGCGGGGACACCACGCAAGCTCTCACCGTGTCGTCACAGAGGACGGCACGTCCATCAGCTACAAGCGCTTTGGCTCCGGCGAGCACACTGTCGCCTTTTGCAACGGGCTCGGTGGCACGTATCGCACCTTCGCTGAGGTCATTTCACGATTGCTGCCGAACGTGCAGGCCATCGTCTTTGATTACCGCGGACTCTTCGAGAGTGGCCCCCCAGGCGACCCGGAAGCGCTGGGAGTCGATGCGCATGCGCGCGACCTCTTTGCGGTTCTCGATGACGCCGGCGTGCAGAAGGCCACGGTTTTCGGCTGGAGCATGGGCGTGCAGGTCGCGCTCGAAGCGTATCGCATCGCCCCAGAACGGCTCGATGGCTTGGTCTTCGCGTCCGGAGTCGAAGGCAAGGTGCTGGAGTCGGTGCTCGTGATTCCAGGCTCGCCGGAGCTGTCGTTGAAGCTGCTCTCTTTGATCGCCGAGCGGGGTGGAACCGCGACGCAGCTGCTAGCGCGGACATGCCGCACGAGCGCCGTGAAGAGCATCGCGCGTCGCCTGGGGCTGGTGGGGCGTAACGCCGACGTCACGATGGAGCACGCCGCGCTGATGCTCTCGTGCGATCCGAACGTGTACCTCCGAATCATCGAGCGGCTTCATCAACACGACGCGAGTGACCTGCTCAGCCAGATTGCGGTCCCCACGCTGATCCTGCATGGCGATTCTGATGTGATCACCCCCGTCTGGAAGGGCCGCGCGATGCGCGCCAAGGTGCCAGATTCAGAGATCTGGGTGTTCGCAGGGTGCACCCATGGCGTGATCCTCGAGTTCCCCGAGCGCGTGTCCGCTCGTGTAGAGGACTTTCTTCAGCGCCGCGTGTACCCGGCTACCAAAGCTCCCCGGTGATTCGCTGGAGCTTGGGCAGAATCTGAGGATGGTAGAACCAGCGGCGCAGTCGATAACTTGAGGCAGCGAGCCCCTGAACGACCGAACTTCGCTCCTCGATGAAGAACACGCGGGAACCGGCGTCTCTGATGCGAATGCCGCGGCTCGATTCGCTTGGAAGATAGGGCCGATAAGGCGTATCTGCGGCCTCGTCCACGTAGAAGAGTGCGCGCTCGCCGGGGGCGAGCTCTTCGCGAATGCGCTCCGCCAGCAGGTCGTCTGTGCGCCACTCTGGATCTTCAGGCGTGGCGCGGCGCTCGTTGCACTTGAAAAGTCGGCGCTCCAGTAGCCCCGAGCTAATCTTTGAGAGCACCGGATCAGGGTGCTCCGCCCAGCGCGCAATATGAGACCAAGCCTCATACTCCCCGAGTTTCGCCCACGCGCTGGCCGAAACCGCTTCCCCTCTCATCAGCTCGCCGATTGCCCCGTCCGCCATTGCCTGCGCGTCGCCTTGTGACGCGAGGCTTGTCGCGCGGTGGAACAAGCGTTCGAGCATCGTCTCAGCGCTTCGAGCCGCGCGGTGGAAGTAGACGAGGCGGTACATGTGATAGCGCGCGATCAAGTAGCCCTCGACCGCCTCATACCCACCAACATCGACGAGCAGCCCCGTGTCATCGTGGTCGAGCATGAGCAAGATACGCTCGAGGTCGTAGCTTCCGACCAGCGCGCCGGTCATCTTGGCGTCCCGCAGGAGATAGTCGGCGCGATCGGCATCGAGCTGGCTTGAGACGAGGTCGCGAGACCAGTGGGTGGACTCGCCGGTCACGAGCTCGGTCACGCTCTGCGGCAGATCCGAATCGACGTGAGTAAGGACCGCAAATACATCGCTCGATGGGTCGAGGATGATCTCCGCGGACTTCTGCTCATGATGGAACCGGAAAACCCGCTCGAACACATGGGAGAAAGGCGCGTGGCCGATGTCGTGCAGGAGCGCGGCCGCGATCGTGGCGGTGCGCCGCGCCCCGACGAGACCGAGCTGATCACACATGCGTCGCGCGACATGCGCGACGCCGATGGAGTGAGAGAAGCGAGAGTGTTCCGCCCCGTGAAAGACGAACGATGCCAGCCCGAGCTGCCGAACATGCCGGAGGCGCTGCATCTCCCTCGTGTCGATGAGCCCGCAAACGAGCGCCCCATCGGGATCGCGCTTCCAATCGATGATGTCATGCACCGGGTCGCGGAACGTTCGGGGCTTGGGCAACGTTGTCGCAGACATCGAGATCGCGCGGTGTATAGTGATTCGGCTGCTCGCTCTTACCAGCCGATGCGTCTGCGATGAAGGTCTATGACATGCGAGATCTGCCCGAGGAGGCAGACGGAGTGCGCGACCCATTCAACTGGTCGCGTTTTCGAGGCCTGAAGTTCATGCTTCCGGGCGTGGTTATCGCGGTGCTGGTGATCATCGGTTCCGGCAGGAATCCAGAGTCGGCCGCCCGCGGGGAGGCATTGCGCGCCGCTCAGCAGGTGACGGGCGTCGCCGTCGGTCTCGCAGCTCGCCTGGGCACCCAAGCGTACTGAATCAGCAGGCTGGATCGCTCGCGGGCGTACGCCGGCCAAAGAGTCCACGATCGAGGAAGAGGAGTGATCCGGCGTTGCTCGGGAGGCCGAGAATTTGGGTGGCCTAATTCTGGGTGACCGTAAATCTGGGTGGCCGAGAATCACCCGGCGTCGCCCGCCCTCGCTGGGCTTCGTCGCGGACAAGGTGCCGCAATCTCCTAAATCGCGATGCGGAAGTTCTCGTGTGCGTCACCTGCGCGTTTGACATCGGCAATTCTTGGCTCTAACGCCCCTGCCGTGGAGCCCATTGGGATGTGGGTGACGCAGTTCCTGGGCACCAAAATTGACGGCGATGGCAATCACTTCCGAAGAACTGAAGAAGAAGGTCGAGGGGCGTGAGCCAATCGGCGACACGGACCTCGTCGGGGGCGACTACACCGAGATCGAGCTTCCGGGCGTCGACCTCTCAGGTGTCGATCTGACACGCTCGAACTTTACGGGCGCAATCCTCGTTGGGGCCAACCTCGCGAATTGCGAGCTCACAGAGGCTGTGTTCGTCGAGGCGAACCTCACCGACTCGGACTTCACCGACGTCGAGGCCGAAGGCATCGACCTCACAAACGCCGTGCTTGATGGCGCCGTGCTGTCGCGATCGTCGATCACGAACGCCACGCTCGCCGGGGCGTCGCTGGTGGACGCCGATCTGACAGACTGTGAGTTCACGGACTCCGATGTCAGCGTGACGTCCCTCAATGGCACGGAGATGGGGGGGGCAGATTTCACCAACGCCAACCTCACCGGATCCGACTTCACCGACGCGAACATCTCGGATGCCGTGTTCGATGAAGCCGTTATGGACGGGGTAGTCGGCTACGAGCCGAGTGACGCTTAAGCGTCCGGTTCGGGTCGCGGCTCTGGTCTCAGGCCGTGGCACTAACCTTGACGCGCTCGTCGCTTCTCAGCTGCCTGCACAGTGGGTCGGCGTGTTCTCGTCGCGGCCTGAGGTGCCGGCGCTCGAAGTCGCCCGCTCGTATGGTATTCCCGTGGCCAGCCGGAGGATCCCGCCGGGCCCTCCCAAACCGGCGGACGACCACGCTCTGCGGCAGCAGCTCAGCGCGTGGCAGGCCGACTGGGTGGTGCTAGCGGGATACATGCGAATGATCGGGCCCGAAGTGCTCGGGGCGTTCGAAGGCCGCATCGTGAACATTCATCCGAGCTTGCTGCCCGCGTTCCCCGGCCTTCATCCACAGCAGCAGGCCATCGAGGCCGGCGCGACGGTGACCGGTGCGAGCGTGCACTTCGTGGTTCCCGGACCGGTCGACGGCGGAGCGGTCATCGACCAGGAGCGCGTCCCTGTTCTCCCGAGCGACACGGAAGACGTGCTCTCTGCCCGCATCCTTGCGGTCGAGCATGTGCTCTACGCGCGCGCGCTTCGTCGCTTTGGTCGCCGGTTGGCGCGTAGGACAGCTCGTCCAAAGTACCGAGTACTGCGGCAGCACGCGCAGGACTCAACAGCCCGAGACCGCAGCTCGGCGCGATCCGCCGGACAGGTAGTTGCGCGGCAATTCGTTGCAGCAGTGGCCCCAATTGCTCGGCCGTTGTCTCCGACAGCGTCGGCACAATGCCGGGTACGAACTCGGCGTCTGGAGGCAGCAAAAGCCGTGTCGCGTCAAACCCCGGCGCGTGCACGTCGAGGTGCAGGACGTCGAGCGGCAAGCCACGGACGTCGAGCGGCGGAGTCGAAGCGCAGGTGTGCACGCCGAGGATGAGCTGCGGGTGGGCGGTGTGGAGGGCTCGGAGCGTTTGGCGAAGCGTCTCTGCACCGCGCCTCATTTGGGCAGCATCAAGAACCGGCTCGTCGAGCCACAGCTCGGTCAGCGAAGGCATATCGTGCTGCATCGCAGCGACGGCCTGGACCCACGAGTCAGGGGTTAGCGGCTGCTGCCCCAACCGGACGCCAAGTGCGGCCATCGTCAGGGGGCCGATGAGTTGTGCTTTCGCGGCTGCGTGCGCCGCGCCAAACGGCCTCTCTGCATTGCAGCCCGACGCAGGTGAGCCCGACGCATCTGAGAGCAGACGCAGAAGCGGACCCGCCAAATCGGTGGCGTCTGGGTCCACCCACTCAATCGCGGTCGAGACGCTTGGCAATGGCACGCCAAGCGGCCAGCCATCTCGGCTGTGATCTCTCAGTGCCAAGGGCAATGAGCCGACCGCTACAGTGTGCCACAGTCGGCTCTCGGCTTGGCCTGCTGCAGCCGCTCGGTCTGAGTGGACGCTAGTCGACGGTAAAGCTCGTCCCGCAGCCGCAGCCTCGCGTGACGTTCGGGTTTTCGAAGACGAACCCGCCGTTCAGGAGATCGGTCGAAAAGTCGATTTTGGTCCCGTTGATGTACAGATAGCTCTTGGGGTCGCAAAATATGCGTACGCCTTCGCTCTCGTAGATCCGGTCGTTGTCCTCGGGCTCCTCGATGGCGAGCACGTACGACAGCCCGCTGCAGCCGCCGGATGCCACGCCGAGCCTTACGCCGTGAGTGCCGGGTCCGACATCGTTGGAGTTCATGATTTCGCGCACGCGCCGCGCGGCATTTTCGGTCAGTCCAAAGCTCATCGGAGTACTCATCTTAGGTGGGTCGAAGTTCGTCGCGTTAATCTAACTCCGGGTCGCGCGCAGTCAAGCGCTTGAAGGTGGGGGGCTGGCCGTGCTACCTGCGCGCCCCCACTGGATCGGCCCCGCAATTGGGGTCCTCACGACGCAGCCCGTGATGTCAGAGCTTCGACTCGTTTTTTTAGGAACCGGTAGCGGTCGGCCAACGCCGAAGCGCAACGTCGCTGCCCTGTACGTGCAATACGAAGGCACAGCGGTCCTCTTTGACTGCGGTGAAGGCACGCAGATGCAGCTTTTGCACGCGGGAGTGAAGAGCAGTCGCCTCGACGCGATCTGCATCACGCACTTCCACGGCGACCACATCAACGGGCTCCCAGGCTTCATCGGAACCATGGGCCTCAACGGGCACACGACCCCGATCACGCTGGTAGGACCACGTGGAATGGACCGATACCTCCGCACGCTCGCTGACTTGCTGATCTGTCGACCGAGTTTCCCGATCAAGATCGTCGAGAACGAGCCGGCCGTTGTGTATCAAACCAAGGCCTTCACCATCGAAGCCTGCAAGCTGCACCATCGGATACCGACTCATGGCTTCCTGTTTCGGGAGCACGATCATCCGGGCCGCTTCGATCTCGCGACCGCGAAGGCGCTGGGCGTGCCTGCCGGGCCTCTCTTCGGCCGGCTTCAGCGCGGGGAAACCGTGACCTTGGACGACGGCACAGAGGTGACCCCGGGTCAGGTCCTCGGTGAGACGCGATCCGGCCGGTCTTTCGCATACATTTCGGATACGCGACCGTCGCCCTCGGTGGTCGACTTCGTTCAGGGCGTTGACGTCCTTGTGCACGAGGCCACCTACCTTCACGAGTTCGCCGACCAAGCACGTGATCGCGGGCACTCGACGGCTCGCGAGGCGGCTCAAGTAGCCGAACGCGCAGGTGTGGGGCGTCTGATTCTGACCCACATCTCGCCAAAGCATCACTCAAAGCGCGAGATCCTCAGCGAGGCGCGAGAGATTTTCCCAAACACCGAACTCGCGTCGGATCTCGCTAGCTTTGAGCTACCAATTCCGGCATGAGGCCGCTGCGCATCGTTTTGACGCAGTGCGCATTAGGCAATGACACTCGGTTCCCATGGGTGGTCTCGCGGCTCGCGAAATCCCCCGTACACCTGTTCGGAGACATTCAAGATGATCAAGCAATTTACTGGTTTGGCTCTCGTTGGCCTGCTCGCTGCCTGTGGCGGCCCCTCGGCAAACGCTCCTACGAGCGCCCCGATGGCCGAGATGGTCGAAGAGGCTGTGGTGGCCGAAACTTCGACGATTCGCTTTGCGCACGCTGCTGCAGCCCCGGCGGTCGACGTCATGGCAAATGGCGCGCCGCTCTCCACGAACTTGGGCATGGGAACGTTCAACGTTGACCGCCTCACGGTACCTGCGGGCGCCCACACGCTCACCGTCGCGCCGCATGGCACGATGGACGCAGTCGTCACAGCGGATGTGACGCTTGATGGCGGCGTAGACTACACCGTCATCGTCATTGGCGATGCGGCCTCAGTCGTTCGCGACACGATGCCGACCGCGCTCGTGCTGACAAACGATGTCCCGGAGACCGACGCAGGTCAGGCGCGCGTGCGCTTTGTACATGCTGTCCCGGGTGGCCCAGCAGTGAACATTGGTACTGACGCAGGCCGCGGCTTCGCGACAGGCGTGAACTACACCGACGTCAGCAACGCTTACGCAATCGCGGCTGGCCAGCACATGATCACGGTGACCGCTGGCGAGGCATCCGTGCTCAGCGCTCCGGTTGGCTTCGCAGAGGGCCGTCTTTACACCATCATCGTGCGCCCCGACGGCGACGGCGTTGGCGCGACGGTGATCAACGAAGCAATGTAAGCTTCGCGATCTCGAGCGAAGGGCCGGCGCCGAAAGGTGCGGGCCCTTCTTCGTTTTGCGTCGCGTTTTGCGTCGCGTGACGTCGCACCAGTCGACCGCTGGCCGGCGACTGGCGCGACGCTGTGGCCTAATCGTCGAGCTCAGCGACCATGCGCGCGGCCTTCTTCTTCTGGCTCATCACGACGAGACCGCCCAAGAGCGCGATCAAGAGCACGCCGCCAGGGAGGCCGGCGCGATAGCCGTAGTAGGCCATCGAGAGCTGGCTTGAGACGGCAGAAGAACGCGCTTCATCGACGTCTCCCGCGAACTCGACCGCTTCGCGAGCGTCGGCGACGTGAGCCCCGGACATCAACATCCCGCCGTGCGAGTAGCGTGTTTCGGCGTACGTCAGCCAGGTGTTCTGAATCTCGGAGGTCGCGCCCGTGGGGGAGAGCTCGGTCGCCTTCTCGAGCGCGTCTCGTGCACCGGCGAAGCCGTTCCCTTCGAGGTCTGCGACCGCGTGAGCGACCCAAGCGTTCGCCATGTCCGCCTGGTACGCGTTCACGACGTCATCGCTGAGCTCGTAGCGTCCGAGCGCTTCGTCGAGCTTCTCCATACCCTTGGCGGGGCCCTCGGGCTCGTCGATGTTGCCCGCCAGCTCTCGGCCTTCTTGCAGCGAACCCATCGCGCGGCAGCGGTTGATGCTGTCCGACTGGCTGTCCCATTCTGGGATGCCTTCGAGGATGCGCTCGCCGCGCGCGAAGCGGTTGCGCGAGTTGATGAAGTTGCCCTGCTCGCATTGCGCCATGCCATCGCCGATGAGCGCGGCCGCGAATGCCCCTGCGGCGGTCTCGACCTGTTCGTAGGACGACCACGTCGGGCGCAGGATGTGCACCGCACGCTCCGCGTTCTCGAGGTCCAACGTCATGGGTTCGGATGCGGTGGTCAGCCATCGAGACGCGTTGGGGATCAGGATATCCGCGACGGCTCTGAGGTCCGCATTGTCGGGGGCGATGGTGTGCACCGCCGTGAGCGCGACAAGAGCCGGCTGGATTGCCGAAAAGACAGACATGTTGAGCTCGGCCGCCGTGCGCGCGAGCGCAAGGTTGCCGGCGATGAAGATCTCGCGCCACGGCTCGGTGGGGAGCCCGTCTTCCGTCTCGACGATGACCAAAGCGTCCTGCGGTCGTCCGTTGTCCACGAGCGCTTGGGCGACGCGAAGCTTCGCGTCGCTGGTCATGCAGTTGACGTGAAGTCCGATGGACTGCAGCTCCTGGCCGAGCGCGGGGTACATCTCTGGCAGCGAGCGGGGGCTCGTGCCCATCGCGCGCCGCGAGATCGCTGCGCATGCCCCTTCTTCGAGCGTGGTGACCATGCCGTCGATGCGCTCGAGGTTGAACCACTGGTTCACGGGAACGCCAGACGCTGCGATCTGTGTTCCGTGCAAGCGTGAGGCTCGTGAGACGGGCTCCACGCGAGCC
Organism: Bradymonadia bacterium; assembly: GCA_047610025.1. Classification (GTDB taxonomy): domain Bacteria; phylum Myxococcota_A; class Bradymonadia; order REDH01; family REDH01; genus JBLFZA01. The sequence continues at coordinate 6,680 of JBLFZA010000038.1, read as the reverse complement.
CGAACGAACGCGAGTGTGGTGCTGATCGCTGCCATGTCGCCGGCCACCGCTTCATCCACCATGGGGTGCAACACATCGAGGTCGACGCCTGCTGCGACGCTCGTGCCGTCGTTCGCCATCAGGTCGACGCTCTCCGGGAGAGCGCTGCCGTCCTCAGCGGTGAAGGTCAACTCGCCCGACCAGCCCGCGTCCTCGCCCTCCACGCTCCCCACATCCACCGACCAGTTCGGTTGGCTGTAGTAGAACGTGCGGGATCCGTCGTCGTTGTCGAATCGCAGACGCACGTTCACGACCTTCACATCGTACTCGTAGCTGTTCTCGATCGATACTGTCGCGACGGACCCAGTCGCCTCGCCGACGTCGACCATGAGGTCGCTCGCGTGTGCGACAGAAGAGAACGTCGGCGCCGAGAGGGCGCAGAGCGAGGCGGTGAGAATCCACGAACACGTGGTCAGGCGCATGACGAAACGCTGGGAAACGAGTAAAGAACAGTTGCGTCGTCATAGTCTGCCGTCGGGCGGCTTGCAACGCGCACCCCCGGACCCTCAACTGCCCGTGCAAGACACTTCCTGGCCATCCGACGCATCTCTCGACGACTTCGTCGGCGATTGGCAGCTGTGGCAACGCAAGGGCGGGCACCGTACGTCGATCGATGACCTGCTCGTGGCCTGGTCGGCGGTCAGGCGCTGGCGAGAGCAAGAGACGCAAGCGCCACAGCGTTACGTCGACCTTGGCTGCGGCATCGGCAGCGTCATGTTGATGGTCGCGCACGCGCTGCGACCCAACGAGACGCGCGGAGTCGAGGCCCAAGAGCAGAGCGTCACAATGGCACGACGGACGATCGACGGCCTCAACGCCGCACCGAACATCGAGGTGGTTGGTGGAGACCTTCGCTCCATCGGGCCCGATGAAGTGGGCAAGGCTCGCTTGGTTACGGGCTCACCGCCGTATTTCCCCGTGGGCACCGCGACACCCTCGCCGGACCCGCAACGGGCCGCCTGCCGTGTGGAGCTGCGCGGTGGCGTCGAGGCCTACTGCGAAGCGGCGGCGCGCGTGTTGAACGCAAGCGGCACGTTTCACGTCGTGTTTCAGACGATCTGGGACGAGCGCGTGCTTAACGGCGCGATCTCGGCAGGACTACACCTCGTCGAGCGCGACGATGTCTGGATGCGAGAGGAACGCCACGAGCCCTTTCTGACCGCGTACGTGTTCTCGAAGGAGCCGGTCTCAGAGCCCGTCTGTCGGCCTGAGTGGGCAGTGCGTGACCGAGACGGCGCGCCCACGGCAACGTATCAGGCCATGCGCCGTCAGATGGCGTGTTTTGGCGCCTAATTGGGAGCTTCGGACCGCCTAACCCCAGCGGTCTCGGCTGAATCTGAATCTGAATCGAACCCCTGTGCTCCGCTCGCCTGTGCTCGGGCGCGTGGCAGCCCGACGCCGAACACCTGTACGCCATAGGCCCGCCGTCATGAACCGAATCGCGCGCGATGCCGTCGCCACGGAGTCGGCACATGCGAAGGACGACGACACGCCCCTCTGCTTTCTGCCATGGTGAGGGCGATTCGCAGGCGACGCGCCGCACACGTTGACCCTAGCGGGAAAGCGCTTTCAGACAGGTCGAGGTCTGCTAGACAGGCTCGCGACAGAAGCCGCGTATCCCCGTGGCCCAAACTTCAGATATCGTATACGAACGTAAACTAGTCGAGCGACATTCACTCGGCAAGCTTGACGCGAAACGTTCAGCCGCGACCCACTCCCTTGCGACACTGCGAAGGTGCCCATTTTGAGCAACACCATGACGATGCGCGCTCCACTCCTTGCTCTGCTGATGACGCTCGCCGCCTGCGGCAGTGACAGCGAAAGCTCCCCGACTCCGGACACGGTTGGCGGTGACGCTGGCGATGTGTCGGTCGATACCGACCTGCCGGATGGCGATGGCGACGGTGGAGCCGACGCAGTCGATGCCAGCGATGCCAGCGATGGCACAGATCCAGATACGAGTGATGTAACCGATGCCGGTGACGCAACGGACGGCGGCGGCGGGGACGTCGTCGCGCCAGGGCCGGCGACGGAGACGGTTGTGTGTCGTGAGCTTGCCCCGACAACGAACGGCGGGCGCTGTGAGGTGACTCGAGATGGCAACGCCCTGCTGATTCAAGGCACTGTGCTTGGGTCGGAGACGACCTACGTCGGCGGTGAGATCCTTATCGCGGAAGACGGCGTGATCGCGTGTGTCGGCTGCGACTGCTTTGATCAGGCGGCGGCTCTCAGCGCGAGCTTGGTCGCATGCCCCGGCCAGGCGATCTCGCCCGGTCTCATCAACGCGCACGATCACATCACGTTCACCGGCCTCGAGCCCGGCGAGTGGGGCGACGAGCGCTTCGAGCATCGTCACGACTGGCGCCGCGGACTCCGCGGGCACAGCAGCCTCTCAACGCCCTCAACCAGCGCGCGCACGACCGTGCAATGGGGTGAGCTTCGCCAACTCGTCACTGGCACAACCTCTGTTGCAGGCTCCGGCCGTGCAGAGGGATTCCTGCGAAACATCGACCGCGAAGAGAGCGACATTGGTGTCGAGGACATCAACTATAACACCTTCCCGCTCGGCGACTCCGGCGCGCAGTTCCGTACGAACGACTGCAGCTACCCGAACATCGAAACTGATCCCGGCGCTGGGTGTTACCTCGCGCACGTCGCGGAGGGCATCGACAATGAAGCGCGCAACGAGTTCCTGTGCCTGAGCTCGACAGACCGCGGCGGACAAGACGTCACCGAGCCTAACGCCGCATTCATTCACCTGATCGGGTTGAACGCCTTCGACGGCGCCGAGCTTGCGGCGTCCGCGACGTCGTTGATCTGGTCTCCCCGCTCGAACATTGCGCTCTACGGCAACACAGCGCCGGTCACGATGTTCCACCAGCAGGGAGTGCGCATTGGCCTCGGAACCGACTGGACCCCCTCCGGTTCGGTCAACATCGTTCGCGAGCTCGCCTGCGCCGCGGAGCTGAACGAGACCTACTTCAACAACACCTTCGCCGACGACCAGCTCTGGCTGATGGCAACAGGCTGGGCGGCCGACGCGTTGAAGATTGAGGCCGTACTGGGTCGCCTTGAGCCGGGTCTCTTCGCCGACATCTCGATCTTCGAGATTGGTGATTCGTCCAGCCCACACAGGGCGATCATCGACGCCTCACCTGCTGACATCGTACTCGTGCTTCAGTCGGGCCTCCCAATGGTGGGTGACTCCGACGTGATGGCGGAGCTGCCGCTTGGGCAGGCAGGCTGCCAAGAGGTCATCCTCGATGAGCTCTGCGGCAAGCCGACCACGATTTGCTCACTCCGCGAGACGGGGCAGTCCTACGAGGCCCTCGATGCGGCGAACACCAGCAATTACGACCTCGCCTTCTGCGAGCCGCCGGCAGACGAGCCGAGCTGTATCCCCTTCCGACCGGGTGAGTACGACGGCATCGTGACGGACGCAGATCTGGACGGTGACGGCGTCGCGAATGACGCGGACAACTGCCCGAGGATCTTCAACCCCATCCGACCGATGGACGGCGGAGTACAAGCGGACGCTGATGAAGACGGCGCGGGCGACCAGTGCGATGTCTGTCCCCTCGACGCAAACACAGAGATTTGCACGGCTTTCAACCCCAACGACCCTGACGGCGATGGCTTTGAAGGCCTCGACGACAACTGTCCGCGAGTCGCCAACGACCAACTCGACACCGACAATGACGGGCTCGGCGATGCGTGCGACCCGTGCCCAGAGTTTGCAAACGTCGGCGGCGCGTGCGGCGCGACGATCTACGCCCTCAAGCAGGGTGACGTCGCGTTCGGTAGCTCCGTCATCGTTGAAGGTGTCGTGACCGCAGTCGGCCCACAGCAGTTCTTCCTGCAGACCGCCGACGCAGACCGTGACCCGGAGCTCGGCGCGCGCTTCAGCGGCGTCTACATCTACACAAACGATGTGCCGACGGTCATGCGCGGTCAGCGAGTCTCCGTGTCCGGTGAGTACTCCGAATTCAACGGTCAGGGGCAAATCGGCTTCCCAACCAGTGTGGTCGAGGTCGAGGGAGCCACGGAGGTGTCGGCGACGGTCGTCGCAGCGGCAGACGTCGCGACGGAGGGTGACTTGGCGGACGACTACGAGTCCGTGCTCATCACCGTCGAGGGCGAAATCGTCGAGTTGAACCCCGCAGCTGGCGGCGGACAAACGGACCCAACGGGCGAGCTCGTCGTCGAAGGTGGGTTCCGTGTTGGCACGTTGATGTTCACGATCGCCCCCGCCGCCGATCTTGGGGATGCGTACCGTCTCACCGGCGCGATGCGCTTTGCGAACGCCAACACCAAGCTCGAGCCCCGCGACGCAGACGACGTGGTGCTCACCGTTGCGCGCGCGGCGCAGCTCATCGGCTTTGATCGCGAGCAGGAGTTCCTGCCGGAGTTCCTGTCCGAGCATCCCGCCGAGTTTGCGCGTGTGCAGATTCTGGTCGACCGCCCCGCGCCGGTAGGTGGCTTGGTCGTCAGCCTGAGTTCCAGCGACCCGATCGCTGTCGTCGTCGCCGACGTCACCATCCCAGAGGGCATGACGTCCGCCGAGTTCGACATCATGACGACAGACGGGCAGCTGGAACCCATCACGCTGACGGCGACGTTGGACGAGCTCAGCGCAACAATGCAGATCGTCGTCATCGCAGCTGACCGCGAGGCTGTGCTCAATGAATTCGAGCCGGAAATGCTCCGCATTCTGTTTGGCCAGTCCGCCTCCGTCGAAGTCTTCTTCGACATCCCGGTTCAGGGCGAGACCGTTGAACTCGTGTTTGCACAGACCGGAGAGCTGGAGCTCACGCTTCCGGACACTCAGGCTCTGGAAGTAGGCGCCCTCTCCGCGCTTGTCGACGTGACGGCGTCTGACGCGATTGGTACCGGCACGGTGAGCTTCCAGATCGGGGAGGGCCCCCCCATTTCGATCGTCGTGGAAGTGACCGATGCGCCCGACCTCCCGCTCGTCCTGTCTGAGGTCTACTACGACAACCCGGGCGGCGATGATGGCTCCGAGTGGATTGAGCTCTATAACGGCAACGGCGTTGAACTCGACTTGAGCGACTACAGCATCGGTGCTGGTGGCCGTACCTACGACAACGCTACCTACGCGCTGTCCGGCACGATCCCGGCATTCGGATGTATCGTCGTCGGGGGCCCAACCAGCGCCGCCGCGAACGGATCGCCCACCATCGATTTCGTGCTCAACTTCGAACCGGACATTCAGAACAGCGGCGACAACGCCGACGCGATCGGGTTGTTCGAGTTGGCGGCCGACGCCATCACGGCCTCATCTGTACCGCTCGACGCGGTCATCTACGGCGGCTCCAACGACGACGACTTTGTCGACGCGACGGGCGCGACGGGCGCAGTTTCGGTCGGAGACGCGTTTGCGGGCACCACGATCGAACGAACCGTCGACGGCTGGGTGATTCAGGAAACGCCGACGCCCGGCGTCTGCGCCGTCAGCGGTCGCTGAACCAGCCTCGTTGATTGCGCCGCTCCTCGGAGCGCTGGATGCTCGCCGCGCTCGCGTTGGCGAGCATCCTTGCGTTTGCGCACGGCGATTCCGCGAAGTCGTGCACGGCCGATGGCTTGACCGGCGGCGACGGCATCACGCACGTCGACGAGCAATGTGGTGGCAGTCATGCGATGGTGCTTGGAGTCGCGGCCGTTTGCCGTCCGGGATGTTTGGCGCCGCTTGGCTCGGACGGCGTTGTTGACACCACGCGCGCCCAGCGTGAGCGCGACCTAGAGCCGCTCGAAACTCATCGTTTGGCGGTTCTTCGTCACTCCCGGGAACGCCAGCGCGGTGTTGTGCATGACGCACCACACGCCGGGCTCAAGCAGCTTTGCGGCCAAGAACGCCTCGGTCATGTTCTGAACGGAGTCCGTGTCCCGCAGCTCGTAGGGCCGCATCGCCCCTGTGAAGACGATCGGCACCCGCGGTGTCGGGTTCTCTGCGTAGGTGCGCTCGCCAGTGATGTGCAGCCGGTCTGTCCCGTGTACGACAACGACCGCGTCGTAGGCTTTGGCCATCGCCTGCGCCGTGGTGGCGATCAGTTCGTGATCACCCTCAGTCATCTCCATCGAGTCCTTGTTCATCAACGGTACGCGCACAACTCGGGTCCCCGGGAGCTGCAGCTTCCCGAGCATGCGGTCGAGCACGCTGAACTTGTTCGACAGCGCACCGTCGAAGGGGTCGTAGGTCTTCTCGATCGTTCCGCCTGTCGACAGGACTGCGATTTGAAAGTCTTTCATGAGGCGATTCGTGCCAAGGTCTTGAGGTGGACGCGAACCCATAGATCCCGTACGGGAAAGACGCTGCGCGTCGCAATAGGCGCGGGTACCGCAAACCTAGCGAAGTGAGTCTCGATGAAGAAGCCAATTCTATTCAGCTGCCTCTTGGCCGTCGCCGCGTGTTCGGGTGAAGACGTGCCCGCACTCATTTTTGACGTCGTGGATGCCGGTGGAGACGCTGTTGAAGCAGACTCCGGCGGCGAAGACACCGGCGGCGATGATGCCATCGACGACACCGGCGCCGAGGACACGGGCGCCGAGGACACGGGCGCGGACACGTCGGCAGACGTCAGCGACGATGCGGTCGAAGATGTGAGCACAGACGTCGCGCCAGA
>JBLFZA010000037.1:0-23178 GCA_047610025.1 Bradymonadia bacterium | reverse complement strand
CTCGTGTTCGACATCAATCCCCGTACCTTCTTTAACGTCTCGTTCATCGAGTGGGGCGACCTCATCGTCTTCCTCATGAAGTCGGTCGCGTATGGCATCACGATTCCCATTATCGCAGCAGAGTCCGGTCTCAGCGCGTTCGGCGGAAGCGAGGGTGTGGGCTGGGCGACGACGAAGAGCGTTGTGAACGCGAGCCTCTCAATTACCGTTATCGACTTCGCGCTCAGCGGATTCGGCTACTTGTTCTTGTTCTAGCGGCGCATGATTGACTTCATCGACATTCACAAAGCGTTCGGCCCGAAGAAGGTGCTTCAGGGTGCGACGCTCAGCGTCGACAGGGGACAGGTGATGTTCATCATCGGCGCTTCGGGCGTCGGGAAAAGCGTGCTGGTGAAGCACCTCGTCGGGCTGCTGAAGCCAGACCAGGGACAGATCCTGCTGGACGGACAGGACATCACGCACCTGACAGAAGAGCAGTTCTATCCGGTGCGCAAGCGTTGCGCGATGGTGTTTCAGAACTCGACGCTTTTTGACTCGATGACCCTGCTCGACAACGTCGCGCTGCCGATCCGAAAGCACCAGAACGTCTCCATAAAGGAGGCGCGCGTGCGCGCTCGAGAGAAGCTCGCGCTGGTCAACATGGAGAATGAGGGAGAGCGTTATCCCGCTGACTTCGGCGATGGTATGCGAAAGAAAGTCGCGATCGCTCGCGCGCTGACGCTGTCACCGGAGTTCGTGATTTTCGATGAGCCGACGACAGGAATCGACCCCATTTCTGCCAACATCGTCGATCGTCTCATTCGTGATTTGTCCGACCGCCTGGGCGTCACAAGCATCGTGGTGAGCCACGACTTGCGCTCTATCTTCAGCGTTGCGGACCGTGTAGCCATGCTCTACCAAGGCAAATTCGTCCTGGACGGCCCGCCCGACGTGTACCGAACGACGGACGACCCGGTTGTTCACCAGTTCATTAATGGGCTGGCTGACGGCCCTATGCAGCTCTAGACGACGCCAAGGATCCAGACGTTATGCGCAAGAAAGAGACCGCAATTGAGGTTAAGGTTGGTGGGCTCGTACTGCTGTCCATCGCCATCTTCGCGGGCTTCATTCTGGTGCTGGGGGACTACAACTTTAACCCCGGCTTCAACGTCGCCGTCGACTTCAGCAACGCCGCGGGCCTCAAGCCTGGCGCGCCTGTACGGCTCGCCGGAATTCCGGCGGGCAACGTCGAGTCGGTCGACTTTGAAGGGGGAGACCGCCCGGTGCGTGTTGTGCTCTTCATTGAGGACGCGATTCGAGAGGACATTCGCGAAGACGCATCATTCACCATCACGACCCAAGGCGTGCTGGGCGAACCCTACGTCGAGATCACGAGCATCGACGCGACCGCCGCAGCGATAACCAACGGGCAAGTGTTCATTGGCACTGACCCGCCCCGGATGGATCAGCTGCTCGCCGGCGGGTACGATATCATCAACGGACTGCGCGAACTGGTTGGGCGCCTCAACGACAACCAGCGTGGTGATGCGATCCGAATCGACGATTTTATCAACAACATCGCAGACCTCGCCTCGAACATCGATGAACGAGTGGTGGAGAACAGCGACGAGATTGACGCGATCGTCTCGAACATCAATGAAGTCATCAGCGAGATCGCAGACAATCGGCAGACGATCCCGGGGATTCTGCAGAACACGGAATCCGCTACCGCGGAGTTCGACAGGTTAGGGCGGTCCATAAATCGCGGCGTTGGTGATGGTTCCGAGATTCGGTCCATTCTGAACGATGCGGAGGAAGTGGCCGCCATTGCGGCACGAGATGCGGAGCCCATGATGGGCAGCATCCGCAGCGCGGCGGAGTCCGCCGACAGAATCCTATCGGAGAATGAGCCTCAGATTGGTTCGACGGTCGACAATGTGGAGCAAATCTCCGGGGACCTACTCGCAGCGTCTGGCGACGTGCGAACCGTCATCGGTCGTATCGAGGACGGTGAAGGTTCGCTCGGCCGCCTCCTCGCGGACGAAGAAATCTATGAAGACATCCGCGAATTCGTTCGCGAGCTGAAGCGCCGACCGTGGCGCATCATCTGGAAGGAGTAGATTCGCATCGGCTAGTGGTCGCTGTGTTCGTCTTCAGGTGAAGCGCCAGGCTCATCGTGTGCTCCTGGTGCCTCACCATCGTGTGCTCCTGGTGCCTCACCATCGTGTGCTCCCGGTGCCTCACCATCGTGTGCTCCCGGTGCCTCACCATCGTGAGCTCCCGGTGCCTCACCATCGTGAGCTCCCGCCGGCTCTTCGTTGCCGTAGTCATGTTCTCCGGGACCATGGCCATGGCCGGCGTGGTCGTCATGGCCTTGCACTGGCATCGGGCGACTTCCTGTCTCGACCCACGCCTCCATTCGCTGCAGTTGCGCGATCGCGTTGCCGAGCTCGCGCCGCCCTTGGAAGCCTTCGACGGCGCGCTCATAGGCGACCAGCGCTTTGACGGGGTCCTGCATGAAGTTGTCGTAGACGCGGCCGAGGCTCATGTTCAGCGGCGCGAGGGCTCTCGAAGAGACGGGGCGCGCCGCGGCTCGCTCAAGGAGTTCAGCGGCCTCAGCGGTACGTCCTCCTGCGAGCATGATGTTGGCTGCTTCCTCGTAGGCGAGGATGAAGTTTGGATCGATTTCGACCACCGAGAGCAGCAAGCGCACGGTGGTGTCGCTGCGTTCTGCGAGCTGCTCCGGCGAATCAACGTCTTGTCGAATTGCCGCGCGCGCAGCGATGAAACGTGGCACAGGAGCCCCGGTCGCCATGGTCATTGCGGTGCGAAGATGAGGCATCGCCGACGCTACTGGCCGAGTTTCTGGGTTCGTCGTCAGGAGCGTGAGGGCGCCGAGGTTGGTCAGCGTACCTGCGCGAGTCTGGGCGTCGTTGGCCGCGGTTGTCGCCTCGATGGCGGCTTCAAACTGGTCGTTGCCGACAAGGTTGACGCTCAAGGCGTGGTTGTAGGCCCAGCGCAGTGTGTTTGGCTGCATGACCAAGAGCGCAAAGCCCATTGCGAATAATGGGAGCGCTAAGGCGGGGAGTGGTGAACCTGATGGCTCGTCCTTTGAGTTCTCGGCGGTGGCCAAGAGGACAAGCCCCAACCCAACGACAAACGCCGGACTAACGCCGCTCGAGCCCACGATCACGAGAGCGATCGCCACGAGTCGGGTGCCGGCGCTGCCGGTATCCATACGCCATGGGGAGGCGACGAAAAGAACGAGTAGGATAAGGAGGGGGACAACGACTCCGAATTCGACGGTCCACTCCACCGCGGGAGAGACCCCGCGATGCGGCAGCTTAAGGCCATTGGTGATGCCGACCCCAAACCCAGTCTCGTTTTCGATCTGCGGTAGGACCATGTCGGAGTAACGACCTGCTCCCGCTCCGATGCCCACGTTCGCTAACGCGGTCTCTCTTTCGGCAGCGCTGAGCGCCTCTCGAGCCTCTAGATTGTCGAGCGGCCATGTCTGCCCGGTGTCGAGAAGCCCTAACTGCGCGTTGACGAACCCCTGCTCAACTTCTGCTGGAGGTACGAACGCAGTAGCGGTCGCAACGATGACTCCGGCGAGGGTCACTCCGATCGCCTTCGGACCGCGAGCCGCGCTCGCAGCGAGATTGATGAGCAGCCCGGCCGCGAAGAGCACCATCGGAGCGCCTGCGCCAGCTAACCCCACGCCAATGGCGGCACTGACCGTTGCGATGGCGGCAAACGCCGATGCGTTACGACGGTTCGCCAGCGTTGACGCCGCAAGGCCCGCCAGCGCGAACCAGGCGCCCGCTGTTGCGGCATCATCGAAGAGGGAGCGTCCGAACCCGGTAGGGTGCGTCGTGAAGGGGATGGTCTCTGGAAGCGCCGCGCCAGATCTCTGTGCGACGGAAACGAGTGCACCGACTACGAGAGCAAGCGTCAGCCCGTACAGGGTGAGTCGTCCGGTGTCCGCAGCTGGCTTTGCTGCCGCGACTAGCGCGAACGGGACGAGGAGCCACAGCAGCGCCACACTCTCCCAAGCATCGCCCGATTGCGCGGGCGCGAAGACTGCCCGGGCGAAGGCAAAACCGACCACAGCGAGGACCGCAAAGACCGTCCAGGTCGACCCGCGCGATAGCAAGGTCTCGCGGGCGATCGCGATACGTAGCCACGCCGCTGTCGCTAGGACGCCAGCGAGGGTCGCCACCGCGAGTTGTGGGATCTCGTAGCGAACGAAACCGGAGAGCGGGAGCATGGCGACCGCGATCGCTGTGACGGCGAGGGCAGCGTCACACAAAGCAGCCAGCGCGCGAGGCGCAGCAGAAGTCTGAGTCATTTTTGGGGCGGGCAGAGGCGTCGTGCGCAGTTCAGGCATCAGGAGCGACTGAGCCGATAGAGCAGTTTGGTGGCGGCGCCAGTCCTGTCAAGCAGGCGATATCCCCCAGCATGTTTCGGCCGCTCAGATGCCGGGCTAGCGCTCGCGAGCGAAGATGGGCGGTTTGCCGAGATTTTGGCGCGCTAGTTGCGTTGCTAGGGCGCATCGCTAGGATGCGACAGACTACCCGCTGGACCCGCCTGTCACGATGCCCTCTCAATTCGACAAGGATCTCACGAACATTGAGGCGCAGTACCTCGGTGAACCCGCGGATCGCCGGCCGCTGTTTGCGTTCGTGCTTTCGCTGATCTTTCCTGGGATGGGCTTTGCGTATCTCGGCCGCTGGCTCGACGCGTCGCTGGTCGCGATCGGTGGGGCCGTGTTGTGGTTGGGATTTGCTGTCAGTTGGATGCGGCTGGACTTTTATCCGACCCAGCCGCTGCTCGGCTTCTCGTCGGGCTGGCTGGTGCTCTTGCTGTTGCAGGCATTTGACGCGTCCCGCGCCGCTTCGCGTTCGTCGAACTACATTCTCAAGCCCACGAATCACCTCGTAGCCTATGTGACTGCGGGCTTGTTGCTCTTCTACCTGCCGGTGTTCGGGCTGGGTCAGTGGATGACGACGCAAGTGTGGTCGGTGGAGGAGGTTCGGGCCGAGTCGATGTACCCAACATTGCTCGATGGTGAGCGCGTCTGGGTCGACCGTCGCGCGTATTCCGAGCAGCCACCACGCCTAGCCGATGTCATCGCGTACCGCGCAGACGGCTCCGAACATCTCTCGTTCGCGAGAGTTGTCGGACAGCCGGGTCAGTCCGTGGTCGTGTCCGAGCATGGCTTCTATGTGGACGACTCGCCGGCACCACAGCATCACCTCACACAAGATTCTCTGGCACTGGTCGCTCGGCGAAGCGGGGAGCGCAACGCGACGAGCTACGTCGTCGAAGAGCTCGCCGAGCGTCGGTACGTGCTGTCCATCGGCGGCGACCCCTTGTCGTCAGAGCCGCGACGCATGGACGCAGAAGACGGCGTGTTGGTGTTGCATGACGCCCGCGGCGACCTCGGTGACTCGAGGACCGCCGGTTCGGTGCCGTTGGCCGCGATTGTTGGCAGAGCAGTATTCTTGGCAGGTGGTGGTCCGCCGGAGCTCGTGCCCCAGCGCTTGGCCCGGCGCGTTGACCCGGCTCCCGTGGAGAGATAGTCCTTTCGGCGAGTGTCTGCTCAACGGATACATGGCCGGACGTTTCAAACTCCGCTAAACTAACGACTCGCGCAAACTACGCGCCGCCCTTCCCAAACGTGCGGATGCAGCAAAAGCTGGAGAAAGCGTTGATCGAACGCGGCGTCGTGAGCGCGACGCTCCTCGATGACGCGCGTCACGCAGCACAGAGCGGTGACCGTTCGCTCTTGTTGACCCTTCTTGCGTCGGGAGCAGACGAAGACGCGATATGCGATCTCGTTGCCGAGGTGTTCCGCCTGCAGCGGGTGAGCGATGCGCACCTCGCGTCTGTGCGGCCCTCTGCCTTTCAGCGCGTACCCGCTGAAGTGCTGCACGACGCGGCGATGGTCCCGCTGCGTTTCGGGGCGAGTAAAGAGCTCCATGTGGCGGTCGTCGACCCAACACAGAAAACCAAGTTGGACGAAGCCGAGTTCTTCGCGGGAGTGCCGCTGGTCGTGCACGTGTTGACGGCGACGCAGATGTCGTCGGCGTTCGAGCGGCTTTCCGGCCGCCCATGGAGTGTTGGGGAGTCGATCGCAACGCGGCCAACCGGCGCCAAGCGCGTGCGCGTAGAGCCTCTGCCCGAAGGCGCGGAAGTTGAAGTGGAGCTCACGCTTTTACACCGCAAACATGTCAGTCATTCGGCGGTGTCCGGGGCACGAGTGAGCGTCACTGACAGTTTCGCTATCGGGAACAGCGCCTCTCCAGAACAGCCGATCACCCTCGACCTCTTGCCGGAGGAACCTCAAGTCCTGGAACGGCGGGACGCTTCCAAGACTGCTTTGGAACGGCCGGAGTTTCGGGTGGCGGAGCATCGTGGACTGATCCCAATCGGTTTCCCGCCTGAGAATGAGCTCCTGGAGTCAGACTCGAGGGATCCGCTGTCGGTCATTTTCGACACGCGGCCGGCCGGTAAAGAGAGCGACTCTGACGAAGAGCGGACCGTAGAGCCCCTGACGGGTCAGCCGTCATCTAAAGAAGCCACCGGCGATCAGCCGATTTCGGGTCTGTTTTCCGCAGGGGAACGGGTCTCGCGTCTCACAGGTGGCGTTAGCCGACTCGACTCAAACGAGCTGAATGCCGTCGTGCGTGAGAGTCGCACCCCGCTGGTCGAATCAGAGGTCACTGCGGAAGAGCCACTCGGTGCGCGGGGCGTTGATGACTTCTTTATCCACCCGCTTCTGCAGCCGTCGGGTGCGTCGGACGCCGTTGAGGCGGCGAGCCTCTCCCCGACCGATGAGACGGGTGGAGAAGACACCGCGGGCCCTTGGTCGAACTCCCTCAGCGAGGCGACTGCAGGCAGGAGCCTCCCAGTGTTCGGCTTTGGGGATGGCAGCAGGGAAACCCCGGCTGCGCCCGAGCCCCTCGTGAGAGAGTCCACGCTATCACGCGCGCCTCGCCCTGCGGTGGATTCGCCAACGCCGCGCGAACGGAGGACAAATGAGATCCCGCGGTTGAAAATGAAGGCGGCGCAGCGTCGCCGTATGTCAACGACAAGCGCGGTCGTGATTCCGGCAGACATTGCTAACGCGCGCGTTCCCAATGATGGAGAGCTGGAGTCGGTCTCCTCGTTGGCTCGCCGTCTTGGTGAGGCGGACAAGCCGACAGCTGCCGCGTATGCCGCGGCGATCAGTGGGGTAGAGGCCGCGACCAATCGGGACGGCGTAGTCACCCAACTCGTCGATGCCCTTGGCTGCGTCTACCCGAACGTGCTGGTGCTCTCGGTTGTGCGCCCGGACTTGGTCGTCTGGGCCGCTCAGACGGACGTTGCGTATCCACGACTGGTTGGCTCGAAGTTCGAGGTGGCGCCCGACAGCGTGTGGGACAAGGTGACAACTGAGCTGCTGGCATACTCGGGCCCGCTGCCTCCCGGCGATCCCTTACGGCGAGTGCTACGACGCAGCGCAGGGGACAACATCCTGATCTTGCCGGTCACTCTCAACAAGCGGGCCATTCTCCTCTTGGTGATGAACGATTCTCGCAGTCAGGTCCTGCGCGCTCCGGGACGCTCCGCGACAGCGCTCGTCCGCTCTGTGGGTCGCGCACTCAAGCGCGTAATCCTCAATACGAAGCGAACGGGTTAAGCCGTTTGACACCGGTCTCCCGTGCTGCGTAGGACCGGCAGGAACTCGGCCTCTCTTTGGTGACGCGCAATGCGACAGATCGGGTCTTCAGGCTGGGTAGCCGTCTGGCTTCTGGGCGCCTTCGCTGGCTGCAGTGGTAACGCGGTCGCACCCGCTACGAACGTGGTGGACTCCTACACGCGCGCCGTAGAACGTGCCGACTGGCCGGCCGCCTATGCGCTGCTTGGCAGAGAGGCTCACGGCGGCGTGTCGGAACAAGAGTACGTGACCTTCTGCGAGGCCAATCAGGCAGCGCTGCAGCAACAGGCCCGCGACATCGCAGCCGCGCGCCGCGCGCGAGGCGTCACGACGAGTGCCGAGCTTCCGATTGACGGTGCCCGCACCCTCTCCCTCGTGCATCAAGAGGGAGGCTGGCGCCTCAACGAGCAGGTCCCACTGCCGCTGGGCAGCGATACACCAGTGGCGGCGCTCGCCTCGCTCGCGTCCGTCGCCGATAGTGACGCATTCTCTGCACTGCTATCTGGCTTTGACGACGCGCTTGCGGATCGATACTTGGCAGAACTACGGGTTCTTGCCCGCCTCTTTGAGGATGGCTCGCGGGCCGACGTGCAAGTGCACGGTGACTCGGCGACCGTGACGATAGACCAAGTGACCCTCCAGATGACCCGCACTGACGGAAGCTGGCGCGTTACATCGATCGACTCGGTCGGGTACTACAACGATTACGACCCCTATTGAGACGAACGAGCAGCATGGAGCCAGACGCAACCCAGCGCCTACAACAGCGTATCGAGGCAAACCCAGGCGATGTCGATGCCAGGACGTCACTCGCTGTTGCGATGTTCAAGGCCGGCGACGAGGCCGGCGCAGCGAGGGAGATGCTGAACTGCGCGCGCGTTCTGCTGCATGGCGGTGACGTCGAAGAGGCGTTGCGATGTTGCCGAGACAGCATCGCCGTGGCGCCTGAGGACCCCGACGCGCGGATGCTCCTTGCTGAGTTGCTCGCGCGGGAGCCTAGCCTTCATGAGGAGCTGCGGATCGCAAAGCCTCGCGTGATGTCGGCGAGCGCACCTCTGAACGATGACTCGCTGACTGGGGAGCAGGTTCCGTGGCCCGCGTTGCCTGACGAAGAAACCGTCAAGCAAGAGCTGGAACCGCCGCGGCCGTCTGAACCGGCTGTGACGTCGAGGAACTCGTCGAGCTTCGCGAGTGTCGCGGCCGAGTCATTGGATGACGATGCCGACGCCATGGAGTTGGAGTCTCTTGATGACGCCCCGGCGGCGGCAGGCGGCGAAGCGCTGCCCGCCGCGGGCCGTCTCTCCGCCAACGACGTTCCTCGAAACGCCCTCTTCGACCTCTTGGACGGCGGAACGGTCGAACGTTTTCTCAGCAGGGCTCAGGTCGTAACGTACAGCAATGGAGAGCCGCTGCTTCACGCAGGGCAGGCGGTCGACCGCGTGATGTTGGTGCTGTCCGGAATTGCCACCTATCAACGACTGGCAGAGGGAAGCGAACCTACGCGACTCGAGGCGGGCGATTGGATCGCAAGCTTCGAATTCGCAGCTGAACTCGAGGTGCCCGTCACAGTGTTCGCTGAGGGCAGCACGAAGGTGCTGGAACTTTCGCGGGACGCCGCCGCGAAACTGCGGCTCGCCGATAGGTCCTTCGACTCGGCGATGAGTCGCCGCCTAGAGAGTATCGTCGTCGACGATGTGCTTAGGAATTCGCCGTTGTTCCACTCGCTGTCCTCCGAGCAACGTGAAGATTTGCGCGAGCGCTTCTTCACACTCGATGTTCAGTCGGGGGAGGTGATTCTGAAGAAGCAGGGGATCAACCGGCGTCTCTTCGTGGTCTTGAGTGGGCAGTTGGTGGTCGAGAGCCGCGGAATCGACAGGCAGTTCCATCGCATGCCGCTCCGTGCGGGAGACTTCTTCGGCTTTGTCTCCACGGTACTTGGGCGGGCGATGCAAGTGTCGGTACACGCGACGGACGATGCGCGTCTGGTCGTGCTTCCAGAGCAGGAAGTTTATCGGATGGTCGCTGCTAACAAGGGCGTCGCCCGAGCAGCGCGTCGGGAAGCGGTCGAGCGAGGAGACGCGCCGATCAGCGTGCATCGCGTCTCCGGTATGCTGGGTCTAGAAGTCCGTCGTCCGGCACTCTAACACCGGCGTGGCGAGTGTCGTTGACGCAAGCGGCTTCAGCGTGTGCTGCACTTGTTGTGAGCACGCGGAGCCTCTAGTTTTTGCGGTCGCCGTCGTCGGGTGTAATCTGGAGTCGTACACTCACCGACATCGAGGACACGATGGACCGCAGAAGAACCCCACGAACGCCTGTCGACTTTGTACTGAATCTTGTGCAGGACGGCATGCCGATGCTGTGCGTCGCTAGCGACATCACGCCACGCGGCATGAAGCTGCGTCGTCTGCAGCAGCGCGATACAAAGAGCCCTCGCGTTGATCTCGAGTTCTTGTTGCCTGGAGGGGAGTCCGTGATCGTCACGCCCGCTGCAGTGCGTCACTCGGAAGGCGCCGAACTGCGGGTGTCATTCGGTGTTCTCACCGAGTCGACCACTGCTGCGATCGAGCGCTTCTGCGACGAACATGCTCCCGCCGCTTAGACGGCTCGGTGCGGGAGGCGCGCGCCGAGACGCCGACGGCGCGGCCTGACCTTCCGCGCTATGATGGGCGAGAAGCCGCCCAAGCAATGGCGCCAGCAACGATCGCGTTCCCTGCCAGCCAGCTGCGGTCGAGCAACCCAACACCGGCGATGCCCATAACATCGATCGTGGGGACCACCGCCTGTAGCGCGAGGTAGGTCGTGAGCCCGGCGATCGAGCCAACCAGTATGCCACGTGGAGTCGGCCTCTTGGTCGCCCCGAATAACGCGTAGGCAGCGATAGCGGGCAGCGCGCTCACGACGATCCACGGCGTGGAGATGGACGAAAGCGACTGCAGACTAGGGAGGAGTGCCCCGAAGCCGGTCAACACGACACTGAGGCCACCACCGACGAGACCTGCTGTCACCACCCCGGCGATCGTTCGTCGGCGCGTCCCGCCGATGAGGAGTAGGGCGCCAAAGAATGCCGCGGCAATCGAGCGTGGTGCGCTCACCTGAACTGCCGATGCCCGCGCAGCGCCGGCAGCGTCGATGAGTCCTGCTCCGTAGCGGTCTTGGTCGTACATCGACATGTCCGTTACGGCAGTGTCCTTCAACACCGCCTCGATGCGATCAGGGTGGGTCACGCCGGAGGAGTGGATGAGCGCTGCGACGCCTGCAACGTGCGGACTAGCCATCGAGGTTCCCATGTAGAGCGCGAACTCGTGCTCCGTGGGGTTGCCCATCGCCAGCGTCTCTTGCATCACGCCGTCGGGCCTTCCGTCGTCGTTCTGATCGACACGCACGTTCCCGCCTGGCGCTGCGACATCCAGGTAGCGACCGTAGTTGGAGTAGAAGGTCGTGGACCGGTCATACTGGGTTGCGGCGACGGCGACGACGTGTGGGTACGCCGCCGGGTAGCTTGGCATGCTCCATCCGTTATTGCCCGCCGCAGCGATGACGATCACACCCTTGCGATGGGCATATCGGATCGCGTCCTGCATGATGCGTGATGGCACAGGGCCGCCGAGTGACATGTTGATCACGTCGGCTCCATTGTCCGCGGCCCATCGAATGGACTCTGCGATGTCGGCCGTGTTGCCACGCCCGCTGCGGTCGAGCACGCGAATCGGCATCACATCGGCAAGAGGAGCGATACCGGCGACGCCATATCCGTTGTTTGTGGTTTGAGCGATCGTGCCAGCGACGTGCGTTCCGTGTCCGTGCTCATCGAGCGGGACATCGTCGTCCGAGACGAAGTCGTATCCGGGAACAAACCCCGTTCCGCTGAGGTCGCGCACCTGGGTAAGCTCTCCGCCTGACGTGTAGGCCACTCCCGTATCGATGACGGCGACCACCGTGCCCGCACCTCGGTTGGTTGGCCATGCGCCTTCCACGTCGATCTGGTCGAAGTGCCACTGGAATGGGTAGAGCGGGTCGTCAATCGACGCGTCAGAGTTGCTGGCAGGCGGCGGAGTGGCAGTAAGTGCCGTCGCCTCCATGCCTTGGTGGAGGCTCACGGTCGCTTCCGCCTCCGCGAACTCCACTCGGTCGTCGTTCTGGAGACGTGCGACGAGCTCACCGACCACATCGGACGTCAGCGTGACCCGATACAAACCCTCAGCCTCTGAGAACGCGCTGTTCAACTCCGGGCTCCCAGGGAGCGTGGCGATGAACGCCTCTCTCTCGGCCTGGCTAAGATGGTCGGCCACATCAATCAGCAATACCGACGACAGGTCGTGGTTCAGCGTAAGCGGTGGCGCATTGTCCGCAGGTGTTTGCGGAGTCATCAGGAGAGCGCTGGCGCACGCAGTGGCGAGCGAGAGCGAGAGCAGGGTTGTTCGGTTCATCGCGCCTACCGGGCGTTAGAGATGAGCATAGAGTGCGCACCTCGGGAGCGAAGCGCAAGCGCGCGGGCGCTTTGCAGCCGCTATCCCCCTCCCGCGCAATGGGGTTAGTCGTCGAGCAACGTTACTTCGCCCGTGTCGAGCTGTTCGATGTCTTCGCGGCGTTGGTCTAAGAGATCCCGCAGCCAGGCAGAGGCTTGGGGCTCGTCTGCGAGTAGGTCTGCGGCGATGCCTCTCTTCAAGTAGAGCAATGCCACGGGGCCCTTTGCCACGATCTCAGCGGGCTCAGGCACGTCATCGAGAGCCCCAAACACGTCGCCGACGCCAAGCTGTCCTCGACTGACGGAGACCGTCTGTTCTCGATCGAGTAGCGCTACAGTGCCGCTCGCGACGATGAAAAGACCGCTGCCGCGTGCGCCTTTGGGGAGAATGAGGTCGTCGTGCAAGGCGACCCCGCGACTCTGGGCGATCAGAACACCTTGAGCGCGTGTCGAGAGCCGCCTGTACAGCTGACAGCGATTCAGAGCGCGAACAACGTTCTGTCGCGCGTCCAGTCGACGAATCGAGTCGTCGATTCCGGGAAGGCCGAAAAGCTCTTCAGCGTCATCTCTCGTGAGAACGAGGACACGGCTCGTCACTGACGCAGCGGCCACATTGCCGGGCAGCGAACGGCGAATGAGCGCGCCCACCGGCAGCGACCGGTGGCCCATAGGCGAAGCAATAGCTCCGCTGACCCACCACGCCAGTGCGTGATGGTCGTCGAGGATCGTCTCGCCAGGCTCGATGCAACGAACCGAACACCGCTCAAGCCACGCACCGGGCTGGGCGGTGTCGTCGAGTAGCGGTAGTCGGCGGCGTATCTGCGAGGGTTCTTCTTGCAGCAGAGCGAAACAGGCCCGCTTTATGGCCACCGCGCGTGCCTCGGTGCCCGCCGCGAGGCTGACGCCCGACTTTGGCGTGCCGAGAGCCGGTAAGCGTGCGGTGACTACAGGAGAACTGTCCCGGAGCGCGCGCACAACGGGAGCCCATTCCCCCTCGTGCGCGGCGGCGAACGCCGCGGTCACAAGGTCGCCTTCGTGAAGCGCTACATCTCGGGCGAGACGCCACCACTCCGACAGCTCGCTCGAGAGCGCAATCGGAACAACCAAGCCGGCGCGGTCTTCAAGGGCATCCCAGAACCGCAGCGCCAGCGCAATTGCGCCGTCAACGTCGCGGGATGCGACAGTGACTTCGGCGGTATCGGCAAGTTGAGTGAGTGAGTCCATCACCAAGGGTGTACGCGATGGGAGTGAGAAAAGCCGCGCCTTCGCCCTTGCGGCACGACTACGCTCGAACCAGCTTACTCAGTGCGTTGCGCGCGCACAAAAACGGCAATGAGTCCCCGCCCGCCCTCGTGAAGAGCGTTGAGCCTCTTTGCACGTATGCTCTGCTTCTGGCATGTTGCAGCCTAAGCTTAGATATCCGTGTGAACATTGACGCAATCCGACGACCAATCGCAGGGCGACCCCTTAGTGCCACGGTTGGGTGACCGCGTGGTCGACGGCGTGCTGCCCAAGCCTCCAGTCACGAGCCCGACGGCGCCCGAGCCGGATCTGCACCAGCAGACAATGTTGGGGGTGAGGCCCGGTGATGCGCTGGTCGCTGACGATGAGGCGCTCGCGCCGGACGAGCGCACCATGTTTGGTATCCATGTCATGGACATGGAACTCTTGGCGGAGCCCATCGGCCCTGTTCGAGAGCCAGAATCAGCTATCGAAGAAGGTGCTGACCCCTCCTGCATTGTTGGCCAGCAGCTGGACGACACCACATCATCAGAACCGGTGCTCACGAGGTTCAGCCTCCCGTCACCCATCGAACTCCCCATCGTCGAAGAGCCGGTGCCGGGCGTCTCAACAGAGGGAGACGAGGGGGCTCTAATCGGCGCAACGTCGCCATTCGACACCGTCGTCGGCCTGTCTGCGCGACACGTCGTTCCAGACTCACGCTTCGCCGAGGCGCCCCCGTTGTTGCCCACGGGCGGATGGCTTGACGAGGTCTCGAGCTATCTCAAGGAGACGAGCGGTCCCTTCGCCTCCGCGGTGGAAGCGGAGCGCGTGAGCCGAAGCGCAGATATTGCGCCCCGATTGAGCGATGACGACCCCGTCGATCCTTCGAAGAGCACGCCGGCTCGCGAGGATCTGGCCGAGGAGATGGCGCGACGTTTGTCGGTGCCCTCGCGCGAGCCGTCCGGCGACCAAGATGCGCTCATAAACGGCTATGATGGTGCCTCGACTGTCTTGGTACCGCACGAGCGGGGCGACGTCTCGGCGATCGCAGAGTCGCCCGAGAGCGCCCGGGCCACTCAAGCGTCGCGCGCCCCTGCTGTGAGCACGTTGACCGATCTCGTGCGAGACATCATCGCGCCAACGGCGGGGCTCGCGTCGACCTCAGGCTCTGACGCGCCTCGTGACGACGCCGACAGGGACGACGGTCGCGACGACTCCGCAGCGGGGAATGGAGATCAGCGTTTTGGGACGCTTAGCGAGTCACCGCTCGGGGCCGCGGCGCGCAGCCCGTCCGAACCGACAGCGCCGCAAATCATGGAGAGCGCTGCCGCCGGGCGGGGCGACCTTAGTGTCGACTCGGTCTTTAGTTCTAGCGCGCCGAATGAATCAACGGAGGAGAGCGCGGACGTCTCTGCCGATGGAAGAGAACAACCGCCATCGTGGGGAGTTTTGCGCGGCTACGGCTCGCGCGGAGTAAACCGAATACGCCAAACGGCGACAGCCGGTGCCTACGCCAAGCGCAAGAGGCGGCCGTCGGCGGAGACCCCGGCGCTGCGGGTTGATGAGCGCGAGCTGGAGCTGCTGGATGAGAACGACGAGTCCGCCGCTTGTGACCAAGAGACCTTTCCCGCGATTATGACCGATCGTTTGATCCGCCCTTCGCGCGACTCTGCCAAAGCCTCTGACATCCGCGGTGGCGAAGTCAGCGCGACGATCGCGTTGCACCCGAGCGCTGATGAGCGGCGTGTAGGCGAAGCACCCAGCACGGCGACGATCGAACAGAGCGCGGATGATGTAACGCAGCTCAAGGCCGCCGCGATGCCCGGAGTTTCGGCGACGACCAATACTGACGCGCTGGATGACGCCATGGCGAATTGGGGCGATGAGGAGACCTCTGCTCGTAAGACAATTCCCAGCAACGCGGTCGGCGTGGCCCAGGCTCATCCGGCGTTCGCTGAGACGGTCGCATCGAAAAGCATCGAGGTGCGAAAGCAACGCTCCTTCCTCGCGTGGGCGGCGATGGGAGCGCTTGTAGGGCTCGCCGTTGCGCTGATCGGGTGGATGCTCCTGCTCTCACTCTAGCGACGGCCTACGCCGCGTCGTCGATATCCTGAAGCGCCGCGGCGATCGCACGCGAGGCCAACCCAACGCTCCATGTGACCGATTGGTGGCCAGGGCTACAGACATCGCCGGCGGCGTATAGGCCGGGCTCGCGAGTGCGCCCCGCGGCATCCACCACAATGTATCCGGCGGGGTCGATCAGTTGAGGCGAAACCCCGGGGACCACGACTGGCTCGACGCCGATGCGTACGAAGAGCCTTCGGCAAAGGAGCCGCGCTCCGGTCGTCAAAGACACCGCAGCAAGAGCGTCGTGATCGAGCTCAATCGCTGCGACTTCGGTGTTCAGTATCACCGTGATGTCCGGGCTCTCCGAGACACGGCGGCGAAAGCGCGCCTGTCCGCCAAGCTCAGTGCCGCGGTGAAGCAGCGTGACGTTACAGCCGACGTCGGCCAGCAAGAGGGCGCCTTCGAGCGCTGCGTCGCCGCCGCCAACGACGACGACCTGCTCTCCAGACACCCGATGACGATGCTTGGTCACTGAGAAAAACACGTCGATATCAGTGCGCTCGGCTTCCAGCGCAATTCCAAGCCGCCGCGATCGTGTCCCGGTAGCGAGCAGAACCGCGCGCGCGTACAAGACTTCGCCGTCGTCTGTCATCGTTGACCAGCCGCCCTTCGTCCTCTCGAGCCTCGTGACGGAACATCGCGTGGGCTGCAGGCCGAGCTTCTGCAACCAAGCGGCTAAGTGCTCCGCGAGCGCCCCCCCAGAGTCGGCGAACAACCCTGGATAATTCGGTAGGCGGTTGCCCACTCGCCGCAGCGTGCCGCCGGCTGGACCCGCCGAGCACCACGCGAAAGGGCGTTCTAAATCATGGAGCCAGCCGACCGCGGAGATTCCGGCGGGGCCTCCTCCAACTACGATGACGTCATGCATGGAATGAAGCGTGAGGGTTAGGTCTCATCATCAAAGAGCGCTGCCTGTGGCGACGGTGAGCGCAGCGTGACTCCGAGATGCTCGAATGCGCGGCGTGTCGCAACTCGGCCGCGGGGTGTGCGCTTGATAAAGCCCTGCTGCAACAGAAACGGTTCATAGACGTCTTCGAGGGAGTGCGCTGATTCGCCCATCGCTGCGGCGATCGTGTCGAGTCCGACGGGCCCTCCATCGAACATCTCGACAACAACCGAGAGATAACGGCGGTCGACGCGATCAAGGCCAATGGCGTCGACGTCGAGGCGGCTCAACGCGTGCTTCGCGAGCGCCAAGTCGATGTGGTCCGCGCCTTCAACATCCTGATAGTCGCGAACCCGCCGCAGCAACCGATTTGCGATTCGCGGCGTGCCTCTTGAGCGCGCGGCAAGTTCACCCGCGGCATCATCCGCTACGATCATCTCGAGCAATCGCGCGGACCGCAGAATGATCGTCGTGAGGTCTTCAACACCGTAGAGGTCGAGGTTCTCAATGATGCCAAAGCGCCCTCGCATCGGAGATGTGAGGAGGCCTGACCGAGTCGTCGCGCCCACGAGCGTGAATCGTGGAAGCGGGAGCTTGAGGCTGCGCGAGTGCGCGCCGTCGCCGATAAGGATATCGATGAAGAAGTCTTCCATCGCCGGGTAGAGGTTCTCTTCGATGACCGCGCTTAGACGGTGGATTTCATCGATGAAGAGCACATCTCCTGTCTCTAAGCTGGTGAGGATGCCTGCGAGGTCTCCCTTTTTCTCAACGGCTGGGCCAGATGTAGAATGCATTTGCACGCCCAGCTCGTTCGCGATGATCGCGGCAAGCGTCGTCTTTCCGAGACCTGGAGGGCCGCTTAGAAGCACGTGGTCAAGCGGCTCACCGCGCATCTTTGCTGCACGCACCGCGACTCGCAGCCGCTCCTTCAACTCGTCCTGACCAGCGTAGTCGCTGAAGGTCTTGGGCCGAAGCGCGGGTTCCACGATGTGGTCGGGTGGGGCGGCTTCGCTGTCGAGCTCGCCGCGTGAAAAGTCGCTCATAGTAGCGGGAGTGAAAGTCTAAACATCTGTTCAGGATCGTAGCAGACCGAGCGCCTTCCGGAGAAGCACTTCGACCTCATCCCCGTTCTTGGCGTCTTCGCGCAGTTGGGCCACTACGGACTCGGCCTCCTTTGGCGCGTAGCCCAGGTCGGAGAGGGCGCCGCGCAGATCGGCCAGAGCTCCGACAGGCGTCGGACCAACAACCGACCCGCCGCCGAGGTCAAGGCCGAGTATCTTCTCGCCGAGCTCAAGAATGATCCGTTGTGCCGTCTTCTTTCCGACACCGGAGATGGCCGAGAGCGCCTTCAAATCCGCGCTGATGATCGCAGACTGCAGCTGAACAGCACTCATCAGACTAAACGCGTTGACGGCGATCTTGGGGCCGATGCCGCTCACGCTAACGAGCCGCTGAAACATGCGCTTGTCCGCGGTGTCATGGAACGCGAACAGCTGAATGGCATCCTCACGCACGTTGGTGACGACGTGCACCGTGGCGCTATTCCCGACGCCAGGCAACGCCTGCAGGGTGCGCAGAGAGACGTTGGCCTCATATCCGACACCCTGTACGTCCATGATGATGGTGTCAGCGGTCTTGTCAGCAATGACTCCTGTCAGCATCGCGATCATCGTGCGCCTCTTGGCATGAGCAGGTTTTGTTGAAGGTGGCAGAGGCCTATCGCGAGCGCATCGCTCTCGTCTGCCGTTGCGGCATCACGGAATCCGATCAGCGCGGCAACCATCGCGGCGACCTGCGCTTTGTCCGCTGCTCCGCGACCGGTCACCGTCTTTTTTACGAGGCTCGGCTCATACTCGGCGACCGTTAGGCCCGCATGAACCATGGCGAGCATCGCCGCGGCCCGGGCGTGGCCCAGCTTCAGCGCGGACTGCGCATTCTTCTGGAAGAAGATGGCCTCGATGGCGCCTTCATTGGGGTGGTGCGTCGCACAGACCTCAGCGACTCGGTCGTAAATGACAGCAAGTCGTTCGGCGAATGGGAGCTTCCCGCACCGAATCACGCCGCTGGTCACGCGTTTGATCGTGCTACCCGACTTGTCGAGCACCGCGTAGCCGGCGACGACGCTGCCTGGGTCGATAGAAATCACTCGCCGCATAGCACAGGAATCGGAGGGGAAACCGCTGCTAGCAGACGGAGCGGAGAGCACAAGGCGTCGAGGCTCGTCGGACGGTCGTCCGTCGTCGGAGTAGCCGAGAACTGTCACTCTGGTGGCCGGAGTACGACACGGATGTCGCACTTTGTGCGTGGTCGCTGATCAGGCGCCGAGACTTGCTAAAACTAAAACGCCCCAAAACTGCCATTCTAAGCGGGTTTGTGGCGATAGGGGGTTGATCGGGCACAATGATTGCTTTCATTGGTGGTGACGACAGCCCCTGCTTCAACTGAGTGTGTGCAATGACGAAACCGATACGGAGCACCACAGCGAAATCGCCGAAGCCCGCCGCGGCGGCGCCTCAGCGGAGTACCGCGACGGGAATCACGCGGCCTGTAAAGGACGCAGACTATTTCGCGGATGGGTTCGACCCGGTGAAGCTCTACCTGCAACGCATTGGAGCGGTGTCGCTCCTCTCGCGGGAGGAAGAGGTCGAGATCGCGAAGCGTATCGAGCTTGGCCGCTTCGAGCTTTTTGACGCGCTGTTTGCGTGCCCTGCTGGGCTCTTCTGCTTGGTCGACGTCGAGCGCCGCGTGCGTGAAGGCACGGCACGAGCGAAATTTTATCTGCCGCAAGCCGACATCCCGTCGAATCTCGACCCCGACGTACTCCTCGAACGATTGCAGTCGCGGATCGTCGATGTTCGCGCCGCGTACGACGTCTTGGTGGAAGCCCACCGAACCGGCGAGAACCTCGATGCCGCGCAGAACGCAGCGCGGGAAGTTGTGGCCCGGCACGAACTCGACCCAGGAATTGTGCTCGAGTTCGCGCAGAACGTGCGCGAGGTTCTTCAGACGATCGAGCGGTGTTCACGCCGCGTCGCGGACTGCGAACGCCAACTCGGCAAGTCCGCAGATGAAATCGAAGCGTTCCTCGCTGAGGCACGTGAGCGGGCGAGCGACGACCTTGATGAGTTCCGACTGCTGGAGTTCGAGAACCGTTTCTCATCTTCTCGAAACATGCTTCAAACGCTGCAGTCGCGTTACTCGATGACGCCCGAGCGGCTCGCGGAGACAGTGCGAGAGATGGACGTCGGACACGCCGACGCGGAGGCCGCCAAGACCGAGATGGTGCAAGCCAACCTCCGCCTCGTCGTCTCAATCGCGAAGAAGTACGCCAACCGAGGCATGCACTTCCTCGACCTCGTACAAGAGGGCAACATCGGGCTCATGAGGGCGGTGGAGAAGTTCGAGTACCAGCGCGGCCATAAGTTCTCGACCTACGCGACGTGGTGGATTCGCCAAGCGATCACCCGTGCAATCGCGGACCAGGCGCGCACGATTCGGATCCCTGTGCACCTCATCGAGACCATCAACCGCATCATCCGAACCAAGCGCTATCTTGAGCAGGAACTCGGTCATGAGCCGCAGCCGGAGCAGGTCGCCGAGAAGCTCGACATCAGCGTTGAGCAGGTGCGTAAGGCGCTGAAAATCTCCAGATCCCCCGTCTCGCTCGAGACACCAGTGGGCGAGGACGACACGGAACTCGGCGACTTCATCCCCGACGAGAACGCCGTCTCCCCGGCGGAGAAGGCGACAGACAACGAGCTGTCTCGCCACACCAAGGAGCTCCTCGCGACGCTCACCGCACGCGAGGAGAAGATACTTCGGATGCGCTTTGGAATCGGCGAGAAGACCGATCACACGCTCGAAGAGGTTGGAAAGGACTTCTCCCTCACGCGGGAGAGGATCCGTCAGATCGAAGCGAAGGCGCTTGAGAAGCTTCGTGTGCCCGCAAAGAGCGACTTCCTGAAGGCGTTTCTGGACGTCTGATACGCTGAAGTCGCTGACTTTGCTGAGGTTCCGGCCGCTTCGCATTCTCCGCGAAGCGGCCGCGCGCTTTTTGTCACCTGAGCTGAATAGACCGCTGCCATGGGCGTCCTAAAGTGCACGACGCAATTCACGTCACGCCCAGACGCCTTGTCGCGAACCGGAGAATCTCATGCGCTGTCCCACGTCATTTCCATCGCTCGCCTTATTGCCGGTGGCCGCAGTGCTGCTTTCCGGCTGTTTCTTTGTTGACGACGACCGCGGGCTCCCCTGCGACACAGTGGTCACCGAGTGCTGGGACGTCTGCGATACCTACTGCGACCCCTGGGGCTGCTGGGACGAGTGCTTCACCGAATGTGAGGACACCTGTGTGAGTTACTCGCAGCCGCCGATCGTAGTTGTGGTCGACGACCGTGAGTGTGTGACGGACCGTGACTGCCCGAACACGCACGAGTGCCGCAGCGACCTCTGT
The DNA here is from genome assembly GCA_047610025.1 of Bradymonadia bacterium. Lineage (GTDB taxonomy): Bacteria > Myxococcota_A > Bradymonadia > REDH01 > REDH01 > JBLFZA01. The sequence continues at coordinate 2,339 of JBLFZA010000037.1, read as the reverse complement.
ATCGCGTTGCCGGAGACCGGTCGAGCCGCGCTGTGTGAGCCGTGTGTTGGCCACTCGGACTGCGAAGACTCTGGCGCCCTTTGCCTAGAGTTCGGTGGTGGAGCGGAAGGCTACTGTGGAAGCGCGTGTGGCGAGGACCGTGACTGCCCGAGCGGCTTCGAGTGTCTCGCCGCTGGCTCCGCAAGACAGTGTGTGCCGACGTCTCGCGAGTGCAGCGACCGTTCACCTGTCGCAGAGTGCGACCGCGACAACGACTGTGGCGGTGATGAGATCTGCGAGGCCGGCGAGTGTGTGGAAGCGCCAACAGATGAGTGCTCGACCGACCGCGATTGCCCCGAGCCAGAGGTGTGTGTCGCCGGTTCCTGCGCATCACTCGGTACATGCGCTGAAGACGCAGACTGCGGCGCTGGCGAGGTCTGTGAAGACGGACTGTGTGCGGCGGAGCTCTCCTGCAGCCGTGACCGCGATTGCACCGAAGGCCAAGCGTGTGTTGAGGGGGAGTGTGTGGATCCGGAAGTTGAGTGTGCGACGGATCGAGACTGCAGTGAGAGCGAGGTTTGCATCGATGGCGATTGCATCACTCCGGCGGTGCGTGAGGAGTGCGACTTCTCATCGGACTGCGAAGACGGCGCCTGTATCGACGGCTTGTGCCGCGCAGAGTGTGGCGCTGACTCCGATTGCAACGCGGACGAAGCGTGCCGCGGCGGGATCTGCGCTCCCCGGCCCGAGCCGGAGTGCCGCACTGGCGCTGATTGTGGCGGCGATGAGTTCCTCTGCGTCGACGGTCAGTGCCGTGATATCTGTACCAGCGACGCGGCTTGTGGCTTCGGGTTGATCTGCCGCTCGGGCTTCTGCGACGACGACCCAGCCGTCGAGTGCCGCAACGACTTGGAGTGTGGTGCCGACCAGCGCTGTGAGGAGGGGATGTGCTTCTTCACATGCCGAGCGAGCTGCAACTGCCCCAGCGGCTTGACCTGCGACGGCGACACGGGCCTCTGCGAGTCGCGACCGGCTCCCTCGTCCTGCGAATCAGATTGTGACTGCCCGAGTGGCATGGCGTGCGCGGATAACGCCTGCGTTGAGCGCTAAGCTCCAGTCCTCGAACGACTGACCGCCCGCTTGGACTTGTCGAAGCGGGCGGTGCTGGTTTTTAACCTTCGTCTGCGCACTCGTTCGGTGACACGAGGCCGCCAAACTGAGCGTCCTTCGCACGACTAGTCAGCGTCGAATGTGCTCGGTCCGACATCGCCCCAGAAGAGCGAGGAGCCGTCGAGCTGGAGCCACCACATCGCCGCGAGCGCGAGAAGAACCATACACGCGAGCAGAATCGCGAGCGTTGGCCCTTCAAAGCTGAAACGCGTTGGGGGACTCTGTGTGTGCCAGGCTGTCGAGATAGGTGCGGCTTCAGCCCGTGTCGCCTCTGATCGACGTGGCTCTGTGCCACTTAGGCGTGTCCCGCTTTGTACAACCACTTTCCTATTCTGCGGCTCAGCCGTGAAGCGTGCGCACGGGTCACCGAAGAGTACGTAACCTGCCCAGGATGTTGCGCCAGCGCCGACTGCCTGCGCCAAGTCGAGGCGGGCGGCTCGCACGGCGTCACCGATGGAGTCGCCCGCGAGCAGCGAGCGATACACCAACTGTGAAAAGTCGCGAGCCAGCCTGTCCGGTACGTCGAAGAGGGGCGCGATCACGTGAGGCACGCCCGCTTCCAGCCACGCTTGTGTAACCGCCGCGTGCTCTCCGCCGGCCGCACCGCAGCCGTTGACGAACACCAAGCTTGGTACCTCGCCTCCCCCGGCGAGGCGACGCACGCTGGCCGCGTTGAGAACGGACTCTGCCATGCGCCAACCGGCCGCGTCCACGTGCCCTGCAAAGTGAATCACGTCATAGCGTCGAGCGCTCTGTCGGATGACGCTCGCGTCAACGTCGGCCGCACGAAGCGACGCGTCGACGCCGTCAGCGGACTTCAGGATGTGATGTACCGCCACGCCTTCGGCGTAGCTCTCGTCGAGCGAGCCGTCCGGATCAGCGACGATGAGCACGCGGGCCATCGACGGCGCCGCTGCGGCCTCGGCGCGAATCTCGAACGACGCAGGGAGTTGGAGCGCTCTCGACATCGACCAGCGATGACTCAAGAGCTCGTCTCCCGTGTGCAGAAGCTCCCAAGGGACCTGCATGAGTTCGACGTCGAGACTGATTGTCAGGGCGCCGATGTCGCGACGGAGCGCGGTCTTCACATCATAGGGCAGCAGCTCATCGAACAAGAAGCCTCCAAGCCGCTCGTTCGCCGCGAGCATCGTGGCGCTCAGTTCCCCCTCCGTTGAGGCGCCGCGCGCATT
>JBLFZA010000036.1:0-23738 GCA_047610025.1 Bradymonadia bacterium | reverse complement strand
CCTTGCCACTCGGATGTCATGCCCGATGGCGTGAGGTCTGGCGCGCTCGGAACGGGCTGTACCGGGAGGGCGGACGTGATGAAGCGAACCGGTTGTTCTAGGCCCTTCGCCAGCTCTGAGCGCGTAATCCAATTGCGATCGGCCATGCCCTCCATCAACCGATGCACCCAGCCCATTTGCCACTCGGGCGCCTCGCCCATTCCCCGCTGAGCGGCGCGGCGGCGAGGCGCTGGTGTAATCGACGCTAGCCATACACCTTGCGCGAGGTTGAGCTCGGCCGGGGCGAGTCCGAAGTAATAGTTCGCAGCCTCGGTCACGCCGTTGATGCTTGGCCCCCACTCAATCACGTTGAGATACACTTCGAGAATGCGCGCTTTCGCGACCATGCGTGTCATCCAGTAGGTCAGAAACAGCTCCTGCACCTTGCGCTCGATTGAGCGTTCGTGGGTGAGAAACACGTTCTTCACCAGCTGCATGCTGACGGTAGATGCGCCTCGCTCGAACCATCCTGTGTGCGCGGCTTCTTCAGCGACGAGCCTCATTTGGTACCAGTTGATTCCCCGGTTCGTGAAGAAGCGTCCGTCTTCTCGGTACAGCTGTGCGGCGATCAGGAAGTAGCTGATTCGCTCAAGGCTTCGCCATCCGGGAACGCCGTCCGTATTCGCGCCTTGCTCGCCTTGCTCGCCTTGCTCGGCAACGGCACCGCGCGGCATCGGCATGTTGAGCGTTCGGTTGATACGATCGTTGGGCCCGCGGAAGACAAAGCTGTCGGCGTGGTTGAGTCGGCGAACGTCAACAGACTCTGGCAGGAACTCGAGCGTCACGTTCTCGTCGTGAAAGTCATCGATCGTCGGCTCATCGAGGTCGAATACACGCTCGCCATCTTCGGCTTCAATCCAGCGAATGGGGAACGCAAACTCCCATGCGATATCGCCGCTCATCCGTGCTTCTGCTACCGGCCCAAGCAGTGCGCGTGGAAAGGCGTCAAGAATGGTCTGAGCTGGTTGGCGCGGAAGTGAGAACACCATGTCGATGCCGGACAGGACCTCTCGGCGATGGAGGCGCAAGTCGAGAAAGGTTGGCGTGAGCGTTGCGCGCGCTTCACCGACTAGGATGTCACCGAGCGCGAACACCAGGTGTGAATCTCCACGGGTCTTAGACGCCTCCCACGCGTAGCTCGCGCTTGGGACATGGAGGTCTTCTTCGAGCACGGTCTGTACGTCGTCTCCCTCGCCACGCTCGATGTTGGCGACAAGGTCGCTTAGCGCGATTCGGCCCGTAAAGTTCGGGATCGAGCGGTCCTCTTGCTGCCGAAAACGTGTCTCGAAATCGAGCGTGCCGCTAAGCGTCAGCCAGGGGGCAATGGGTCTGGCGAGCTCGGCGAGGGCGCCAAGCGACAGCGCGTTAACCTCCGCATCGAGTTCGAGCGCGCTGTGTGCCCAATCCCAAACCAGCGTGACGTCGACAGATCCTGCCGGCTCCTGCCCGCTCAACAGCGCGAGTGTCGTGCGCACGTCCATTTGCGTATTCAGAACGCGTACCGCGTAGGTGACGTCCACGTCGCTGGCGACGACGGGGTCCCCGGAAGCTGGCACGACCGTGAGCAAACCGTCGGTGATGGTGATTTGCTGAGGGAGTTGCTCAAACCATCGGCGCTCTGCCCAAGTGTCGAGCCCGGTAGGTTCGGCGGCGACTGCAGCGGCGGAGTTGTCTGTTGCGCTCTCACCCGAACCCTCGACCAGCTCACTCTCAGGGCCTGTCTCGGTTCCGTCGCGTGCCGCCGCGCCGCCCTCAGGTTCGCTGTCGCTGGGTTCTCCGCTGTCTTCTTCTGCCGGACTTTCCGTCGTTGCTAACCCAAGTCGCGACGCGATATCGGGCGCACCGGCCTCGTCGAGGCGCAGCGTGAGTCTCGGCCCGGTGAGGTCCAGACTCGCGAGGTATAGGTCCTGAAACGAAGTAGTGAGCTCCCGAACCCGAACCTCGGCTCGCTCAACGGCTCCGATCTCCGGATCCCCAAGCGTGACACCTTCCACCCATACGGTCGTCGGGCCGGTGAACCCAAGACCTGTCCATTGCAGCGGCTCGCCGTAGAACTGCCCGGACGCGTAGGCGAAGGGTTGATCGGGTGTCCGCAGGCTGATCTCAGGCGCTCCAACCGACGAGAGCGTCGCCTCGATCTGCATCGACTCTGGAATCTGTAGACCCATGGCAGTTACAAAGGGCGCTGTAACGGATAGCGCTGCCGTTAGCGTAGGCGACTGTCCTTCCGCGATCGTGGACCCCAACGACGGCAGCGCGCCGCCGGGAAGCTGGAGCCGCACGTCGCGAAGCGTCAGGGAGTCCACGGGTTGCCCATGGCCGACGGCGTTTACCACGACCGAGGCGATGCTCACGGTCTCGGGAAGGCCAATGCGCTGCCTCGGCTGGCGAGCCTCAGGCGTTCCGCTGCCCTCAGATTGGTCTCGAGGCTGGCTCTGCGCCTGCTCTAAGAGCGTGTTGAGCGACTCGGTGAGCGCCTCAACGGAGCCGCGCTCTGACGACGCGTCGACCACGACTCGCGCCACGTCGATGCTATGAATTGACACGTTGCCCTGCGCGAGGTCGACGAGGTCGACACCGACCTTGATGTCGTACACACAGACGATATCGCCGTTGGCCGGGGCCGGCGCTTCTAGGCAGACCTCACTTAGAGTGCTCTGCGTCCGGCCGAGGTCGAGCTCTCCAACGCGCAAGGGGAGGTCTCGCGCTGCGAGCTCATTTTGAAGCTTCGTTTCGACGGCGCCACTGACGAGGCTTGGTCCGGCGAACAAGGCCACTGCCCCGACGACCAGCGATAGTGACAGTGCAATGATGAGAAAGCGCGTAAAGCGTCCGCTTGGCATGACTCGTTCGGCAGTCGGGTCCGAGGCGCGCACAAGTGTGCGCGTTACGCGCTTAGCACAGAGGCTAGAGCCGTGCGAGAAGGCGCCCGATGGCAGCTCACGGCCGGCCGAACTTCGCCGCCGCGTCGGCCCACCGCTCTTCTCGCTCTCTCCAAGCCCACTGAATCACGTCGAGCGGAAGCGCGGGGCACACGTTGCCGCGCACGCCCGTCATGGAGTTCGAGGCGCAGAGCGCGTTCAAAATTGCTTCTTCGGTGCACTCGATCGCTGCTCGGTACAGGGGATTCATACGCGTATCATCAAGCATGCGCATTTCATGCGTGAGAGCCTTAGAGCCGCGCCGAATGGTCTGTGCGGTCGAGAACCCGAGGATAATCTCTCCCGATCCGTGCGCTGCATAGCTGCCGACGCGGCCAATCCCCAGCGCGACACGTTTGCACACACGGTTGATCTGCCGCGATGTGAGCGGTGCGTCCGTCGCGATGATCGCGATGATCGAGCCGTACAGTGAGCGCCGGCGCTCGATCTCGCCGAGCACCTCTTTAACCAAGGGGCCGACAGGCATGCCGTCCACCCGGAGGTCTTCGAGGCGCCCGAAGTTCGACATGACGAGAATGCCGACCGTGAATCCGCCGTCCTCCGCAGGCAGCACGCGTGAGGACGTGCCGATACCCGCCTTGAGGTCGCAGGTGACCATGCCTGTTCCCGAGCCCACGGACCCTTCTTCCACGGGGCCATCGGTGGCGGAGTTCAGCGCGTTGTAAACATGTTCGCTGGTGATCCAGTCGCCAGCGATGTCGTTCAGGAAGGAGTCATCACACTCTCCGACGAGCGGGATCACGACGTCCTGCCGTGAGCCAATCCCCGGAAACTGCTCGACCATGTGCTGCACAGTGCCGTGACTAACCGCGCCCACTGATAGAGTGTTGGTGAGCAGAATAGGCGTCTCGATAAGACCCCACTCCGAGAGCTGCGTCAGCCCAGAGATTTCTCCCGCGCCGTTGAGTACGAAGTGCCCGCCGATCAGTGGCTCTTCGAAGATGTTGCCCGAGCGCGGCAAAATCGCGGTTACTCCCGTGCGGACGTTTTCACCTTCGATGACTGTCGTGTGTCCGACGCTCACACCCGCGACATCCGTGATGGCGTTGTGTCGGCCCGTTGGCACTGTGCCGACAGATATCCCTAGGGATCGAAGACGCTGTCGCTCCGCGCTCATGACCGTCCTCCGGAGTCGAGGCGACCGCCGCGGAGCAATGCCGGCGCGAGAATTGCTCCGATCAGCGCTTCGTAGCTCATGCCGGCAGAGCCCGCGATGACGCAGAGGTCAGAGAACCCCGGTGTGAGACCGGGGAGCGGGTTACACTCGATGAAGTTCGGAACTCCCTGCGCGTCCAAGCGCAGGTCGATCCGCGCGACGTCTCGGCAGCCAAGTACGACGAAGGCCTCACTGGCGGTCTTCTGAATCGAACGCATCATCGCTCGAGGGATATGGGCTGGCGCGTCGAAGCGAACGCCGATGGAGCTTTGCTTCTGCTCGAACCCGTACACCGGCGAGGTCAGCGACGGGTCGGTGAAAACGACCTCCATTGCTGGCAGCGCTTTGGGCTTGCGTCCGCCGAGTACGGCGACCGTGAACTCGCGCCCCGGCAAGAACGCCTCGACGAGGATCGCCTGCTTGTAGCGCTTCGCCAACTGCTTCACCTGTGTGCGCAGCTCCGCTTCGTCGTTTACGACGCTCGCGTCGACCACACCCTTCGATGAGCCCTCGGCGGCGGGTTTCACGAGCGCTGGGAACGGGAAGCCTACCGGAAGAATCTCGCGACCCGTATGCCAAACAGCCCACGGTGCCGTGGCGATTCCCGCTTGGGCGACCACACGCTTCGCGAGTGCCTTGTCGAGCGTGACACAGAGCGTCGCTGCGTCCGAGCCTGTATAGGGCACGCCGAGAAGCTCCAGAACCGCCGGCACGAGCGCCTCTCGGCTTCTGCCTCTGATGCCTTCTGCGATGTTGAAGGCGACGTCGATATGTTCCGACTCTAAACGGCGGAGGACAGCGCTATCCGCTTCGATCTTCACGACATCATGGCCGTGTGATGCGATCGCGGCGGCGATGGCGTCGACCGTGTCCTGCGAGTCGAACTCCGCCTCGTCGTCGGCGTCGGTCTGCGGTCTCTCCCGCTTGAGGTTGTAGATCAACCCAACGCGGGTCCTCTTCAGCGAGGGAGTCGGAACGTTCAGGAGAGGGGCTCGGCTGATTGCGCTCTCGACCACGTGACTGAGGACATCTGCCATCTCCGCCAGTCCGATCACTGCCGCTGCAGCGTAGATGCCCGCGCCGGGCTCCAAGCTCGGCAGCGCATTGATCTCCAAGAACCATGGCTTGCCATGCTCGTCGATGCGCCAGTCGATCCGCGCTAGGTCGCGGACTCCGAGGCGGGCGAACGCGCGAGCGGAGAGAACGCGCAGCTCCGCCGTAAGTTCGGCGGACAGAGACGCTGGGGCCTCGACTGTGACGTCGTCGCAGTGTTCGTTTTTCAGTTCGTAGTCATAGATGGTCGCCCCACCAGCGGCGAAGCCGCCGAATCGGTACGACACGGCCGGCAGCACGCCGTCGTCGGTTGCGCCCGCGAGGTACGGCACGACCACGTCTCTGCCGCGCAGGAAGGGCTCGACGATGACCCCATCTGGATAGAACGAGAGTAGTTCAGCCGCGCGTGCGCGGAGCGCGGCCTCGTCAGCCACGATGGACTGCGTCGTGATGCCCTTAGAACTGCCTTCGAAGTTTGGCTTCACGAACGCGGGATAGGTCAGCGCACCAGGTAGCGGCGCTGACGCATCGATTAGGAGCGCTCCGACGGCAACGGGGACACCGACTTCTTCGACGATCCTCTTGGTCAGGTGCTTGTCCAGTGTCGTTGTGCACACATAGGCGTCAGAGCCGGTGTATGGGATCCCGAGCTGCTCGAACATGTGGGGCCAGAACGCCTCGCGGCCTCTTCCCGTCGCCCCCTCGGCTGTGTTGAAGACGAGGTCCGGTCGGTATCTTGTCAGCGACGTAATCACGTCCGCAACGGGCCGGCCAACATCGATAGGCTCCACGTCGTGTCCAAGAGCGCGGAGCGCCTCGACAATGGCATCTACCGTCTCGGGCGAGTCGAACTCCGCTTGCTCCTCGATCGGGAGCGAACGCAGATTGTGCGTAAAGGCGATGCGCATTCAGAAACCTCCAGGTTGTTCAAACGTGTCGCGAAGGCCTCAAAGAGGCGGGTGCAGGTCACGATCGCGCGGGAATCTAATTGCGTGATTCCGAATCACCTCTAAAAATCGACCATCTGTCGCACCGGACCTGCATTTCGTTTGCGCTGCGGCCCCACGGAGCATCTCTCGAGCGTCCGTTCACCAACTTCATGGACAACACGTGCTTGAATCGTGGTGGCCTCGCGCTTATCGTCAGAGCAGACCGCCCCTTTAGCTAAACACGACGAAGTATGGCCTGGAACAGCATCAAGCGCCGCCTCACGGACTCTGCCGCCAAAGCGCTCGCAAGCGAGCAGGTTCAGCGCGTCCTGAACGACGACCGTTTTCGACAAGCGGTCGACTCGACTCTCGACGCCTCTCGCGCCGCGCGCGAGGAGTTCGCAAACGTGCGTACGCAGGTCGAAGACACTCTGGACGCGATGAACGCGGGGCCGGCTGTCGACGACACAACGGCGCTCAAGGCAGAACTCGACGTCCTGAGAAACGAGTCGAAGTAGGCGCCAGACGCGACGGGTCGTGAGCCCGCGCCAAGGGCAGATTCGAGACCCTCGTCCTGTCCTCCTCCCTGCCTATTCGTCGCCGCTATTGAGCTCTTCTAGCAACAGCTCTCCGCTGCGGACTCTTCGGTAGTCCAGCAGGAGCTCGGACAGTGAGTCGTAGGCGAGGTTATCCATGGCTTCTTCTTCTCGGTCGGCCTCGGCCTGCGCCATCATCTCTTGGATGGTGAGCGGGCGACCTGGGTCAACCACCTCCTCCTCGACGACGGGCACACCATCATCGCCGGCGACCGCAGAGAGGAACCGAATCTCCTCTGGGATCTCGATGTTGTCCATCGCGATGCGACGCTCCGGGAAGGGGACGTAGAGCCCCTCACCGTTCTTCAAGCTGACCGCGCCGAGCGAGATCGTCGGCACGTAGGTGACAAGGGTCAGCCCGACGACCATGAGCCCGAGGAAGGGCAGTACGGAGCGGATGACTTCGCCCAGCGACTTCTTGAAGATGGTGCTGGCGACGAAGAGATTCAGCCCGAGAGGAGGCGTGAGATACCCGATCTCGAGGTTGACGATGAAAATCACGGCGAGATGCATCGGGTGGATCCCGAGTTGCAGCGCGATCGGGCTGATGAGAGGAACGAGAATCAGGATCGCCGACAGGATGTCCATGAAACATCCCACGATCAGCAGCAGGATGTTCACGAGGATCAAGAAGGTGATCGGCGTGAGCTCGTACTGGTCGAGGAATACAACCGCCGCCTCCGCTACCTGCGCCAAGGTGAGGTATTTATTGAAGCCCTGGGCGAGTGCTACGATGATCAACAGTGCCCCGATGAGCACTGTTGCCTGCGAAAGCACTCTGGGCAGGTCATGCACCGTTAAGCTGCGATGCACGTAGAGTTCGACAATGAGCGCGTAGAAGACGCTCGCAGCGGCTGCCTGAGTCGGCGTGAAGATGCCCGAATAGATGCCGCCCAGAATGAGGACGGGCAGCATCAACGCCCAGAAGCCGCGCCGTGTTGTCGACAGCACCTCGGACATTGCGAGCGGTGACTTGCTGGCGCGCGCGCGCCGGCCCTCGACGATCGAATAAGCGGCCAACAACCCGCCGATCAGCAGACCCGGTCCGAGCCCTGCGATGAAGAGCTCGACCAAGCCGAGCGAACCGTTCTCGCCAGCGAGATTGTAGCCAGGAGGATCCACGAACCCGCCGGGCACGACGATCGCGTAGACGATCATCGGAATGGAGGGCGGGATTAAGATCCCTAGGCTGCCCGCGGTCGAGACCAAGCCGGTGCTGAATCGTTCGCTGAACTTCTCAGCCACCATGGCGGGGTACATGATCGAGCCGATCGCGATCACGGTGACCGGCGAAGAACCCGAAATTGCGGCGAAGAAGATGCACGCCACAACGGTCGACACCGCGAGTCCGCCGCTCAACCAACCGAAGCAGGCTCGTGCGACCGCAATGAGTCGTCTGGCGATATCGCCTTCGGACATGATCGCGCCGGAGATCACGAAGAAGGGGATCGCGAGCAGCACCTCCTTCTCCGACAGCTCGCGCGTCGTCTCGATGATGATCTTTAGGCTCTCGAAGCCATCGACCTGCCCGCTCGCGAGAAGCAAGAAGCTCGCGACGGCTCCGATCAGGACATAAAGCGGCTGCCCAGTGCCGACCGAGAGCAGGATGAGACCGATGACGCCAATGACGAGAATGCTCATCGGGAAGCCTCATCGCCCAGGAGCGCCGTAGCGAGACCGGGGGGGGGGTCCTCAGACGGCGGCAAGGGCGCGATGAGATTCGTTGCAGCGCGGCCAAGGAACCGGATGCTCACCAGCGAGAGCGCAACGGGAATACTCAGCACCTTGAGCCAATCCGGAATCTCTCCTGGCGCGTGCTGCTCCGCCAAGCGGTCCTGTAAGTAGAGGACCGATAGGACCAGCATCGCGATCGTGAATCCGGCGGCGATGAGTTCGCTGAGCGCGTTGTACTTGGCCCGGTGTTTCGCGGGTACGGCCTTACGGACGGCGTCAATCTTCAGATGCTGCTGGTCGTGCGTCGCCATTGAGGCGCCGATGAAGGCGACCCAGAGCAGCAGGAACAGCGCGAGTTTTTGCGACCACGTATAGCCTGCCGGAATGGCTTGCAGGCACAGCGTCACACCGAACACGGTAGTTATGGCGATCGTGCTGAGGGCGGCGAGGCGGCCGGCGTTCCAGTCGGGCGTTCCGATCGGGCGTGGGCGATCGAGCTCGATCAGCAGCATCCAGCTGCCTATCGCGAAAACGAAGACGCCACAGATGACGCTGCTCGGGAGCCACAACATCAGCCCGCTGAGCACGATCAGCTTGAAAACAATGAGTGCGGTGAGAGCCGTCGCCACTGGGGTCGAGTTTCGCCCTAGATCCGTTCGCGTGGTGCAGGAGTGCGTCAGCGCGATCGTGCACATCAGCACGATCGCCATCGGCCACAACGCTGCAACGTTGGCGCTGCCATCGGCCACCATCCGCCACGCGGCCCGCTCCGCGACCAGGAACTGAAACAAGATATTGAGACACACGACTGCGCTCATGACCAGCATCGCGCCGGTAACGAGAACGCGCTCTACCGCGTACACGGCATCATCTGCCGCCACGAACGCTCTCAACCACGCGGGTCCCCGCGCGGGAGTGGCGCCACTAGAGATGGGCAGGTTGGCCATGCCGCGAAGGGTCTCCGTTCGGAGCGAACAGGTAAGGAAAGAGCGTCGTGTGGGTCACACACGGCTAATACCACGACACTTCTACGCTTGTGGGGCGGTGTAGGGCAAATGGTTCACGCTACGATAAACAAAAGAAAACGCGCCCAGGCACGTGTTGCCGAGCGCGTTGTCTCTCGAGCGGCCGCTGGCACGCCCACAAGACGGGAGGTCTCAGCGATTCGCGAGAATGGCGTCGAGCAGGCCGGCACCGTTGGGTACGCGTTCACGAAACATGTCGTAGATGCCGGCGGTCGCGACCGCCATCGCGCTTCGCTCAGCAGCAGTCATCGTGTAAACCTCAACGCCGAACGCCCCAAAGTTCTGGATCAGCAGAGGGGTAATGTCCCGGATGGCGCGGCGACCACGCGCGGTCTCTTCGCTGCGGCGCGATACGAGGAGTTCTTGGAGGTCCGCTGGCATGCTGTTGTAGAACTCAGCGTTCCAGACGATCACGGCGGGCTGATAGATGTGGTTGCTGACCGACCAGGTGTTCACGAACTCCTGCCAGCCGGCTGCTTGTGCGTAGAGCGGAGTGTTGTCGAAGCCTTGCACGTTGCGGCTTGATAGCGCGGCCGAGACTTCTGTGACGGGAATGCTGACCGGGTTGCCGCCGAGCGCGCGGTACATCTCTTCGTGAATCCAGCTCTCTTGGCTGCGCATCTGCACAGTCTCGAGGTCGGCCGCTGTGCGGATGGGGGTTCCGTTGGCGGTGGCGAAGTTTCGGAACCCATTTTCGCTAAAGAAGTAGAGTTCGAATCCATTATCATTCGAGCGGAGCAGGTCTTGCACTGGCCCGAAGAGGTGATCGTCGATCACCGAGTCTGCTTGGGTGGCCGTGTCAAAGAGGAAGGGCAGCTCAAAGACGCCGAGCTCGGGGACTAAGCTCGCGATCGCGCCTGTGCTGACTCCGACGCCTTCAAGCGCCCCATCCTTGCACTGACGGGCGAGTGACACTTCGCCATCGGACGAGCCGAGGTAGGCCCGCACGTCGAGGCGTCCGCCGCTCTCTTCCTCAAAGAAGTCTTTGAGGCGGTTGAGTTGGTCCGCCCAGGGAGTGCCTCGCGGCGCGACGGTGGACATGCGGACGACGCATGGACTCTCCACTGTGCAGGTACGCGTCTGGGCAGATGCCGAGGACGCGAGCGGCAGCGTGAGCAAGGCGACTAAGAGAGAGACGAATCGCTTCATGGCGTTGGGCGGTAAGAGCGAAGAAGGCGCACACGGTGGCGCGCAGTCAAATGATGGTTCTGTGTTCAGACGGCTGGAGTCGCTGAACATTCAAAGGCGCGCCTTGCCGAATCGGCTCGCGCGCTGCGGCAGCTAGCGGAAGACTTCGTCGAAGTCGGCGAGTAGCTGCGCCGCGCGGCGCTGGGCGTTGGCGTTCTCGGGCAGCAGGTCCGGCCACTGCGAAATGTCTGCGTCGATGACGAATTGAAGCTGCGCCTCCGCGATGTCTCGACTCTGCGTGACGGATCCCCAGTCAAAGCCGTAGAGCACTCGAGACTCTAGGTACTCTGGGTGGGCCTCGATGTTCGCGAGCAGGCGTCGCTCCGCTTGGTCAACGTCCGGGTTTCCGAACGGCAGTTTCGTGTAATAGACGCCAAAGTAGCGGTTCGTCGCTCCATAGAAGTACGTCGGGCTCGTTTCTTCTACGCGGTTCATCATGGCGTAGATGTCGCTGACGCGAGAGATGACGGTCGCGATTCCGCGAAGCAGCCCCCAACGGCCGAGGTTGGTGGCGTACCAGTAAACCGCCGGTGCGTCGCTGTCATCCAGCAGCCCCACGCTCTCCGGGATGGGGCGCTCATAGAGCATCTCTCTGTTCCAGCTGGAGTTGCCGAGCGCGATGGCGTTGCCAGCGCACGACATGCCGGTTTCGTATAGATGCAGCATCTCCGCGTCGTTGTCAGCCTGGTAGCGTACGTGAGCGTGGGCGAGCCAGTAGTAACCCTGCGCGAGCCGCGTGAAGACCTCTGCGAGGGCTTCATTGCGATCTTGGCCGGGGGTCGGCGACGCGATGGCGGTTTCCCACGCAACGATGGCGGCCTCGACATGCTCCTTCTCACTGCGTTGCGCCCAGTGTTCTTCGGCCTCGGCGAGCAACACCTCAAAGTTCCCTTCGTGCCGAACACGCGTGAGTCGGTCGACGTTTTCAATCAGGGGTAGCCCGTCGGGGGCCATGACGCAGACCGTGCCGCCGGTTGCGTAGGTTGCGAGCGTCGTGGTGTTGGCCGAGGTGCCGCCACACGCGGAGAAGGTCATCAGCAACCCGCCCGCGACAGCTACACGGAGTAGAGCAGGGAGAGCGCGATGAGCGCGACGGGATCTTCGTGTGTTGATCATGGTGACGTTCCGCGCGAGCGATGAGGAAAGTGGAGTGCAGTGACATGTCGCATCGTCTTGGGACTCGAAATCCCACAACGTTCCGAAATCGCTACAGAAGAGAGCGGTTATCGCGACGCATGTCGGGTGTCAATCCGCGGCGATGCTCGGGGCCGTGTCTTCGTCGACGGTTGTCATGGTGATGCCCTTGTATCGAAGACCCCCGCTTGACACGGCTCGGGGCGGCGCGAATAATTGGGGGGCGCCGCTTGAGGCGCGCCTCAATGTGCGGCTTCACGACTATGACAGTTATCATCATCGCTGCGATCCTCCTCGGTGGCATCGCAGCAGTAAGTGCCACAGCGACGCGGCCTGAGCGGGTGCGAGCGAAGCACCAAAAGGCGGAGTAGCACGACAGTGCCCGACCCTGCGCATCCGGAGCGGCCTTTCAGCCGCTCCCTTCTCCGCGCCACACAGCGCATTCAGTCTCTCGCCTTCACACGCTTGCTTCGGCTGGCTCGTGAGGAAAGGCGATGAACGATCCCGTCCTGGGAGCAATAGGCATCACGTTATGCCTCGTGCTTTCCGCGTTCTTCAGTGGCTCCGAGACGGCGCTTACATCGATTGGACGAACGAGAGCGCAGCGCATGATCGACGAGGAAGGCGTGCTGTCGATGCGGCTCTGGCTCGACCGGCCGGCGCACGTCCTCACCGCGATCCTCATCTGCAACAACATTGTGAACGTGACGGCGTCTGCGCTCGCGACCGAGACCGCGAAGGCGCTGTTGCCTGCAGCTGATTCGGCGCTGCTAAACCCTGTCGCGGTCGCGATCGGCGTGATGACGCTGCTGCTGCTCACCTTCGGCGAGATTACCCCGAAGACGCTGGCCCGGTTGCACGCGCGACGGATCGCCGGACCCATCATGCAGATATTAGGGCCCATCACAAAGCTGCTCACGATCCCGAACGCGATCTTCGTAGGTCTGGCCGGCGCTCTCGCGAAGCTCGGAGGCCACGATCTCCACGCCCAAGCACCGAGCGTTCAAGAAGACGACATCACCTACTTGGCAACGCTCGGGCTCGCGGAAGGATCGATCGAGGAGCAGCACGCCGACCTCATTCAGCGCGTCTTCTCGCTGGACGACACCCTCGTCGAGGTCGTGATGGTGCCGTGGGAGGATGTCGTCGCGCTGCCGATCGATGCCGAGCGAGCGACGATCCTGCAGACGCTCACCCGAACACGCCACAGTCGCTTGCCCGTGTTTCAGGACCGTCACAACGATGTGGTGGGCCTGCTCTACGCAAAAGACATGCTACGGATCGAAGAGATCCTCCCCGATGCCGAACCGCTAGAACTCAGAAATATCATCCGCCCGACGATGTTCGCGAAGCCAGACGAGCAAATCGACGGCCTACTCCAGCGCATGAAAGCAGCGGGGAAGCACCTCGCGATCGTTCAGCGGGATGGAGAAACCGTAGGAATCGTCACGCTCGAAGACATCATCGAGGAGCTGATCGGCGAGATCTACGATGAGTTCGATCACGAGGGCCCCAATCGCCCGATGATGGATGCCGCCGAGTGGGCCGGCATCGACGCCTACGCCGATGTGACGCTCTCGCGCCTCCCGCGCGCTGCGCGAATTCGAGCAGCCACCGCGCGGGCTGGCAGCCGCTTGATTCCTAATCGCCGGAAGGGCGGTTCGAATAAGCGAAAGCCCTAGACGTCTTGACCTGTGTGCTCCCTCGCTTGAGAAGGCCAAGATGACTATTTCGCTGTTGAACATTCCGCTCTTCACCTCATCGCTTCTCCTTAGCGCCTTCGCTGCAGATCTCGGACCACAGCACGCCTCCGAGGGTCTGCCGATAGAAACCCGCCAGGTTGCGCAGATCGAAGCGACCGGCACACCAGCGGTGGCTCCCGCCCTGACCGTCGATGCTGACCCGGCCATTGCGACGCTCGCGCGCTTGCAGTCCGTCTACGACAACATGGCGGACTTCAGCGCGGATTTTACGCAGCGGTACACGAACCTCGCTGCTGGCGACACGCGGGAACTTCGAGGGACCGTCTACTTCCTCCGACCGGGGATGATGCGGTGGGACTACAGCGTCCCAGATTCCCGTCATCTCGTGACGGATGGCGAGACGTTTTGGAGCGTAGAGCCTGCTCAACAACAGTACTTCGAAGCGCCCCTTGCAGAGGCGCAGCTGCCTACGGCCCTGCGCTTCCTCACCGGGGAGGCGACGCTCTCAGACGACTTTACCGTGAGCGGGCTCGAAGACTCGAGTGCTGAGCGTGCTCGGCTTGAGTTGACGCCGCGCGAGCCGACGGGAGACTACGAGTATCTCGTGTTCGATGTGGAGCGCACGACTGGGCATCTCTTGCAAATCGCGATCTACGACGCCTTTGGCAATGAGAACACCTTCGCGTTCAGCGAGAGCCAGTTCGACGTCGGCCTCGACGCCTCGGCGTTTCAGTACGCGCCGTCTGCGGAGTACACGCGCGTCGAGGCGCCGACGTCGCCATGACACACGCCGCTATCCTGCTCTACGCACTTGCGAGCCTACTGGTCTTGACGACCGGTGTCTGCGCGCTCGCCCTGTACCGGCAGCCGGCGATGCGGCAAGCGGCGAACGTGAACCCTTCGCGTGAGGACCCGCTCAGTGGTCCTGTGGGCGCCGTTCGAAAAGCAGCGCGAGGCGCGGATCTGTTGGACTAACCTCCACGGTCTTTCCACCAGCAACGGACACGCTACCGGCTGGCGCGCCTTTCGGTTTTCGTACGTTCTTTCGCTCGGTATAGCGAACCGTGACGCGCGTATCGGCCTTGCCTTTGCAGTGATGTGCGGCGAGCACCGCCGCTTCCTCTAGCGTCGATCGAGGCACGTCGCGTGATTGTTGCCGCCGAATGATGACATGAGAACCGGGCCAATCCGCCGCGTGCAGCCAAAGGTCTCGTCCTCGAGCGACGTGAAAAGTGACCGCGTCATTGTCCTTGGCGCTGCGGCCCACGAGCATGTCTAGCCCATCTGACGAGATGAATTTTGAGTAGGGTAATCGTTCGATCTTTGCTGAACGACGTTGCTGGCGCTGGCGCGGGAGCAGCCGTGATCCCGACTTGGTGAGCGCTTCGACCTCTTCGATCGTTGTGCTCTGCTGGACCTTGGTTCCTAGCGCAGCGAGCGCGTCGAGTTCAGCCTGAGTCTTCTCTAAGCGCTGCCAGACGATCGCCTCGCCCCGCTTGTATCGGCGATAGGCGTTAAAGCGTCGGTCGATGTTCGCTTGCAGATCGATGGACGGATCGAGTGTGAGCGTCACCATGGGCTGGGCCGGGTCGTAAAAGTCGAGCACCTCAATGGAGGCGGTTCCCCTCGGGACTTGACCGTAGGCTTGCTGCAGCAGCTCCGCTTCCCGCTTATGCTCCTCGGCGCTCTCGATACGGAGAAGATCTTTCTCCTGTTTCTTGAGGCGCTTGTGCACGCGCTTCTGGGCGTGCCGAATCGTGCGAAGAAGCGCAGCAGCGGCCGTCTCGTGGTCGAAGAGCTCTTGGCGCTGGCTGTAGTGATCTTCCAACCAGTGCTCGACTAGCTCGTCGGGCCATTGGTCTCGGTGGCCATCGCGGAAGCCCATGGGTCTCGGTGGCCCCCACGTGGTTCCGACGGTGAGTCCGCGGGCGTGTCCGCCACGTTGCATGCCGAGAACAACGTCGTGCTCATCGGTGAGCAAGAGGTTGCCTTGCATCGGTGCTAGCTCAGCGGTGATGCGTAAATGCTGCTCCGCTTGGAAGACGAGATGCAGAATTCGATCGTCGTCATGAACGGCGACGGCACGCAGCCGCGCTCCGACGATGCGCTTGCGCAGCAGCATGATGAACGCGCTTGGGGCCACCGGTTGGGCGCTCAACTGCGCGACGCGGTGGGCGCGCGTCGCTCCCTGGGTGGTGGAAAGCAGAAGTTGATGCGTGACCCCTGGGGCGCGCAGGAGCAGGACAATCGCGTGGGGTTCTGCCTCGCATGCCCGCACGCGCTGGCACTGCGCGCCTAAGAGGTCGGGCGTGATTAGAGCAGCGATCGTCTGTAATTCAGCGAGAGAGAGTGACAAGATTTGATGGGGGGTGTCGGCGCGGGTTGACCCTAGCCGGTCATAGACGATATATTGCGTTTCACGGAAGCGATTCGCGACGGATTTGGTGCCAAGGCACCAAAGTATCCAGACTGTGATCGTGGTACATTAGCCCGCTAAATGGTGAGCGGGCGCACCGAGCGATGGTTTCGCTCTTGCGCAAATGCGCACTCGCGAGTGGATGGAGGCCGAGTGAGCCTGTCAGTTCCTGGCGCTGTCATACATCAGAATCTCTCGGTCATCGCGTGCGACACGTCCGCGACGCTTCAAGAGACACTTCACAGAATCGAAGAGCTTCAGCTCGACGTGGTTTCTTTGGGAGATCGGCACTTTTTGTTGCCGGCATCTCAAATCGCCCAGGTGTTGGACTGCCTCCGTGAAAACGGACAGTTCCCGCGCCTGGTCGGAGAACCCTTCGTTGAGCCGGAAGAACCCGCTTCGGATACCGAGACGGACGACGCCTCATGAGTATCGCCGCAGAGACCCTAAGAAGGGTATACGGTGTCGCCAGCATGCCCCGCATTTGTGGTGGCAAGCCCAGCGATCCTGAGAAAGCTTACACGGAGCTCGAAAAGCGCTTCGGTGATAAGCCGACTCGGAAAAAGATCATCGAGGACCTCGATGAGCCGAGCATCTGGTTGCTCTCCTTTATGGAGGACATCGGCCGTCGGCTGCGTGGAGAACGCTTGAAAAAGCGTTGGTTCCTGCACGGGTACGATGACTTCGAAGAGTCGATCATGCCCCTCGTAGAGGCCGGCGTCGTGATCGTGGGCAACTTGTCTGCGCGTGAACCCGTGTCGCTGGAGACCGCTCTTGAGCAGGGTCTCTTGCAGCAATGGTTGCAGTTGACTCCGAGCTTTGAAAAGTTCGCAGGGTCGCCGCCTCCGGCTCGCGAGGTCGTTCAACAGGTCGTCGACGAGACAGTCGTGCAGCTCGAACGCCGCACGCTGGTCGTGGAGTTCAACCTGCTGAATGTCGTTCGCTACGTCGAGCGTGACACGATCCGGTTGAACCGCGATGGCTCTCCTCACCGTTCCGATCTCAAGGGCCTCGCGCCCCTGCTGATCGACCGACCGGGCACCCTGGACAAAGCGGAAGCTGCGCCGGACCCGCTCGAAGTACACGGGTGGGATGTCATCATCTTCCTACTCTCGATCGCCGGTTCGCTCGGTATGATCGAGCGTAATGGAGACATTCTTCGCGCGACCGACAATACGACGTCGTACTTCAAGAAGTCTCTCGTGGAGCGGATTCCGCTCCTCGCTCGTGCGATGGAGCATCAGCGCGCCTACTCGGAGCTCGATGCTGCGCAGTGGTTTTCGGAGGGCGAGCCCCCGATGACCGGTCAGGGCGACGGAGGGTTCCTCGAAGAGGGGGGCCACGGTCTCCCGCTCGCTGGTCCTCGCGCCAGCGTCTACGCGGCGATTCGTCGGCTGAGTCCCAACGATTGGTTCGATGTCGACGACACCGTAAACACCATCACGGGTCTCGAGCGACAATACCTGCAGTCGGCGTTGCCGATCCCTGCAGGTGATGAGCACTCGGCCTTCACCTTTGTGCGGGGTGTCATCACGATCGGTCTGCCGCATGTCGGCGCGATGATGATCGGCCGCGGAAGCGACGATAAACTTCGCGCCAAGCTGACTCCGATCGGCCGCGCGATGCTGAGCATGGCCGACTGCCCGGAGGAGCCGAGCGGAGAAGGCGCCATCATCGTTGAGCCGAACTTCGAGATCACTGCGTTCCTCGATGCCGCCTCGTTGTCGTTGTTGAACGACATGTCGCGCTTCGCGGAGCTGACGCAGACGAGCGAGCGAGTCGTGCGCTACCACCTCGATGGTGAGTATGCGCAGTGGGGCTATGCGCGCGGGTATACGGCCGACGGTATCCAAGGGATTCTGGCGACCTTCTCCTCCCAGCCGATTCCTCCTGCGGTCACGTTCGCGCTACAGGATTGGGAGCGTCTGCACCGCCGTGTCACGGTGTTTGTGCACGGTGATGTCGTTGGTTCGGGGGACTCGTCAGATCCGGAGATCGTGCAATCGGGCGTCGAGTTCGTTGTGAACTCACAGGATGACATCGAGCGCATCGACGCGATTCACACGTATTGTGTGGCCGGTCATGTGGCGGCGCTTGAGCATGCGCTGACAGCGCACAAGCCCATGGTCATCAACTACGATGGCCCTATTGTCGCGACGCTCCATTGGGTCGACGACGAACGCATCCGCGCGCCTCTGGGCGCCACGGACTTCCGTTTGATCTCTCGCCTCCGCCGCGTCTGCGAGCAGGAAAACGAAGAGGTCTACCGAATCCTTCCTGCGAAGGTGAAGAGCGTCTGGGGAGACGACACCGGCTTTGAGATGCTGGTGGAGACGTTGCGCGAGGGCGTCGTTGGCGGCCTTGTGGCCGAGCGCGAGATTTCGCTTCAGCGACTTCTCGGTGCTCCTATTGCTGGGTCGTTGCACGAGATTACGGTCTTGCGCGTCCCGACACCGGCAGAAGGCGATCGCATCGCAGGAATCTCTGGTCTCGACCAATTCGTGACGGAACGGCTTGGCCCAACAGCGTTCGAAGTGAGAGCGAGCGCGGTCTCCAAGCTCGTTACTGCGCTTAGTGACCTCGGCATCGATGTGACGCCGGTAGGCAAATAGTGGAACCGAGTCGGCCACGACTCGCTCTCCATTGGCAGATCCTGCTCGGCATGGTCGCTGCGCTCGTGCTCGGCTCCGTTGCCAAGAGCATGGGCTACGGCGCCGATGCCGCGTGGTTGCAGCCGGTCGACTTTGTCGGCCAGATGTTTTTGCGACTGCTGAAGATGATCATCGTCCCCTTGGTCTTTGCGTCGGTCATTACCGGCGTCTCGAGCATCGACGTCAACAAGCTTGGGGCGCTCGGCGGCAAAACGTTGCTCTACTATACGACCAGCACCGCCGCGGCGGTCGTTCTTGGGCTTTTTGCGGTGAATCTCGTGAAGCCGGGTGATGGCGTCTCCATCGAGACGGACTACGTGCCGCCTGTCGAGCCAACAGGGTTCGCGGAGGTGTTCCTCAACATTGTACCGACGAACCCCTTCGCGTCGCTCGCCGCCGAGTATCACCTCCTCGGAGTCATCTCGTTCGGCATTTTCTTGGCCGTCGCGATAAGCTCCGTCGGCGAAGACGCCAAGCCGCTCCGTCGTTTCTTCGTGTCGCTTGAAGCCGTGATGATGTGGATCGTCGACGTCGTCATGAAGCTCGCGCCGGTTGGCATCTTTGCCTTGCTGCTGACGCTTGTCGTCGAGACGGGGGCCGGCATTGTGGGAGACCTCGCCAAGTACATGGCCACGGTGGTCGGAGCGCTCGGTATCCATGCCGTGGTGACGCTCCCGCTACTCGTGATGCTCGTGGGTCGGATCTCACCCTTAAAGCTCGTCCGAGCGCTCTCTCCAGCTCTGCTCACCGCGTTCTCGACGGCGAGCTCGGCGGCGACGCTACCCGTTACGATGGATAGTCTTGAGAATCGAGCAGGTGTCGACCCAACGGTGTCCGGTTTCGTTCTGCCGCTTGGCGCGACGGTGAACATGGATGGCACCGCGCTCTACGAAGCCGTCGCGGCTATCTTCATCGCCCAGGCGTTTGGTATCGACCTGACTCTCGGTGCCCAGGTGCTGGTGTTCGTTACCGCGACGCTAGCGGCGATTGGCGCTGCCGGAGTGCCGAGCGCTGGTTTGGTGACGATGATCATCGTGCTTGAGGCCGTTGGACTGCCGATCGAGGGCATTGGCTTACTCGTCGCAGTAGACCGCATCCTCGACATGACACGCACGACCGTGAACGTTTGGGGCGATGCCTGCGGGGCCGCTATCATCGCTTCTCGCGACGGTATGCTGAACCGCGAAATCCTCGACGCTCCCTAGACAAGCGGCCTCTGACGGGCGCCTTCAGCTGGGCTTCGGCCAGCTGGCCGAGCGGCTACGGAGCTTCCGCGCCCATTGAGAGCAGCGCTCCCGCGTTCGGCAGGTCGAGCGGCTCTTCCGTGTGTATGCCCAGCATTGCGGGTGGAGGGGTGCGGGAAATGGCGGAGAGACTGAGCAAGCGTCGCTGCTCTTGCTCCATGACGTCGGTCAGGTAGCCACCGCGCCGCATGTTCGCGAGGATGTTGTTCATCTTCACCCAGCGCGACGGCGGCACGACGCCGTGCACGTAGTCTTCTGCGAACATGTTGGGGTTCGGAAGTACAGCGGCGAGGAATGCTGATTCTCGAATCGTGAGCTCGCCAGCGGAGTGGTTGAAGTACGCCTGCGCAGCCTGATTGATGCCGTAAACTCCAGGACCCCAGTGGACCAAATTCAGATACAGCTCTAGGATTCTAGTCTTGGAGAGCGTCTGCTCGACCTGCCACGTGAGGAATGCCTCTTGGAGCTTTCTCGCTATCGTGCGGTCGTGGTCGAGAAAGAGGTTTTTCACGAGCTGCTGAGTGATCGTGCTGCCTCCGCGCGCGAAGCGTCGCTCGAACAGGTTGCGCTCCACTGCGTACGCGATGCCGCGCGGGTCGAACCCACTGTGGGTGAAGAACCCGTCGTCTTCCGCTGCGATGACCGCGCGGAAGGCGTGAGCGGGGAGGTCGGAGAGGGACACCCAGTCCTCTGTCCCCGGGCCATAGAGTCGCACGCCACCTTCGTAACCTGTGACCGACAGCACGAAGTCGTCTTCGAGCAACGATTCCACCGGGGCCAACGCACCAAACGTGAGCACATGGAAGTCAACGGCGTTCACATCGACGTCCGCGATGGCATCTTCGGGGAAATCGCTGTCGAGTCGCAGTCGGACGTTCAGGGCGACGCTGCCGGTGGCATCGACGCCTCGCAACGTCGGCGCGAGTCCGGACGGTAGACCACGCAGCAACGCCATCGGAGACGTTGGGGGAATCTTGATGTCGAGGCTGAGCCGGAAGACGTCGGGGCTCAATTCGGCCTCCCCCGCGGCCCGAAGGCGGAGTGACGGAATGGTGGCGAAGCCATCGGTAATCGTGAAGCGCTCTTCTGTTGGCATGTACGAGTAGTCGCCCGCGAAGCGCGCGTTGATTCCGTAGAGCGTTGTGCGCGCGAACAGAGGGACTTGCGCGCCGACACTGGCGACCTCGGCGTCGAGGTGCCCGACCGCAAACTGAAGCGCGTCGTCCCACAGAAAATCTGCGTCGAGCGTGATGGTGCCGGAGCGGATGTCCACGTCGACCGGCAAGGGCAGCGCTCCCAACAGGGGCGCTAAGTCGCTAGAGGTGCCTTGAACTGTCGCGCTGATGCGCTGATCTCCCTCGTGTTGCTCGATGTTGAGGGCGAGGGCGTTGCCGTTGCCATCGACGAGCTGCGCCGCCGCAATCGTCTCTCCGCCGGCCCAGGACCGGGCGACGGCGATGCGCTGCGCAACGAGGGACATGTCGTTGGTCTGAGCGCGCAGGGACGCGGTCGCATCCTCTGCTTCCAGTCGGTAGCCCCAAGCATCGAAGGTCACCGTGATCGACTCGGCCGTCGTGGCGTGCAGGCTGGCGTCAAGATGGGCGGAGAGCTCGGTCGCGAGGCCGCTGAGTGAGATGTTGTGGACGGTCAGCTGCGGCGGCCAGCTGAAGGTCATGTCCGCAATGCCGAGCGTGGCGTTCTGCTGGTCGGGAAGGGCGGCGCCGATCACGCCCCTGACACTCGCCGCGTCGTGGAGTTGGAGCGTAATCCCGTCTTCGCCCGTGCTGAGAGACGCCCGTCCAAGCCCTTCAACTTCAAGTTCGCCCGTCGTGATGCCGGTGGAGGCGTCGAAGTGAACCTCGCGGAGCCGAATACCTGCGCTGGGGTACTGGCCGGAGGGGTCATCGAGGGTGACGAACCCCCCGTCTATCTCGAAGTCGGGGAGCGTGTTCGGCGCGGAAGGGGCTTGGCCTTCAGAATTGTTGTTCGCCGCTGCGGCGGCGCGCGCGCGGGATTCTCTCGACAGCCACTCAAGCCACTGGTCTAGCGCCCCACCTGAGGAGTCGAGGAGCGCAGTGATTTGAGGTCTTCTGAGGCTGACGCTGGCGGGATGTGGATGCCTCGCGAGGATCGAACGCAAGGTGGGGTGCACCGTGAGGCGTTCGATCCGCAGCAACGGTTGATCGCGCTCCGGGCTCCAGAGTAGCGGTCGGAACTCGACATCGTAGATATGCACCCCGAACGCCCCCGCCGGCGTGATGCGCTCGAAGGTGATGCGGGCGTTGGCCTGCTGTCCCAGCTCGGCCAGCTCCCGGTTGAGAAGCGGTCTCATGAACGGGTCCGTCCGTGCCGCGTACAGCGCTCCGAACGCCAAGCACAGCATCACTGCGATGGCCACTCGTCGCGCTTCATTGCGCGGCGGGGTTGTGCTTTTGTTCGCCTGGTGCATGCTCGTGCTGCCGAAGGGCGCGGCGGTGCACCATGCAACGCTAGGGACGATCGCAGGTCAAGGAGCAGAGCTTTGTTTCCCGCGCAGATGCCGAGAAAATTGGAGCAATCGAACAGGAGAGCTGGCGCCCTAATCGCCCTGTTTATCGGTGTCTTGCTGACGGCCGCTTGTGGACCGCAGGTGGTGGTCAACGCCGGTCCTTCCGTGCCGTCGATGATCCCGATGGAGGCAGGCCCGCACTTGACTGAACATTCAGCGGTGGTCGCCTATGAATACGGCCTCTGCGAAGACGACGCCGATTGTACGCCGGTTGGCTGCGGCGGCGCGGTGTGCGCCTCCGATTCGGACCCAGCGGTCTGCCTAATCTCCGATGTGTCAGCCTGCATGGCTCGCGTCACGCCAACGGATTGTGGGTGTGTTTTTGGCGCTTGTCGCTGGGCGCGTTCCGCCGAGGTCTTGCAGTGCTCGGGTCTAGCTGAGCCCATCACGGGAGATCGAGGCTTCCGTCGTCTGCATCCGCTCGAAGAGTACCCGGCACGGCTGACAGACTAACGATCCGCTTGATAGAGGCGGTCGTCGCATCGCATCGCCTCGGAACGCGAAACGATAGCGCACCACGTCAACGCTGAAGCTTGTCTCCAAGGGGGGCCTGTGACTAGAGCGCCCGCGCCCGACTCTTCGGGCGCTCCCCAACACGGCGCACCTCGCGCCCACAGCGTTTGGAGTTCGCGGCATGAAGATTGGTGTCCCGAAAGAAGTAAAGGTTCACGAGTACCGCGTTGGCCTTGTGCCTGGCGGTGCAGCGGCATTCGTCGCAGACGGTCACGAAGTCTTCATCCAACGGGGCGCAGGCCTCGGATGTGGGATCGAAGACGCGGCCTATGAGGTGGTGGGATGCACCATGTTGCCCACCGCTGAGGATATCTGGACCACCGGCGAAATGATCATCAAGGTCAAGGAGCCAATCGCTGAGGAGTTCCCGCGTATGCAGCGCGGGCAGCTCGTTTATACGTACTTTCACCTGGCGGCGGAGCCGGCGCTTGCGGAGGTGCTGATCGCGAAGGAAATCAGCGCGGTCGCATACGAGACGATCCAGTTGCCTGATGGCAGTCTCCCGCTGCTGCAGCCGATGAGCGAGGTTGCGGGTCGGATGGCCGTGCAGGTCGGCGCTCGTTGCCTCGAGAAGGAGGCCGGCGGTCGTGGCGTTCTGCTCGGCGGAATTCCGGGCGTGCAGTCCGGACGCGTGGTCATTCTCGGCGGCGGCACTGTGGGAACTGAGGCGGCGAAGATTGCCATGGGCATGGGCGCACAAGTCACCCTGCTCGACGTCAATCTCAAGCGACTTCGATACCTTGACGACGTCTTCGGCAATCGCATGCAGACGCTCTATTCGAACCCGCAGAGTGTCTACGATGCCATCACGAAGGCGGATCTTGTCGTCGGAGCCGTGCTTATCCCTGGCGCTCGGGCTCCGAACTTGGTGACCAAGGAGCACCTGAAGGACATGCTCCCGGGCTCGGTCGTTGTCGACGTGAGCGT
>JBLFZA010000035.1:0-23812 GCA_047610025.1 Bradymonadia bacterium | reverse complement strand
TAGTCGCCATCATGAGGGTGTCGCGCTGAGTTGGGCATCCACGCTGCCGGTCAGAGGAGCGGTGTTCGCCGTTCGGTTGGGGCCGGCCGCTTGGCTGCAGTCTTTGTCCATTTGGTGCGCTTGGTTCGTGGCGACGTTGGCGTTGGTGGTGTTGTTTGTGAGAAGTAATCGCGGCGAAAGTCGGTTCTTTGAGCCGATGGAACACTCATGAGTATTGCGCTTGCGGTCGTTGCCGCTGCTCTCGCTGCTCTCTGTCTCGCGCAAGGGCGTTTGCCGGCCCGCGTGGCGCAGGTCACTGTCGCTGCGGTGAGCGCCTGCTTGTTAGGGCTAAGTGTCTCGTCGGGCGGTCAAGCGCTTCCAGCGTGCGGGTTTGCAGCCGGCGCGGCTCTCGCGGCGCGGGGCGCGGATGTTCGGACGATGGCGGCCTTCGCGTCGTTGGTGGCTATGTTGGCTGCACTTTGGGCGACTCCGCTGCAGAGCACCGCGCTGTTGGCGTTGTTGGTGGCGACCGTTGTCTGGCTCGCCAGCGGCGCGGCGCTAGCGCTACTACTCGACGGTGCGGGACTCACCGGACGTGCTCAGCGTGGGGGGGTCTTCTTTGGGATCGGCGTGGCGCTCCTACTCGTATCGTGGACTCGAGGCGGCGCGTTCGTCCCGCTCGATGGTGTCTTTGACGTCGTGGCAACGGCCACTGACGACGGTCCTTCGGCCTTCTCTGACCATCTGTACGGGAGAGCCTCATGGTTGGTGTGGTGGTGTTTGGCCTGCTGCCTCACCGCGATTGTCGCTGGCGCTACCGGCGCTACCGTTGCCAAAGCGATGGGCGCGGCGTTGGGGCTGACTGCGGTCGCGAGCATGGTTGCAAGCGATCCTGCGGGGAACGTGATCTCGTGGGTGTCGGCTCCGGGTACCAGAGTTGGCGCCGTGACAATGGGTGAGGCGGCTGTTGTTCCTCTCACCTACTGGGCGGTGTTTGCCCTCGTGGCGGCGATGCCGGCCGCGCTAGGCTCGCCAGACACTCGAGCTGGGACGCCAGGGCGTGTTGCCCTCGCTGGCGCGCTTTGGATCGTCGCAGCAATGCTCGTTCATGCGTGGTGTTGGTGGGTTGGCGAAGAGGCGACCGGGCTTGTCTGGGCCGTTCTTCCGCTCGCAGCCGGGTTCGCGACTGTTGGCGCGGCCTTTCTCGGCGCAGGGCGGGGAAGCTGGGGAGACGAGCTTCTTCGCTTTGTTGCTTACGGGACGTTCTCTGGCGCTCTGGTGGTGCTATTGGCATCTTCATGAACATCAAATCAGCGACTTTCGTAAAGAGCGGCACGCGCAAGGCGCACTATCCCCCGACAGACCTCCCCGAGGTAGCGTTCGCGGGGCGCAGTAACGTCGGCAAGTCGAGCTTGATGAACAGCATGATGCGCCGCAAGTCGCTCGTGAGGGTGAGTCGCACCCCAGGCCGTACGCAGATCCTAAACTGGTTCGATGTGAACGAGTCGCTGCGCATGTGCGACTTGCCAGGCTACGGGTTCGCTAAGGTGCCGAAGCGCGTTAAGGCGGATTGGAACCGAATGGTTGGGGAGTATCTGGAGGGCCGAGAGAGTCTTCTCGCTCTGATCATCATCACCGATGTCCGCCGTGGTTTTCTCGACGATGACAAGCAACTCCTCGACCTGTGTCACAAGATGAGCGTGCAGCCGATCTTGGTGGGCACGAAGTGCGACAAGTTGAAACCGAACGCGCTCTACAAGCAGAAAGTCGCGATCGGGAAGTCGCTGGGTGCCGATCCCGAGCGCGACATCGTGTGGTGTTCGGCACTCTCGGGCGCGGGCCGCGACCACCTTTGGGACCGGATTCGAGGACTTCTCCCCGACGACGTCTTCGGTGATTGAGACGCCTAGCATCTCGACCTCGACCAGGGAGCTGCGCGCTGCCAGATTCGAGGACATCGACGGTGTGTTGGTTCCTATCGACCAGTTATGTCGCCCGCATTCATGGTCTCACGGCCTCTTCGCGAGAGAGCTGGAGAACAAGACGGCGGCGGTGCAGGTGCTCATGGTGGCGGGCCAACCGGCGGGGTTCATCGTAACCTGGTGGGTGTGCGACGAGGTAGAGATTCAGAACATCTGCGTTCACCCAGACTATCGTCGAAACGGTCACGCGCTGTGGATGATTGATGAGGTGGTGCGCGCCGCGCAACGACGCGAGATGCGCGCGCTACGGCTTGAGGTGCGAGTGAGCAACGCGGGCGCGTTGTCTCTCTATCATGGGCGTGGTTTCCTCGAACTGGCGCGTCGGAGCGGCTACTACGCAGACAATGGTGAGGACGCGATTCTGTTGGGCTTCGCGCTTGAGCCGCCGCCCTCCGGGTGCTAGAAGCAGCCTCCCTCAGAGTACGGAAGATTCGATGCGTCTCTACAGTGGCCGATTCGCTCTCATCGCCAGTGAGCTCGTCAAAGCACTCATCGATTCAGAGCTCTTGGATATCGAACCCGAGAAGATCGAAGAGGCCGAGAAGGACGTCATTGGCGTGCTTCGAGAGTATCAGCGGATGGACCGTGAGCTAAGTCAGCGGGCGCGCGACATGACGGTCGGGGAAGGCCGCGGGGCGGAGCTTCGTTCCAAGCGCCGTCTAGCGAAGGACAAAAACTTCCGCATTGGCGATGACTCTTTGGAGTACATCGTTGAGCAGATGATCGAGGTTTTTCTGGCCTCTCCCAGCATCGAAGAAATCTACGGCGACGACCGCGAACTCCGGTCGAAGATTACGCCAGTCGTGAAGAAGCATACGGCTAGTCAGGATGATGAGGTCGACGTTGAAGTCCGCTCGAAGATTAAGAACCTTCAAGAAGGCTCGACCGCTTGGGAAGTCGAGTACGAGCGCGCGCTCAACCGTGTGAAGCGGAACCGCGGCCTTGAGGCCGAAGAGTAGCGACCGCCTGGGCTTCGTATCGGCGAGATGGCCTGTCTGAAGTCTCTGGTGGGCTGTGAGTGAGTACGCCCATCGTTCTGAGGCGCGCATCCAAGACCCACGGTCAGCGACCGACGCGTTGCCGCCAAAAGTCGGAGCGCCGTCGCTCACTCCACCCTTCACTGGGTGTGAAGTAGCCGGTGTGACGCATCAACTGCCGATCGGCATTGAATCGCACGAAGTCGCGTTCATCCCGCGTCGCACGCGACAACGTCCGCAGATTGGGAGCCTCGTTGAGGTCGCCTACCGCGTAGCCCCTCTCGACGAAGGCCGCCTCAAGCCACGCTTCGCGAGGCACGTTCTCGTTCTCGACCCACCAGCTGTACCACCCCTCGGCCAGCGCTGCCTGTTGCCCTAAGGTCGTTGCGTCCGCTGCGGCCATGCTCGGTACGTGCATTGTCGTGCGGATGAGCACATGTTCCACCGCAGCTCGCACCTCGGGGTCCTCATCGGTCAGCGAATCGATTAGAGCGGGGACCGCACGGGGGTCCGTGATGTTGCGAAGCGCCGAGACCGCCGCCATGCGGTTCGATGCGCCGCCATCGAGGCCGCCCGCATTACGCTGCGCGACGCCGGCGAGCGCGTAGCCGGAGTCCTGGTCCGCCAAGCGGCCGAGCATCCAAAACGCACGCTCACGTACTTCTGAGGTTAGGCCTGACTCTGCGATGGGTACGACCGGTCCCGTTACTCCGGGTTCATCGGCTGCTGCGAGCGCGTCGAGAACCCGAAGTTGAACGTCGGGCGTTTGATAGGGCAGCGCATTTATGAGCGTTGAGAGATGTTGTTCGAGGTCAAAGCGCGAGAGAAACTCGAAGCATCCGCCAGCCAGCGCTGGGTCAGGGTCCATCAGTCCGCGGGTGAGTTCCGAGATCCGCGCATCGACTAAGCCGCTGTAGTTGGGCGCATGATCACGGCGTGGGCCTGCATCGATGCATCCCTCGAGTACATCATCCCTCGAGCAAAACAGGCGCACGTGAAAGTGGTCATTGTGCGGCGCGGAATCGCCGGGTTGGTGCAAGACCTGCTCCGCGATCGCCAGAAGCTCAGGCGATGCGCCTGCCCGCTCTGCAGCAGCAAGAATCTCGCGTTTCAAGGGGCGATAGACAAAGATCCACTGAACGTCTCCAGCGCGTGTGACAAGGAGGCCCTCGACGATGCGCCACGCGCGCTCGAAGTCCATCTGCAGCCCAGAACCGTCTCTCGCGGTGCCATCGCGCCCAACTGCGATCAGGTTCTGTGTGGTGAACGCTAGGTTGCGGTCATCCACAAAGGGGAAAGCGATGTCGACATCGCGGCCACTGTTATGAGAACGGCTCCAATAGATGTCGCCGCCTTCGCGCTCGCTCATGTTGCCGATCGCGAGTCGTTCGCCCGGGTATTCGCGCGCAAAGTGGTCGCCGGCATCGAGGATGGCGCTGATTAGCTCTTCCGTCGCGTAGTGCGTGGCGCGCGCCTGGTGTTCCGCCATCACGTAATGGTTCACGCCGTCGAGCGGGAGGTGTGCCTCTCCGGCAAGGCGCCCGGTGGAGGTCGTGCCGAGCGAGACGGTGCCCGGAACGTAGCGGGCAGGGCTCACAATCAATGCGTACGGCAGATCGGCGGGCGTCTCCTGCGGGGGATGCTCCGCGTCGAGAACCGGGTGCCCGCCATTTCGAATCAGGTAGCGGCGTGCCGGCTGCGTCTGAACCTCCGCTCGTTCAAGATAGGGCAGGGCGACCGAGGTCGGTTCAGATGCTGCGTTCTGCGCGCTGGCGTGCCCAGAAAACAGGGTCGCGCCGACGGAAATGAGAAGACTGGGGAGTTGGCGAAGCTTCATGGTGCACCGAACAAGGAGGCGCTTCCAATGTATGGTAATGTACGCGTCGTGGCAAAACGAACACCACGGCGTTGACCAAACGTTCTGCGCTCGGTCATTCTGCGCGCGCCTCATCCCCAAAGTCGATTGCGTCGAACTTCATCAACAACGGGACCGCCTACGTGGTCGGTCTTGGTCCCTTTCCTCGTATTGTGCACAGGCTTGTGGTGGTTCCTATCGCCACAAGCGCTCGACGGGTTGGTGCTCGCTGATGACCTTGTCGTCGTCGAAGGAGCGAACCGTCCTGCCGCACGCGGTGCTTCGGACGCGCCGGTTCGTGTGGTCAGCGTCGATGGCGCCGCGGTCTTCGACCACGAGGACTTTCGTGGCGTGCTGCGCGATGCCAGTGGCCGGGTCGAAGTGGTGTTCGAACAACGCGGACGGGAAGACGTCGAGTCGTTCCGTGAGAGCGACTTTGCGCTTGGGGCTCCACAGCCTCTGCTCGATGCTGAAGCGATTGTCGATGTTGACGGCGTAGCGGGTCAATTCACGCCCGCTGAAGTCGACGCGGCCGTGAGGCGGAGCTCCACCGGCGAGGTCACGGTGACTCTGCGCGCGCCTCCGATGCGTCTGCGGGGGGAAGCCAGAGTCACGCGTGGACATCCATCGGCGCTGAGCGCGGTCTGGTTGGTTTTGACTCTGTTTGTGCTGGGCGCAGCGCTTTTACGGGCGCGCGAGGCGCTTCAAGCCGGTCCTGTCCCCACGCTGCTAAATTATCTCACGTTGGGGCTCGCTGGTTTGGGTGCGGCTGCCTCTTCGGCGGTTTGCCTATCGTTGAGCCCGCCTGCTTCTGCGGTCATGTTGGCGGCGATGCTCTTTGTCGCGGCATTGAGCGCTGGACTGGCGGAAGCCTTCGAGTCCCTCGATAGCCTTCGGCCTTTCGTGACCGCGGCGATTTGGGGGGGCGCACTGGTGCTTCCCATTTTGGCGATCGCCAGCCCCACGTCAGGCCCGTCTGAAGTCTTGCTGGTGACGGGTGTGCTCGGTGCAGGCCTTGCCGGAGTGCGCTCGGCGCTCCTGGCCCGTGCTCGTACGTGGGGCTTCTTGGTTCCTCCCGCGGTCGCAGCGCTGGCATCTTTGGTGATCGTCGTGTCGTCGGTCGCGACCCGACACGCGACAGTGCTCGCTGCGTGGGCGCTTTTCGTGGGGTTGATCGCGCTTTGGCTCGATCGTGCGCTGCGCTTGGCGCTGCAAGAGGACGCAGGCACCCCTCGGGCAGCCCGCAACCGCGAGGACGTTTCCGACGTTGAAGATGCTCTCTATTCGATGCGACACACAGTCGGCGACGCGCATGAAGTCAGTATCGTTGGCGGCGTGCGCGACGTCTGGATCGAGGCATTTGTGGCGGCGCACGGAGGGTGGAATACACGCAGGGTGGAGGCAGAGGTTGAGGCTGCGCTGTCGATGCTTGTAACCGAAGGCGGGATGGTGCCTCGAGAGTCGCTTGGTGTCGACGACCCCTTCGCGGATTGGCCAGAGCGGCTGCGGATTTCGGTGGCGTTACCCTTGGGGGAGCAGTCTCACAGACGAGGATTGTTCCTGCTGGCTCGTGGCGTGGACGAGGCGGCTGAGCCGCTATCCAGCGAGGAGTTCGACGGACTCGTCTCATCGGCAGATCGACTGAGCATCTCATCCGTGCGCGCGGAGTTGCTAGCAGAAGCGACGACACACCTGCTCGAGAGCGGGGACGCGGGTCGTTCGTCGATGTCACACGCGGCGGTTTTGCCTCCCGTTGAGTCCTCTCACGCCAGCCCAACGCTGCCGCCGCGTGGGTCGTCAGATACAGAAAGCGCCATTGCGGTGAAGAAGGCTGACTCGAAGGCCGCAGGTCGC
Organism: Bradymonadia bacterium; assembly: GCA_047610025.1. GTDB lineage: Bacteria > Myxococcota_A > Bradymonadia > REDH01 > REDH01 > JBLFZA01. The sequence continues at coordinate 17,165 of JBLFZA010000035.1, read as the reverse complement.
TCGTCGGCGAGGGCCGCGCGCTTCGAACGTTTGGTCGAGCATGAGCGCTTGGTATCAAGCTGGCGCTATCCCATAGACGATCCAGATGCCCTCGACCCTCGCGAGCTCGCGGGGCTGAAACCCTACATTGATGCCGAAGGCGCGTTGCTTATCGTTGGGGAGCCTGGCGTCGGGAAAGAGTTCATCGGGCGGGCGGTGCATCATCACAGCTCTCGGGCGTCGAATCCCTGCGTGGTGGTGAACTGCGCGGCGTACCCGGCGGCGCTCATTCCGCTCCTTCTCTTCGGTGACGAACAAGAGTCGGGCGTCGTGCAGGCTGCAACCGGCGGGACGCTTGTGCTGAAGAGCCCGTCCCTCATTGATCGTACAGACCGTGAGCCGCTGATCCAGCGCCTCGCTGCCAGTGGTATCCGATTGGTGTTTACCGAGCGGTACACTGGGCCGGAAGATGGGATGCTGCGGAGCGTGCCAGCTGAGATTCTCGCGCTGACCCAGCGGTGTATTCCGCTAGCGCCCCTGCGCGACCGCGCGGCCGATATCGAGCGATTCGCTCAAGTCTTCCTCGACCGATTCGCCATGACGAGCGGACGCGGGGTGTTGGAGTATTCTCCAGAGGCGCGAGAGTGGCTAACGTCGGTCTCACTGCCGTACAACTTCGTGGAGCTTCGCGCGCTCGTCGGCCGAGCAGTGATTTGCAGTCGGTCTTCCGTCGTGGATGTCCAAGACCTTTTGCCAGGGCCCTCTCCGCAGGCCGCCTCCGGCGCGACGGGGCCGCTGGCGGTCCACTCTGCGGAGCCACGAGCAGCGAAGGGAAGCGCCACGATGCCGCTATCGTCGTTGCCCAGCGCTGTTCAGCAGGGGTTGCCGCAACTCGATGAAGGCGATGACTACCCCTCGCTGGACGCGATCGAAGCAGCGCTCGCCGCGAACGACAAAAATCGCACGAGAACTGCCAAGGCCTTGGGTATCACGCGCGGGAAATTGCTTCGCCGGATGAAGAAGTTCGGCATGGGCCAATAGCCCCGCGTTGCATCGTTCGCGTCGGCGAATAGGTTGCAAGCTCCTAACTTGGAGCGCTCGATGCTACGCCCCCTCGCCGTCACTCTCGTCGCCACCGCTTCTCTCGTCTCCGCGTGCGGAGGGCCGATCTACGAATTGCCGTCGCCCCCGCCGGCAGAACAGCAGCGCGCGGTCTCGCTCAGCCCAACGGAGCAGCGTGAGTTGGACGCGACACGCTTCCTCGCAGCGCGCGCTACGATCCTCTCTCTCTATGAGGCGCTAGGCAACGAAGAGTGGGACAGCGCTCAGTCCCTCCTGTCGCAGGAGACATGCGCAACCCTGGGTGGAGGAAGTGGCAGCAATTGCGCGTCTGTGCTCGCCGAGGGCCTCGTTGAGGTCTCCGGTACACGGTACGCCTTCGACCCCGTTGACCTGCTTCTGCTTCCGGGTGTGCGAGACATCGCCAACGTCCGTGTTGGTGAGGAAGACGTCGAGAATGCTCGCCGTGTGGTCGCTCACCTGACGGATCGCGACGAGGACCATCGCGCGGTGGTCTTGATCTACGAGGGGGACCAGTGGGTCGTGCACAGCCCGACGCTACCTGTGGGGGCGCTCGATGTCGTCCGCGACTAGTATGGCGTTGTATCAAGGAAGTGCGGCCGAGCGCGCTGCCCGCGGTGAAGTGGCGTTCGAAGACGTGATCGCGGCTCCTACGCTGTGGTCACCGCAGCCCGGTACACTCGTCGTGCTCGACCGCCGCGCGCACGAGGCGGGCATTCCGTGGCACTACGTCGGTCTTGTCTTGCTCACATTGGCGGGGGTCTCGTTCGCCGTCGCGCTCGGTGGCGAGGCGCTCCGAGATTTGACTGTGCTCGCGCTCTTCGTGGCGGCCGTCGGCCTCGGGACCGCGCTTTGGCTTCGCGGGCGGCCTCGCTTGCGACGCGAGGAGATTGGCCTGTTGTGGCTCAACACGCACCTTCGCCTGCTCCGTGTCCGAGAAGCCGCGAATCAGCAGCGGCTGAGTGAGAGCGCGAGCATCGACTTTGAGGACGTTCGCGAGGTTCTGTACTCCGTGCGGCCTGTCCGGATGGACCGAGTTTCCGTAGACGGTGCCGCCGTTTTTCTGCGCCTTGATGATGGCACCGTATGGCCAGTAATCCCGGCGTCGCACGACAAGGAAGCGAGCTACCGCGTCGCGACGACGCTATCGCGCACCCTCGGGGTTCGCGTGAAACAGGTAGGCGCAGGCTGGCGGGCCTCCAGAGATTGACATTGTATGACCCGGGCGGCGACACTGAGGGCTCCTTGTCGACCCCCTGGTGACCGTGATCTTCAACAAGCGCTTCGGACGGTACCGCTTGGTCAAAAAGCTCGCCTCGGGCGGGATGGCCGAAGTGTACCTCGCGCTGAAGCATGGGCCAGACCGCTTCGATAAGCTGGTCGCGCTCAAGTGCATGCACGAGCATCTAGGCCATGAGCCTGAAGCGGTGGAGATGTTCTATCGCGAGGCTCGCCTGGGCGCGCTCTTCCAGCACCCCAATTTGGTGCACGTCCTGGACGCGGACTCGATCCAGTCACGCCACACGATGGCCATGGCCTTCGTGCCTGGTGTCACCGTCGAGGATTTGCAAAAGCCGGGCGATGGCGACGCCACGCCCATCGCCGTCGAGTTGGCTCTCCACATCGCGGCAGAAGTGGCCCTGGGACTTCACCACGCGCACGAGGTTCGTGACCTAGATGACAGCGTGCTCGATGTCGTGCACCGCGACATTAGCCCAGAGAACATTCTGGTCGGGTTCGACGGCGAGACAAAACTTTGCGACTTCGGCGTCGCCGTTGCCGCGCGACATAAAGACAAGTCGGGGGGACTCGCTGGCAAGACCGCCTATATGTCTCCCGAACAATGCCGCGGCCAGAACGTGGATCGGAGGAGCGACGTGTTCGCGCTAGGCATCGTGCTGTACGAGATGCTGACGGGTGAACGGTTGTTCCGCCGAGACAACCCGATTCAGAGTATCCGTGCCATCACGGAGGACGAGATCCCCTTGCCGTCGACCCGACGAACGGAGCTCTCGACATCGATCGACGAAGTGGTGATGCACGCACTCGCTAGGCGACCGTCAGACCGTTACCCCAGCGCACATGCGCTCCACCAAGCGTTGCTGAGCACGATGGTTGCGAAGGAGGTTGTCGTCGGGCGAAGGGCTCTCGCGGAGGTCGTCTCCTCACGATTCTCCGACGAACGCGATGAGCTTCGGGCCGTCATTCATAAGGTACTCAGTGCGCCTGAACCGTCCGAGTCGACCATCGACCTGACGAGCATGTCGGGCCCGTCTAACGACACCACGCTGCAATTCGATGACGCAGACGGACTGCAAGAGCTCGCGTCGCCGGTGCGGCAGCCACGTGGGGCGAGCGCACCCATCGCCATCGATCCGCTCGCTGAGCACGCGCACGTGGCTGTCGCGAATCAGCTGAAGCGCACGACAAGACTCAGCGTCGCGCTGGCCCTCGTCGCGATAGCGGCTGTGGGCGTTGCGGCGTATCTCGCAACGCAGCCCCTGACTGAGCAGACGGAGTCTGTTGTTCAAGAAGTCGTGGTCGGCACAGTCAACCTCTCATCGACGCCGATCGGCGCTGAGATTACGGTGGATGGAGAAGTGCGAGGCGAGGTCACACCCGCCTCGCTTCCGCTCCCCATCGGGAGCGCGGTGATCGGCCTACGGAGAGACGGGTACGTCGCTGAAGAGCGGCGGATCACTGTGCTCGCGGGAGAGCCAATCGCGATCGACGTGCGGCTCGCCGTCGATGAGACATCTCCGCGTGCACCGATTGGGCGGGTGCGACTGACATACGAACCGGTGGACGCCACCCTGCATCTCGATGGCGAGGTGCTCGGGTCCCGCTCTCCCGTGCTGGTCGAAGCATTGCCTCTCAACACGGAGCACCGCTTACGTCTCGAGCGCGCGGGCTATGAAACCCTCTATCTGCCGGTATCGCTCGATAGCGCGGAAGTACTCGATATGCAGGTTGAGATGGGGGAGGCGCTCGACCTTGGCACCTTCCGATTCCGTGGTGTGCCAGATGGCGCGAACTTGTCCATCAATGGCGAGAGCGTCGCTGAGGCCCCCCTTGACGACATCGAGCTTCCTGCAAACGTTACGTACACCCTCGAGCTGACCCGTAGCGGTTACTCTCGCTGGAGGAGGGCGGTGCTGCTCCGCCCGGGTGCCGAGCAGGACGTGCCGGTTGACATGGAACGCCGCGGTGCCAGGCCAGCTGGCTCCCGTGACCGCGGCTCCATCGAGGCGCCAAGTAGGGCCGCACCGGCGCCGTCTGAGCCGCGGACTGAGCCCGATTCGCCGACGCCCGTAGAGGAAGAGCCTGCGGAAGAATACGAAATGCTCTAGCTCAGTCGAGCCTGCACGGCGGGTACGAACGCTGCGATCGCATCGGCGATCCCTTCAGGCTTGCTGCCGCCGGCTTGCGCGAGCGTCGGCCGACCACCGCCGCGCCCTCCGACGTGTGATGCGACGTCGTTAATGAGGTCCCCAGCTTTGATTTTGTGCCCCTTGAACGCCGCGTCTGTCACCATCACGATCAGCGCAGGCTTGCCGTCCACCTTGGCGGCAAGCAGCGCGATGGCGGACTCTGGCAGCTTGTCGCGTAGGCCATCGGCCATCGCGAGGAGCGCGTCGCGGGAGTCGCTTTGAACTTCGGCGGCCAGCACGGCCACTCCGGCCACGTCGACGGCCTGATTGACGAGGTCTCCGGCTACTGCGTTCGCTTGAACCTGTGTCAACGACTGCAGCTTACGCTCCAACTCGCGGTTTTCTGCGTCGAGCTTGGCGACACGGTCCTCGAGCTGCGCGGTGGGTGACTTCAGGGCGTGTGCCAACCGTCGCAATTGGGCGCGGTCGGCCTCTGCCGCTGCGATAGCCGACGCACCAACGATGGCTTCTATGCGACGGGTTCCCGCGGCAACTCCTGACTCCGCGACGACGCGGAAGTACCCGAGCGCGCCAGTTCTTTGTACGTGCGTGCCGCCGCAAAGCTCCAAGCTGTAGTCGGAGACCTGCACCATGCGCACGCGCTCGCCGTACTTTTCGCCGAACATCATCATCGCGCCGCGTTCTTCGGCTTCGCTTAGCGCGATATCTTCATGCACGATGACGGCATCGTCTTCTTCGATTTGCCCGTTCACCCACGCCTCGATGCGAGCAACCTGATCGTCCGTTACCGGGCGCTCGTAGCTGAAGTCGAAGCGGAGGCGATCGGGCGCGACTAGGCTGCCCGCCTGAAACGCGTCCTTCGAGACGTGCTTGTGCAACGCGGTGTGCAGCAGGTGAGTGGCGGTGTGATGCGCCGCAATATCGGCGCGCCGCGACGCATCGACCCGTGCAGTGACGGGCTGGCTGAGCTTCTCAGAGTCGAGTCGGCCGTCGGCGAGATACCCGCTGAGCGTGATGCCAGCGGTCGTCTTTCGAGTGTCGTCGATGACGATCGTGACGCTGCCGTCTTCCGTGGTCACTTCGCCGGCATCGCCAACTTGGCCGCCGGATTCAGCGTAGAAGGGGCTCTCTCGAAGAGTCAGGTCAACGCGGCCGTCGTGCTCGCGGAAGCGTAACACCGAGGTCGTGACCTCTAGCTTGTTGTACCCGACGAATGTGTTGGCTGCGCCCTCCGCGAGGATGCGCCACTCCCCCGCGTCCTCATACCGAGAATCTGCGGCGCGCGAGCGCTCCTTCTGCTCCTGCATAGCGGTCACATAGCCCGCCATGTCGACGCTCATTCCACGTTCCTGAGCCATGATCTCGGTGAGATCGGCAGGAAACCCAAACGTGTCGTAGAGTTGGAAGACATCCGCCCCGGAGAGGGCTGAGTCGCCGGCACTCTTTGCCGAATCGATGCGCTCTTCGAAGAGCGCGATGCCGCGCTCTAGCGTGCGAAAGAAGCGCTCCTCTTCCTGTCGAATGGTCGTGGCTGCTTCGCGGCCCTTTAGCCGAAGCGACGGATAGACGTGCTGGAAGTTCTCGACGACCGCGTCGCAGACCTCGTGCATGAAGGGTCCTTCAAAGCCGAGCTCGCGACCGGAGCGCACAGCACGGCGAAGGATGCGTCGAAGGACGTAGCCGCGACCCTCATTGGAGAACCGGGCGCCATCCACGATACTAAACAGAACGGTGCGCACATGGTCCGCTATGACGCAGTAGCTTGAGAAGTCGTCGCGCTCCCAGAGCGTGGAGGCCTCAACAGACTCCCCAGTGAGCATCGCGTGAATCTTCTCGAGTGTCGGGGAGAAGAGGTCGGACTTGAAGACGCTGTCCTGCCCGGTGATGAGGTAGGCGATGCGGTCGAGCCCCATTCCCGTATCAACCGACTGGATTGGCAGCGGAATCAGCGAGCCGTCCTGCTGCGCGTCGCTCTCCATGAACACGAGGTTCCAGAACTCGATGAAGCGACTTTCGTCGAACCCGGGCTTCCAAGCGTCGTCACCGGCTCCCGGCGTGAGGTCGAAATAGATCTCGGAGCACGGCCCGCAGGGTCCAGTTGGTCCCATCGCCCAGAAATTGTCTTCCTTGCCGAGCCGGGTGAGCTGCTGCTCGGGGATTCCGACTTCATTACGCCAGATGTCGTAACTGTCGTCGTCCGTGTCGTAGACGGAGACGAAGAGCCGGCTCTCATCGAGCCTGAGCACGTTGGTGACGAACTGCCACGCCCACGCGATGGCCTCGCGCTTGTAGTATTCACCGAATGACCAGTTCCCGAGCATTTCGAAAAAAGTCAGGTGCCGCGGGCTCTTACCGACCTCGTCGAGGTCGTTGTGCTTTCCGCCGGCGCGCACGCATTTCTGCACGCTCGCTGCTCGAACGTAGTCTCGCTTCTCCAAACCAAGGAGCACGTCCTTGAATTGGTTCATGCCCGCGTTCGTAAAGAGCAGGCTCTTGTCGCCTTCCGGCACCACCGCGCTCGATGCCACAACCTCGTGCTCGCGGTCGGCGAAGAACTTTAGGTAGGCGTCTCGGATCTGGTCGGGCGTCATGTCGGCCTCTCGGCGGGTCGCTGCCGCGGTGCGGCCTGAGTAAAACGTCGCGCGGTCGCTATCAAACGGCCCTCTGTAGCGCAATCGGCGGTGCTGGCTTTCTCATCTTGCTCGATGCGGCCGATCGCAGTGGCTGCAAATTGACGAGGGCGCGGCCGGACGGGTAGTCTGCAGCTCTCCTCGCTCATCGCCTACGTGGTGTTTTGTCCGTTCTTCGCCCGACCATCTTCGGTCGTCACTGTTTGCTTGAGCGCATCAGCATTGGTGGGATGGCGGAGGTCTTTCGCGCTCGCCCGCTCGATGCGCCGGACGTCTCGCAGCACCTCGCGTTTAAACGGATTCTTCCGCATCTCGCCGAGGATGATGAGTTCATCCGGATGTTCGTCGACGAGGCGAAGATCGCGGTGCAACTGCACCACCGCAACATCTGCGAAATCTACGAACTGGGTCGGCTAGAGAATTCGTACTTCATTGTGATGGAGTACATCGCCGGCAAGGACCTGCTGGCGCTGCAGAACTGGCTGCGCAAGCGTCGGAAGATCATGAGCGTCACCCAAGCGTGCTACCTCGTGGCACAGGCTTGTAAGGGGCTCGACTATGCTCATCAAAAGCTCGATGAGAGCGGGACGCCGCTACGGATTATTCACCGCGATATCAGCCCACAGAACGTGCTCGTGTCATATGACGGGTCCGTGAAGGTCATCGATTTCGGCATCGCCCGCGCGGCCACGAGCAATGAGAAGACCCAGGTCGGCGTGCTGAAGGGCAAGTTCGGGTACATGTCACCGGAGCAGGTCGCGGGCGCATCTCTGGACCACAGGTCGGACGTCTTTGCTGCAGGCACGCTCCTGTGGGAGCTGCTCACGGCGCGCCGCCTGTTTCACGGGGAGACTGATTTCGCGACGCTGGAGAAGGTCAGGCACGCAGACGTCAAACCGCCATCAGAACGGAACAAACGAATCCCGGCGGCGTTGGACAGAATCGTCCTCAACGCACTCACGAAGGACCCTGACGAGCGCTACCAAACGGCTGGAGAGATGGCGAAGGCGCTCGGGACCTTCCTCGACAGTGTGCAGCCTCGCTACGACCGCACACGCCTCTCCGAATGGATGCGAAAGAACTTTGATGACGAGATCGCCAACGAGACTGCCAAGCGTCAAGAGTTCGAGCAATTCGTCACCGCGGCTGATGTGGAGGAGTACCGCCGTATTCACGCGCTCGACCTCGCGATCGAGGACGATGATGGCGAGGACGACGATGCCACCCGCGTGTGGATGGCCAATGAGGAACAGGGCGGCAAAGATGGCGTGCATGTCGTCGTCGAGACGGCCGACGACCCCCTGGGTTTGCGGGCATCGGACGATGCTTTGGCGTCGGTGATTTTGTCCGATGATGTCATCGATTTGCCCGTGCAACGGATGGACTCCGCGTCGCTGGTGTCCAACGACTTGGGTAATCTTGGGCACTCCGTTCGGCGCCGCCGGCAGATTTGGGCGTTCACGGTCGTCGCGCTCATCATCGCCCTGGTGCTCGCTGCGGCGCTGCTCCTGAAGGACGACGCCGCCGCGAGCCCTTTGGTCGTGAGCGCGGAGCCTAGCACCGCGACGCTGCACCTCGATGGGGTCAGAATCGTGGGAGGTCCTCCGTGGGTGCTTGATCACGTCAGCCCTGGTGACCACGTGCTGGAAGTCCGGGCGGAGGGGTTTGAACCGTGGATGGAGACGATCGTAATGGGCGAGGAAACCCCGCCGCTGCAGGTAGAGCTTGAAGCTGTCGCCTTGGATGAGGCGATCGTGTTGCTCTCTCAGCTGCCCTCTGGGGCACAGGTCTACCTCAACGGTCAGCTCATCGGGGGAATGGGCGCGGACCGTCGCATCGCCCTCCAGTCGGGAGAGACCTCGACCATCGAGGTTCGCGCCGTTGGCCACTTTGTGGATGTGTTTGAGCGCACGCTTCCCGCTGGCGTACGTGAGGAGATCGCGTTGTCGCCTCGGGTTATCGAAGGAGTCGTGTTGCTGTCGAGTGATCCTCCGGGCGAAGCCTTCCTCGCGGGAGAATCCGTGGGTCGAACCGATCCACCTCTTCGGCTTTCGGGTCTCAACATCTTCGCGACCTATGCGCTCGAGATCCGACCGGACAGCCCATCGTTTCGTGCGTACGAGAGCGAGTTAGTGTTCGACACCTTCTTCGACATGCGGCTGCAGCCAAGACTGCCCCGCCGTGGCGTCACGGCCTCCGACGAGGCGGTCGCCTATGGAACGCTGTCGCTCGCTGAGCCTCTGTCTGGTTGGTATCGCGTCGAGATCGACGGACAGGATACCGGACTCAGCACGCCTCTCATCGGAGAACAAGCGCTGGTCCTGCGTACCGGAGCACGTTCTGTCCGCCTGGTCAGACCGCACGCGTTCATCGAACTACCTGTGACCGTCGAGCGGGGAGTTGCGATTGTCGTGACGCCGGCTGAGTACGGAGAACCAACACTCACGCCGTAGCGACATCGCGTTGACGTCGTGAATCCCGCGAAGAAGCAAAGATCCGTCGTGGCGCGCTGGCCCCCGTGCTGGTAGGGGAGCCCGCACCCTTCGTCATTGGAGACCGTGATGCGCGAGCACGCTTACGACACCCCGCACTACACGCTGAGCGAAGTCCCGCACGCGTATGGCGACAATGTACACATTCTCGGCGATCCCTTCTCGCTGGGCCTGCTGGCGAGGCTTTGCGCAGCGAGTACGACACAGCCGGCCTTCAACGAGTTGATGCGCGAGCTGTATCGCCACTTGTTTATCTCGGTGGTCAACCACGGCCTGCCGCGCAGAGTCATCGAGTCGCAGACGCGAATGGCGGCGACGACGGCGCGAGGGGTCTTCCGAGGCTCGGTTCTCGACCCCGACACGAAGGTGGTCGTGGTCGATGTGGCGCGCGCTGGTATTCTGCCTGCGATGACCTGCTACGACCTGTGCAACCGCGTGCTTACGCCGGAGAACATCCGGCAAGATCACCTCATCATGGCGCGCAATGTCAACGCAGATGGGGTGGTGATTGGCGCGACGATCAACGGCGAGAAGGTGGGGGGGACGATCGACGACCGCTACGTGCTTTTCCCTGACCCGATGGGCGCTACGGGTTCGAGCCTCGCCGAGGCGATCGACTATTACAAAGGCCATCACGGAGAAAATCCGACGGCGGTCATTACGATGAACCTCATCATCACGCCCAAGTTCATCGAGACGATGCAGAGACGCCACCCCGAGGTGCACCTCTACGCGCTTCGGCTTGACCGAGGCATGTCGCCTGAAGACGTTCTTCGAACCGGGTTCGGTGAGCGTCGCGATGAAGAGACAGGACTTAACGAGCTGGACTACATCATCCCCGGTGGTGGTGGGTTTGGCGAGCTTATGAACAACAGCTGGATCTAGGAGACGAGCATGCCAAGCGCGAGCGATGCGGTGATCACCCCGCTACTGACCGAAGAGCAGATTGCAGAGCGAGTTCGCGAGCTTGGCCGTGAGATTTCTAGCGCCTTCGAAGGAAAAAATCTCATCTTGGTCTGCGTGTTGAAAGGGTCCATTCCCTTTTTCGCAGACCTCGCGCGTTGCATTGAGACGCCGGTCCAGTTCGACACCGTCGCCATTCACTCGTACGAGGGGACCTCTTCAACGGGCAACGTGCGCTTTGGCTCGGACCTTAGCCTCGACATCACCGGTCGAGACGTCTTGGTCGTCGAGGACATCGTCGACACGGGAACAACGATGAAGGCGTTGCTCGACGTCATGAAGGCCCGAGGCGCCGCGAGCATCGGAGTGGTGTCGCTGCTCGACAAGCCGTCCCGTCGGAAAACGCCCGTTGAAATCGACTTCCTCGGGTTCAGCATCGAGGACAAGTTCGTTGTCGGGTACGGATTGGACTACAATCAACACTTCCGGAATCTGCCCTATGTGGGCGTTTTAGAAGAGATTCCAGAAGGCCTGTAGCGCCCAGCTGGCGACCACCGCCGCTAGATGCCAGCCTTCAGTTCGGCGAGGCGCCGCAGGAACTCCTCGTGGCGTCGCTTGAACTTCTCGGCGAACTGCCGGCCTACCGACGTGTCGAGGCACTGTCGACGCGCTTCTTTGAGCGCGTCGATCAGGTGGTCGACAGTCGGCATCGGTGCTTCCACCGGTCGGTCGGCATCGCCTGAGATCAGCGAAACGGCACGTTCCGGGGTGCCCCAACCGCGCACCACTACAGTGCGTAGAGCGGGGTATCGGCTGGTGATTGTTTGAATGACAAGCTCCGACGGAATGTCGGGGAGCTGGTCCGATATCAATAGGATGGAGGGCTGCGTTTCACTCAGCTTGTCCAGGATTTCACCGCCTGTGCTGAACGGGGCGGCGAATTCCATGCGAAGCTGCGGGCCTAGAGTTCGCACGCCGTCGCTGAACTCACGGTCAAAGTGCGCTATCCAGGCGTCCACGATCGTGTTGTTGTCGTCGGCTCCGGCTGGTTGTTCGAACGCAGCAATGCGTCGCTCAAGCTCCAGGGCGCGCCGCTCAATCTCCATAAACTGCTCAAGCGCGTAGTCGCCGAACTCGATGAAGTGCGCCGGCAAGGTGCGGTCGCTCATGAGGGACTTTAACTCGGTGACCTGGTGCTCTGCTGCCTTCGCGCGACGCTGCCACGCGCGCGCCCGCTCTCGACGTCGCGAGCGCAGTTTGAGACACGCCGCCATACGCTGTAGCAGTGTGCTGTGGTCGTCCGACTCAACGATGTAATCGGCTGCCCCGGCGCGCATAACTGCGCTCAGCATCTCCCTCGTTGGCGTCGGTCCTACCACGATAGTCATCGTGTCCGGCTGCGCTTCGATGACCTTGGCGGCGAGCGCTGCTGGCGACATCTCCGCTCGCTCAACGCCGAAGATGACGACCGGGAATCGTGTTGCGGAGACCGCGTGCAGAAACGCGTCCGCAGAGTCCGCAGCGTACACCTCGTAGCTGGCCTGCGAGAGCGCTTGCGTCAGCTGGCTTTCGCCTGCCGCGTGAGCGGCAAGAATCAAGATGGGCTCGTTAGCCATCAGGCTCGTGGGAATCTAGGGTCGGAAGTGCAACTTATCACTCGCCGCGCGGACGCGCCAAAACGGAGCCACCCCAAAGCCTCTGAGCACGAGACGCGCTATAGAGTTTCCGGAGCACGCGTCCGGTACGTCTCGTCAACATGTCCAATCAACGAGAAAAACGAGTCTTCATAGGCGGGCCCGCCCGCCATCCCATCCCCGTACGAGACGTGGTTCACGTAGAAGTTACCCTGCACGCAGTTGGCTTCGGAGTTCCACTCCGCGGAACGGCAACCCCCGTCGTCGAGGTCCGCGACACCATCTCGGTCATTGTCGACGCCGTCCTCACAGTATGCGATGCGCTGCCCCGACTCTGCGCGTCCTCCGCTCTCCGAGCACCCCTCATCGTCGACGTCGACAACTCCATCGCCGTCGTTGTCGACGCCATCTGTGCACTGCGTGACCTCGATGTCTCCGCAGTAGCCGTCTGGGAACACCAAGATGACCTTCGGCCAAATGCCCTGCGCCATGTACGTGGAGAAGGGAAGGGCCGTGACCTGCAGGTCTTCCGGCGACTGGCCGTAGCCGTGCAATAGGTAAACGACGGGGAAGTGAACGTCACGGTACGGGGAGCCCACCGGCCATTCGCTGGTTCCGTCGCCGGGGCAATCGCTGTCCTCATCATCGGCGTCGCCGTCGGCATCGTTGTCGATGCCATCGTTGCAGTAGTTGACGTCTTCGCCGCTCTCGCTCAGCGCAGCAGCGTGCGGACAGGCATCATCGAAGCCGTCTACGAGGCCGTCGCCATCGTTATCGAGACCGTCGTTGCACGCCGTTCGTTCGTAGCCTGGTGGAAACGCAATGGAGTATTTCATGACGCCGCCGGTGTTGGGGTCCGGTGCGAAGTAGGTCCCACTAGGAAGCGGGAAGGGCGTCGAAATGGGCGAGCGATCACCGTTCGGGAAGCGGTTCGTTACGAACCCCAGCATGGTCAGCAAGCGATTGGCGATCTGCGGAACGGTTCCAACGTGCTTGCCGTCACCGAAACAAATCTCCTCGTCGTCTGCGTCGAGCGAGCCGTACCTGAGGTAGACGTGCTCCCCGAGGTTCTCGTAGTCGACGGCGGTGAAGTCGTAATCGTCCGCTTCAACGGCGGAGAGGTCCTGGATGCTGCGCAGTTCGTCATAGACGCGCACATTCATGCCCAGCGAATGCATCGCCCCGACGAGCTGGTTTGCGCCCACGGCGAAGTTGAAGAGGTCGCGAATTCCGGCGTCCATATACCAAGTCAGCGCACCTCGTTGCTCGGTCGACATGGCGTCCAAAAGGTGGCGTGGGCTGAACGTGTCAAAGACGTTTGCGACGTTTGGGTTGTAGTCAAACTGTTCGTTGCCTTCTCCGAAGTCGTATCCGCCGTCGGCCAATTGAGCAGTGCCCGCGACGCCGTCGATTCCCACGTCTTCATAAGACTCTCCCTCATCGTAGAGCCAGTTCCCTTCTGTGCCGCGCGGGTTTGACACGTAGTCGTAGTCGTCGCCAGAGGGGTCCGGGTTACTCAGAGCGTCGAATCCTGGTTCGTCCGCGGAGGCGAGCTCGTCTGTGCCGACATCAAGGTATGGCTCGTAGAAGTTTCGAATCACCGGCTCGCCGAAGTCGCGGACACCGTTTCCGTTCACGTCTACGGCGTAGGTGATATCAACAGCCCGACGTTGTTCACAGCCCTCGGTATAGAGGCCACGGTTTGTTTCATCCGGCACGCCGTTGAAATCGATATCGCACGCTCGGTCGAATGGGATGGTCGTGTCCCGGCTGCCTTCCCCGTCGCAGAACGTGATGACGGGCAGCGTACCGTCGGGGTTGTACTCTTCGTCGAAGAAGCCGGAGGCGATGGTGAAGGTGCTCTCCGCGTCGTCCGGAGGGCACGTCGCGCCGACGTAGCAGCGCTGTTCTGCGGGCTGCAACAGCACCTCGTCGCTGAGCCCAGGGGCGGCGAAGGGGCTCGTGTCGGAGTAGGTAGCGAAGTTGCCGACCGAGAGCGCGAGGTCGGTGAAGATTTCGATGAAGCTGTCTCGGTCGAACGTGCCGCCAGAGCCTTCCCCTGTGGGGTACCACCAGTTGTTGTAGCTCATTTTGTGCTCGTACTCTTCCGTCGCTTCGACTCCACCAACATCGCCAAACTCAGGCGCTAGGCCGAAGCCTCCCATGCCGTAGTTACGGAGGAAGTGCATCAGATACACCCACTCAGCGGGCCCACCCATTGGGCCGACAATGTCGAACGCGTCAGGGTTGCGCGCCGCCAACATGCTTGCGCCCATCGCACCCATCGAGACGCCGGTGACGGCACGGTAGGTCCACAAGCGAGACTCGTCTTGGCCAGAGTCGTCGGGAACACCCACCTGGAAACGGCCTGTTAGCTCGGTCTCGAATCGAATCGTCGAGGCGAACAAGTTCTCCTGCATGTTGACGACCACCGGCGTTGTGACCGGCGCATCGGCGCCGGGCTGCCAATAGACGCGCATGTCCGACGGCTTCGCGCCTTCGGGCACAATGCTGCTCGCGAAAGGGGAGCTGAAGAAATAGCGGCGGTTAAAGCGCAGTGGGCTCTCCGCATTCAGCTCGAAGATCGGCGTCAACGCGATGACCCCCTCCGGGACAAGACGGCCATCGTCGCAGACGGCGGTCAGCTCTACTTCCCGATCGAGCTCCCGCCCGAGAAACCCGGCGGCCATCGGGAGCGACGCCCCCTCTACCGCTAGCGCGAGCTCGGACTCCGACCCTGGCGTGAACGTGAGCGTTATGCTGCTGTCGAGGCACGTGAGACTGTTGACCACCGTGGCGTCGGGCATGACGTCACTGGCGTCGTCCGCCTCGTCCGCGTCATCGAGATCGCGGATATCGAAGACATCCTCGGTGTCGGTCTCACCGTCGTTATCCTCCGTCGCATCACGCACGTCTGACTCAGGGGTCGACTCGCCATCGGTGTCGCCGCAGCCAGCGAGTAGGAGCAAGAGGGTTGCCAGTGCAGTCGTTCGTCTCATGGTCTCTCGATGATGTGGAGCGTGAGACTACTCTCTCCCGTCGCAAACACTCGGTCAACGATGGCGTCGCTGGGGCTTGCGCCGAACGACGAGGCTCGTCAGGATGCGGCCATGATAACTTTATGGCTCGCTCGCCCCGCTCAATCGATACCGTTGCTGCTTGTCGCGGCTCTCGTCGCGGTTTGCGCCTCGGGCTGTTTCACGACAGAGATCATCGACGACATCTCAACCGAGATTCGCATCGAGTCGACGGATTTCAGCGCGGATGTCGTCGAGGTTCGAAAGCGCTTTCGTTTCACGTACGATCCCGGTGACGCGTCCGGGTTGTACTTGCTCGACGCGCGCATGGCGGCGCTAGACCCATCGGGCATTGACCTGTCGATGATTCATCGCATTTCGATTTATGTCGTCGACACCGATGACCAACGCACGCTTGTCGCCTTTGGCGAAGGGTTCGAGGAGGGGCAAACCAACGACACGCTGGAGATCGCGTACTTCGATGACCTTAGGCGCTTCGCACGAGACGACAGCCGCGTTGTCTTCGTGTTTGCCGTGGAACCCTCGCCATGGGGCCGGCCTTTTCCGGACGAAGGCATCACCCTCTCCGCCGTCGCGTCGTTGGAAATCCAGCTCTAGGGCTGAGCAGAGAACGTCTCAACCGAGGCTTCCGAACGCGCTCCTGTGCGTAGCCTTAAGGTCTCCCTGACGAGCGGGTTAAAGCTCGCCTTCGACGGGGGGAGCGCCGACACCATGCTTACGGTCCCAGGCGTCTTCTGCTTCCGAGCGTCTGAAGTACGTTGGCTCCAGCGTTTGCGCCTTGGTTGCCTCAAGACAATGTGCTCGCGCATAGAGAAGCAATCCGGCGGCGCTCGCCTGCGGCAGGCCGGGGCTGATATCTCCGCCGCGATCCGCGAAGTGCTCAGCGAAGACATCGAAACCGTCGCCAACGCAGAGGCAGCCGGCCTTCGGGAGGCGCGCAGCAAACTCCTGTGGTTTGTAGACGCCGGCTGGAACCACGCACTCGGCCGAAGCCCCAGAGCGGTACACGCCTCCGTAGAGCAACCCCTGATGCGCGTTCCACGCGACGGCGCACAGATGGCCATGAGGCAGGCTCGCGGGGAATCCGACGAGCGAGCAGACGCCGATCGCATTAGCGCCGCCGCTCATCGCGATCCCTTTCACGACTGCCAGTGCGACACGGAGGCCGGTGAAGCTGCCTGGGCCGAGGCCAACGACGAGGGTGTCGAGGTCCGACCACTCCAAGTCGTGCCGTCGGATGGCTTCATCCAAACGGCCCATCAATCCGCGTGAGTGAGCTCGTCGCGAGAAGCGAAGCTCGTCGATGACGTGCCCGTCACGCTCTAAGGCGACACTTTGTACGTCGCTTGAGGTATCTACCGCGAGGCGATGATGGACCACCACTGGAGGCGGCGGCACATAGCTCACGAGTTCAGCCAATCCGCGATGTCGACCCAGTAACGCTCGATGTCGTTCTTGAAGACCAGAACCATGAGCAGAATGATGCAGACCATGCCGACGTACCCGATGATCTGCCGGGTTCGGTACGACAAGGGCTCGCGCTTGATCCCCTCGGCGAGCAGAAGCGCCAAGTTACCGCCGTCCAGCCCTGGGATCGGCATGAGGTTTACCATGCCGAGGTTGATCGAAATCTTGGCCATGAACTGTAGGAACGAGAGGTAGCCTCCTTGTGCCGCTCGGTTGGCGACATCGGCGATCATGAGGGGGCCACCCAAGTTTGAGCTGTCTACCTGGCCGATCATGAGGAAGAGCAGGCCCATGAAGATTGCACCAATGAAGCCGATTGTCTCAACAACGGCATCGCGTAATGCAAACCACAATCGGGAAGGCCAGGGCACGGTGATCGTGTTGCCGGCCGCATAGATTTGCGGGCCGCGCAGGCCGGCGAACCCGATGAAGGTCTCCAGACGTTCCGCCTGGAATTCGGCGACGACGGTGCGCACCTCTGGGGTCAGCGTCAGCTGAACGGACTGGCCTCCACGGTCGACCGAAAAGACGTGGTCTTGTTCAGCGGCGC
>JBLFZA010000034.1:0-24100 GCA_047610025.1 Bradymonadia bacterium | reverse complement strand
CCAGATGCGGATCGATCAGCCCGTAGAGGTCGAGCACATAGCGTTCCGAGAACCACGCGATGGCCCCGATCTCGCCGGTGAGAATACGCGCGTCCTCCGGAGCCTGCTCCGCGAAGAATTGTCCGAGAGCGGTGCGCGCCTCCGATAGTGGGCGTTCCGCGATCAGACTCTCGCGCTCCGCTGTATGAGACCGCCAACCGCTTACTGAGCCGGCAATCGCGAGTGCCGCCAGCGCTGCTACCAACGTTCTGCCGGACAACAGGTCGAGGCGAGGCAGCACGGCCAGCAGCAAAAGCGGCACTGCTGGAACCAGGAAGCGTCCTGGGCCCATCCAGTCACCTCCAACAGCCGTCACATAACCAATGCAGCACAGCGCGAGGCTGCCGGCCCACACTTCGGCGATCGACGGTTTGCGCCGAATCGTCAGCCCGACGAGCGCCATCATAGCCAGAATCAAGAGCCCGCGTGTCTCAAACAAGAACGCGGTCGTGTAGTCGATGCCGCGGTCCACCTGCGCGCCGCTCGTGCCGACTTTGGCGTAGAAGGTGTTCGGCAGCCACATCCCATAATAGGCGAAGCGCCAGCCGACATGCGCCATGGTTGGCACCAGGAACGCCGCAGCCTCTAGCCCCGCCCACTTCGCTCGGTCACGAAGCGGAGAGCCGCGAAACAGCCCGACGAACCAAGAAAGGGCGAAGACAAGGTAGCCTTCAGGCCGCGTCAGCGCAGCGAGCACGAAGAAGATAACAGATACAGGGAGCTCGCTTCGCTTCGTGAGCTCGTCCTGCCGACGCATCGCGCCGAGCACGACAAGACCGCAGAACATGACGGTCTCCAGGCCGTCCTGCGACCAGCGCGCGAACGACGCGTCTAGGGCAAGCAAGGCTCCGAAAGTGAGCGCGACCATCGGAGAGTGTCGGCGACTCAGCCATCCGGTTCCACCGATGATTAGCGCAAGCGCGAACACAAACGCCAACACGCGGGAGCTCACTTCTAGGTCAGTCCGCGCAGCGTGAAGGCCGGACAAGAGCAGCATCCAGAAAAAATTGGTGTAACCCTCGACGCGTTCACCGGGGTTGAACACGGGCCCATGTCCGTCGACGACATTTCGAGCGTACTGAAAAGTGATGTACGCGTCGTCGATGCAGAACGCGCCCTGGACACCGGCCAGCAGCGCGGCATGCACGCCAAGAAGCATGCATGGCAGAAGCACGGCGACGATAGTGAGTGCCCGCGCTGGAATGGCGTTCAAGTTCGCGTTCATGTGGGCTCCTTCTGCGTCTCCGCGTGCGCCTCGGTCTCGTGGAGAACCAGATCGTCGCGATGCACTGCCACACCTCCGCGCGCGCTGCCATGCTTCGAATCAATCGCGCGGGAGCCTTGGCCCGCGACCAGCCTCAGTCGGGAGGCCGACTGCGAGGCGAGACCGTGGCCGACGATCATCCCCTCCAAACAGAGTCTGACCATCGCGCCGACCGTGAACTCTCCATCTACGCTGACGATGCCAGCGGGCAACAAACTTGAGTCACGTTCGACGAGCGCTCGACGCGCCCCGGCGTCAACATGAATTGTCCCCGACGCCGCCGCGCCGTGGGCAATCCACGCCTTCCGAGACGACAAGCTGCTCTGCCCTGGCAGCAGCAGGGTACCGTTACCAGGGCCACTCAGGGCCTCCGTCACCACGCCGGCCCGTCGACCCGACGCGATGACCGTCGGAATCCCGCGTGCACACGCCACCTGCGCGGCCCGTAGCTTGGACGCCATTCCGCCTGTTCCTAAGGCGCCCTCTTGGGGCTCCGAGGCGAGCGACGACAAGTGTTCATCATCTCCAAACGCTGCCTCAATCGGCGTCGCATCCGGGACCTCCCGAGGATCCGCCGTGTAGAGCGCATCGACGTCGGACAGAATAACCAGCGCTGACGCGTCCACCGCGTGCGAGACGAGTGCGGCGAGACGATCGTTGTCGCCGAAGCGGAGCTCCGCCGTAGCGACTGTGTCGTTCTCGTTCACAATTGGCACGACATCTCCGCGATCGAAGAGCGCGCGTACGGTGCGGCGAGCGTTGAGGAAACGTTCGCGATCCGCGAGGTCCGCGCGTGTCAGCAGGACCTGGGCGACATGAAGGTCGTAGAACGCGAACTCATCCGCGTAGAATTGCATCAAGCGCGGCTGCCCTATCGCGGCGAGCGCCTGTTTCTGGGCGAGACGCAGCGGGCCGGTGTCGCTGCCTGTAGCGCGACGGCCAACGGCGACGGCCCCCGAGCTGACGAGCACCACGCGGCGCCCCGCGCGTATGAGGCGCGCGATATCGGCCACGAGCGGGGCGAAGACCATCCTGTCGAGCTGCGAGCCTTCCTCACCCACGAGCACGCTCGAACCCACCTTAATCACCACCACCTTAGCAACCGCGAGTTGAGCGCGTGCTTCGGTCACCGCTTGAGGCGAAGGAACAACGTGTAGGGACATGGCGAGCAGCACAGCGAATAGGGTACGATGTGACATCCAATTCCCGAATGGCTCTCGTGTCCAGATCGACCCGAAATCTTCCGAAGCGACGATGACTCTGCGCTCACCTCTTGAGGACCGCATTGGGCTGTTCGCGATGTGCGTTCTTTTCATCTGGCTACTGCTTCGCGTCTGCATGGCGCTCTCGTCGCTGGACGCGGGCGACTTCGTGACGGCCTCCGCGTCGCTGGGCGTCCCGCACGCGACAGGCTTCCCGCTCTACACCATGAGCGGGTATGTCGCGGCGAGCATGCCGGCGGGTGCGCTGCCCTTCAGGATCGCTGCGCTGAGCGCAGGTGCAACGCTCCTCACAGTTGTGGCGGCGTTCTCGTGGCTTCGTGCCTCGCAGCCCGCCACATCCATCGCGATCGTCATGGCGCTGGGAGGCGCGCTGGTGGCGAGCAGCGGAACCTTGTCGCTACACGCGGCTGTCGCGGAGGTGTACGCGCTGCACACGGCTCTGGCGGTCGGCGCCTTGGCCGCCCTCGCGTGGCTCCAGAAGCGCGGAGACGCGCGCCTCGCTGTCGTCGTGGCGCTGCTCGCTGGGCTCGGGGTCGCCAACCACGCCGTAAGCCGGCTGCTGTTTCCAATTCTCGTGTGTGCGACGTGGTTCGCCACGCCCCGCGCCGCTCGTCGCAACGCTGCCCTCGTCGGCCTGCTCGTCGGGACCGCCGCAGTCGCTGCCTACGCGTACCTCTACGTCGCGGCGCTGCGACAACCGCTGCACAACTGGGGAGACCCAAGCACGCTCGACCGACTTTGGGACCACATCACGGGCGCCCAGATTCGAGAGGCCTACGAGAACCAGATGACCCCGACGCTTGCCGGCGCGCGAACAGCGGGCCTGGCATTTTGGCGGCAGCTCGTCGCGAGCCTAGGGCTCCTGATCCCGATTGGGTCGCTCACGCTGGCCGTCGGCGCGGTGCGCAACTGGCACGGCTTCCGGGTCGCGAGCGCCTTCGTGGTTATCGACATCGGATACGCCATTTTCGTCAATCCGATGGGCCTCATCGATCACCAGAACGGACAACTGACGACGTGGCTCATCGGCTTCGCGGCGTTGACAGGTGGAACCGCCGCTGCCTGCGCGATCGCACGACGAGGTGGCGACGCCGTCGCCTCCATCGCTCAGTATCTCCCCCACGCCAGCGCCTGTTTGGTGCTCGCGATGCTGATCCCCTCACTCGGCAATGAGTTCGACGGTATCGCACGAGACGCATCTGCCGAAGATCACGCGGTCGCGACGCTCGCGCTAGCGGACGTCGACGCGCTGATACTCACGGCGACTGATACCGTCTCCGCCAGCCACCTCTATCTCTCCGCGGGGCTTGGCGTGCGCCCGGACGTAGCAGCGGTCGAGACCGGCATCATCTCGTCCGCCGAACGCGCTGGCTACATCCTGCCTAGGCTCCCGTATCCGCTGGTGAGCGAAGCCGTCTTTAACAGCTGGATCACCTCTAGAAACGGTGGCTACTACGACCGAATCGGGGAGGTGCTCACCGCGCAGATCAGCGAACGCACCATTTACTGGGAGAACTCGAACATCTTTCACCCGATGCCTCCAGGGGTCACGCGCCAGCATCGTTGGCCGATGCAAACGCTCCACGCCTCGCGAGAACGCGGCGACGAGTGCACCCCGCTGGATCGCAGCTACTGCCAAGGCGCTGCTCCTCTTTACGCACGCGACGCCTTGGGGGCTGCAGGAGGCGACCTCATGTTTGCGCGGACGACGCTCGCGATGCACTGGAACTTCCGCGCCTCACGGATGCTCTACGAAGGCGAAGTAGACGCCGCGTTGGCAGCCTTCTCACTCGCTCAGAATCTCGCACCGACACGACCCAACTCCCTCACCGCGATGGCCGTGATTTGGGCGGGGCGCGAACAGCTCGACCGGGCGATCGAGATACAGCTGCATGCGTTGCAGCTGTGGCCACCCTCAACGGCTGGCCGCCGAAACGCTATTCGATACGCCCAGCGGGCGGGGTATCAAGACTTGGCGAGTGAACTCGCGCGCGGAGCGACGCCTCGCAGCTACACGCCATAAAACTGGGCGATCGTCGTGACGACTCGGTCGACGTCAGAGACCGATAGGCCTGGATAGACCGGGATCGCGAGTGAACGCTGCGCAGCGCGAGTCGACACGGGAAACGACTGCGAAGCGCTCGGCAAATCCGCGTAGCACGGCTGATCCGGGAGGGTGTGGGGATAGTAGACCGCAGAGCCGATTCCATGCGCGTTGAGGTGTGCCACCAACCCGTCTCGGTCTCGAACCTGCAGGTTCAACTGGTTGTAAATGTGGTGGACGCCACCCTCATCGCCAGGGGGCAACGTGACGGCATCGCCCCAATCGTACAGCGCAAAGCGCACCCGATACGCCGCCGCGTTCGCTCTGCGCTCGTCACACCAGCCTCGTAACGCCGGCAGTTTGACGCGCAACACCGCGGCTTGAATGGCATCCAAACGGGAGTTTTGCCCAACCAACTCTGCCTTGTACTTCTGACGGGCGCCATGAGCTCGGAGCGTGCGAACGCGCTCTGCCACTGTCGTATCTGTAGTGAACACGAGGCCACCATCTCCGAAGCATCCAAGGTTCTTGGACGGAAAAAAGGACGTGGTCATGATGTCGCCGAGTTGACCGACGACAGTGTCCCCAACAGCCGAACCGAGCGCCTGCGCGGCGTCCTCAATGATTGTGATGTCCCCGCGCCCGGCCGCTGTCAAACGGCGGCGAAGCTCTGGCACGTTTGCCGCCCGCCCGTACAAGTGCACGACGATCAGCGCCTTGGTCTCTGGGGTCACGGCCTCGATCGCCTTTTCAACATCGAGGTTCAGGGAATCGGCTTCGATGTCTGCGAAACGCGGCGTCGCACCGACGAGAGAGATCGAGGTCGCCGTCGAGGTAAACGAGTAGGCGGGGCAGACAACGTGATCACCGGGGCCGATGCCTAGTGCCCGGAGAACCAGCACGATCGCGTCTGACCCGTTGGCCACGCCAATCGCGCACTCAGCACCGGCGCCAAGCCACTCGGCGATTTCGCGTTCGAAGTGCGCGACCTCTGGTCCGAGGATGAACCCCTGCGACTCCAGAACGCGATGGATCGCCGCATCGAGCGCCTCACGCTGCCGCTCATAGAGCACCTTGAGGTCAAGCAGTGGAATGGGCGGGTGCACGGTCGTCATAGGGAAGCTCGTGGGGACACTCGTCAGACCGGCTAGTCCGAGGGAAATCGATAAAGATCGGCCGTCGCCTGGCAGCGCGCCGCGTCATCGACTCGGCCCATCATGACATACGCGGCCGATAGCTGCTGCCACGCGTTTCCATAGCGTCGCCATACGTAAGCGCTCCAACCTTTCGCCGAGGCGGGAGGCTGCACCGGTATCTGATAGTGCGCGATAATGTTCCGATTCATCTCTTCAAGCACGGCCGGTGATGGCGGAGGCCGGCTTGCTGTCGTGACCATGATCAACGTGCCGAGAGGGTAGATAATCAGCTCTCGTGCAATCGCGTCGCTGTAGACGGTGGTGAGCGCGACCTGTCGGCCATGCTGAAACAACGAGGCGACGACGCTGACAGAGTCAATGGACCAGCACGACTCTCCGGGCTCGTCACAACTCTGCGCGATGACGCCGGCGATTTCAAAACCAAGCGCCGTCTCCGTTCGCACGCGGTACCAGTCGTAAGCCAGCATCGGCATATTGATCACGACGACATCCGGACGCTGGTTCAGGACTTCTTGCACGTAGAGGAACCCAAACAACTCCTGGTCACCGACTCCGAGTAGGACACCGTTCGGCGGCATCGAGCGAATCGTGTCGACCAAGTACGTCTCTACGTAGTCCGCGTGATGGGAGCGCACGTCGTCCAACCAGCGGAACACGCCGCCGCAGCTGAAGGCCACGGCAATCGGCAGGAGCCAATGCGTCGAGAAGCGAAAGCGTTCACACGCCGCGTCCAAGCCGAGAGCGACCGGCACCACCAGCACGGTCAGTGGCAGCAGATAGAAGCGAGCGACGATTCCCTCACTGAGTCCATCGAGTGGCAGGTTGAAGCGCGAGATAAGGACCGGGCCGGCAACGAGAAACGCCAGCAGGAGCGCGACCCCAAACCGACGCGAACCACGCTCGCTCAGGAGCACCACAAAGCCGGCCAGCGCCGCGACAAAGAACACGCCATGGAGTTGAGACAGTAGCGACTGCATGAGCGTCCCGACATGGTGCAGCGCTGAGGCAGAGTTGTCCGAAATCGCGAGCGACGTTGTCCCGTAGTCGCCCCGCAAGAAGTGGTGGAGCAATCCGCTCCATGACGCCGTGTCGCCCCATGCCCACACCTCGCTTCCTGCTTGGGTGACGAGATACACGTAGGGGAGCAGCCCAGCAGCGAGTCCGAGGGATGCCACCGGCACCGTCAACAGCAGCGCCTTGCCCACTCCTACCTCTCGGGCGCGCCTCACTTCGAGCACGCCATAGGCCGCTCCCCACAGACCGATAGGCGCTAGGGTTACGGCCGTGTGGTTATTGCTCAGACCTAGCCCAGCGAGCAGCGCGAGCAAGAGCACGCGCTGAAGTCCTCGCAGCGGTGATAAGGGCGCCGACAGGGAGAGAATGGCGGCCGCGACCAGCGCGTGAAGCGCGAAGACCTCCGCGTGCGTAAACGCTGTCCAAGCGAGCCCCGTTGTTCCCCACACGCTCGCAGCGACAATTGCGGCGTTCTCGCTTGCGCCCCAACGCACACACGCGTTGCGGAGCACGACGACCGAGACCGCGCCGACCAGCCCGATCGCCAGCGACGCTGAATGCGCGGGAGACACTCCCGGCATCCAATTCATCACGCGAAGATACAGCGCTGTGAGCGGGTAGCCGGACGGATGCGGCACACCGCCGAGGGTGCCGACCGTCAGAAACTCCCCGTTGTCTCCGCCGAGAACAAACTGCGCAGCCGTGGCCCAATAAAGCCCCAACATGATGAGGAAGAGCATCAGCGTGGAGATCACGCGTGATGAGGACAATAGCTGCTTCAGGCCCATCGCAAGCCAATGAGCCATGCGATAAAAAACAGCACAACACCGCCGCCCCAGGCCGCGGCTGCGCGCATCCGAAGCGTCCCTTCGGCATCCAGCGCCGACCACGCAAACCCCGCGAGAGACAAGAGCCACCCAAGAAAGGCCAAAGAGGCGAATGCACCGACCCACCGATCGGGCTGCCGCTCCTGCCAGGTATTGAGTTGGGCCAGATATCGGGCCTCCGCTTCGGTGTCTTCGGGCGCACGCTCTAGGCGCTGTGACGCCATGCCGCGCGCGATGCGCGCATGCAGCGCGAGGAGGCGATCGTCGTTCGGGTAGAACAACGACCGCGTGCTGATCACCGCAATGCGCGCGCTGCGCCACGCGACAAGCGAGCGCTCTCGCTCTCCGGCGTCACTCGCGGCATCTCCCAGCGCGATGAGCTCATCGACCGAGCGTTGCGCCGTGTGACCTGCAGGAGAGAACCACTGAGCGGAGTGGCGGTAGTGGAAAATCGCGTCTTCCACCCTCTCCTCGGCCACGGCCAAATCTCCCAAATCCGCGTAGTGGCGGGCCTCGTGTACCGCTCTTCCCCAAACAGCCGCGAGCATCACCGTGGCGATGAGCGCGGCGATTCCAAGGGCGGCACGTGGCGACATCAGATGAAGTCGCGACGGGCGAAGATCACCGTACCGGCCAATATCAGGACTCCCGCGTACGACAGCCCGTACATACTCGCGTCGACGACGTAGGACACCGGGACATGGATGTTACTCGCGATCTGTGTCGTCAGCGTAAACAGTCCCAAATCAGGCGCGAGAGCGAGCACGCTACTACCGATTGTCGAGATCCCGTCCGACACCGTGTTGTTGAGATCCACGGACAAGTCGCCGCTTAGGAACGCCCGTAAATCCTCAAGCAGGCCGCCCACCAACCACACGCCGAACACCAAGAAACCTGAGATATAAGGCGTCGAGAAGGACGAGAAGAACACCGCGAAGGCTGCGACGATTAGGCTGCGTACATAGATGAGCACAAAGGCCCAGAGCAGCGTGATGTTGGGCTCGTAACCCTTGAGATACACCACACAACACAGCGCGATCGCCATGATCACCAACTGCACAAGCAGCGTGAGTGCGACGCCGCAGTACTTGCCACACAGATAGGTTGAGCGGGCGATTGGCTTACTGAGCACGTTGTAGATGCTCTTACGCTGCATCTCTTGATACACCATCGTGACCCCGACGAAGATCGCGATCATGTCGAGGAACAGCGACAACGACGACAATCCGAGGTCGAGCAGCACTCTCTGGTCCTGGCCAAGCGACACGCTACCGAGAAGCGCCGAGAACCCAATCATGCCGACCGCAAAGAACACGATCGAGTAGAGCACCTTGTTGCGAACAGCCTCAAGGAAGGTGTTTCGCGCGATTGCTAGAAGAGCCTTCATCTGTCGTCCGCCGTGCCAAGGGTCGCTTCTACGAACACGTCTTCGAGATCGCGGCGATGCGGCACAACGGCGATCACCTGGATGCCTTTTTCCATGGCGCCGCGGAGCACCTGCTGCACCTCTGACTCGGCCACTGTCCACCGGTAGGTACCGTCGGGCATGGACTCGATGTCATTCGCTTCGGCCAGCTCGGCCGCGAGTTCGGGTGTTGCTCGGATACGGATTTCCACGTCGTCCACGCCTTGAGACACAATCTCGGAGAGCGGGCCAACCTGCCTCACAACGCCTGCAGTCAGGATCGCCACGCGGTCACAGATTTGCTCCACATCATTGAGGATGTGAGACGAGAAGATGACGGTCCGCCCGGCATCCCGCTGCTCTAGGATGAGATCGCGCACGTCCTTGCGGCCCAGTGGGTCAAGACCTGACTGTGGCTCGTCCAACACGATGATATCCGCCTCCGGCAGCAGCGCCTGCGCGAGTCCGATTCGCTGCACCATTCCCTTTGAGAACTTACGTATCGGTTTGTGGATCGCGTTCGACAGTCCGACCCGTTCGATCAGCTCTGGAATGCGCTTCTTCTTGGTCGCAGTGTCGAGACCGTAGAGGTCGCCGAAATAGTCGAGCAGTTCCCCTGGTTTCAGGTGGTCGTAGAAGCTCGGCGTCTCCGGTAGGAAAGCGATGTGATTCCGAGCCGCGCGACTTTCAATCGACTTGCCGAAGACATGCCCGGTGCCGGCGTCGGGCCGGATAAGTCCGAGGATCATCTTGATCGTCGTCGACTTCCCTGCTCCGTTTGGACCGACAATACCGAACACCTCACCTCGACTGACGTCAAAAGTGGCGTTCCGTACGGCGACCACCTTCTTACGAAAGAACCCTATCTTGAAGGTCTTCGAGAGGTTCTGAACGGAGAGCACCGTATCGGTCATGACTGCGGCTCCTGAAGGATGTCTGCGAGCGCCGAAGCAACAGACGAGACGTCCGCTGTGCTCATCGCCTCGTGCAGAGGCAGAGTAATGAGATCGTGCATCGCTTGCCAAGAGACGGGAGTCAATGATGGCAGCGCGGCCCCGAAGGCCGGTTGCTGCGCGATAGAGTAGGTGCCGATCGTGCACTCTACGCCTCGCTTTCGCAGGCCCGCGAGTACGGCCTCACGATCGCGGCCAGCATCGAGGCGGACGACGAACGATTGCACGTTGTAGCCAGGGTTACGCACACCGGCGGGCACAGAGACGCCTGAGAGAGAATCGATCGACTCGATTAGTTGAGCCGCGAGCATCCGTCGTCGGCGCAGCGTCTCATCAAGGCGAGAGAGCGGGCCGAGGCCAATCGCTGCATTCAGCTCACTCATGCGGTGGTTGCCGCCCGGCTCTGTGAAACGCAGGAGTGATGGCTGCGAGGACTGTCCATGGTTCCGCAAGCACCGAAGCCGGTCGACTAACATTTCGTCCCGGCACACAATCGCCCCCCCTTCTGCAGTGGTCACCACTTTCCGAGGGTGGAAACTGAAGGTTGCGAGATCTCCCCAAAGGCCTGCTTCGCGATCCCCGCACACCGTTCCGATCGCACAGGCAGCGTCTTCGATGAGCCGCAGATCATGCGCGTCAGCGAGCACCCGAATCTCAGCAATCTCTGCGGGGATGCCGAACTGGTGAATCGCAACGATCGCACGCGTCTTCGGGCCGATCGCGTCCGCGAAGTGCTCCGCTGTGCTGCAGAGCGTATCCGCGTCCACGTCGACCACTCGCACGCTTGCTCCCAACAAGAGGGCGACGCTGGCCGCCGACGGCCAGGTCAGCCCTGGCACGAGCACTTCGTCGCCCGGTCCGATCTCCAGCGCCTGCATGGCGAGACGCAGCGCCGCCGTGCCGTTGCTCACCGCAACGACCGGAGCACCAAATCGCGCGGAGAGAACGCTCTCGAAGTCCGCGACGAGGCGACCCTGCACCAACATCCCGCTGTCGAGAACGCTTGCGACGCGCGCTCTATCTGCGTCGTCGAAGCTAGGCTCGCAGAGTCGAATCATGTCAGTTGTTCACGGTACCAAGCGATCGTTCGCGCGATGCCGTCTTCCATCGATACCCGAGGCTCAAAGGCGAGATACTCTCGCGCCTTGTCGATGTTGGGCAGCCGGACCTCAACATCGGGATAGTCTCGCTTGCGATACTCAATCTTCGAACTCGACCCGGCGAGCCGAACAATGAGCTCAGCGAGTCGAACAACCGTGATCGTCGCCTGCGGGTTTCCGATGTTGAAGGCTTCGCCGACCGACTGTTCGCTCTCGAGCGCCCTCAACGTGCCGTCGACCATATCGCTGACGTAACACCAGGACCGAATCTGCCGCCCATCATTGTTGACGATAATGGGCTCATTACGAATCGCGCGGGCGATGAAGTTGTGGATCGCGCCCTCGCCTACCTGTCCGGGTCCGTAGACATTGAATGGGCGCAGGCTGACAGCCGGCACTCCGAACTCGCGTCCATACGACATCGCCAAGTGCTCAGACGCGATCTTGCTCGCCGCGTAGGTCCAACGCGACTCCGAGACTGGCCCCAAGGGAGTGGGATCGTTCTCGGTGACGTTTAGCGCGTGGCTGCCAAACACCTCGGACGTGGAGTACGTGATGACTCGCTTGATAGAGGGGTTTTCGCGCGCCAACTCAAGGATGTTGGTCGTCCCTTGAATCGCGACGTTCATCGTCAGCGACGGGTTGTTGAGTACGGTCGATACCCCGGCCACTGATGCCAAGTGCAAAACTCTTGTGACCCCGTTCGACGCGTTACGCAGGCCGTCCATGTCACGCACATCGCCTTGGAAGAAGGTCACATTGTCGTGATCTCGAAGCGGGTGCGACTCGACCGGGTGCCGACGAAAGGTGTCGAACACGTGCAAGTGGTTGTGGGGCAATAGCGCTTCGACAAGGTGACTGCCGATGAACCCGGCGCCGCCTGTCAGCAAGATGGTCTCACCTGAAATCATGGATACTCTGATGGTGGTGGAGGGAGGATGCGATCAACTGGAAACAAAAAAGACGGGGCCGGGTGCAACGCCAGGCCAAATGTTGGGCGCAGCGCGGGCAGGTCTGGATAGGCGTTCATCGCCTCGACCAAACGACGGGGCGCGATCAGCAGCGCCTCAGCCACGGGACCGGTGCGTCGCAGCAGCAGGTAGCGAGCGCTAATGGCGTTGGAGCGTGTCGTATCTCGAAGTGCACTCACGGCCGACGCGCCGACGGCGGACGACCAATCACCGCGTCGCGCTTCGAGACTGGCAACGGTCAACCTCAAGGTCGCCGGTGAGTTCGGCAGGCCGGCAGCGCGAGATAAGTGTGCCGAGCCAATGTGCCTCCACTCTTCGCGCTGCTCGCGGTCTTCGGTCGTGCGTGGCAGCTCTGTCATATAATTCACCCCGAGCATGAACCACAGATTCCATAGTGTCGGAAAGCGGCGCACGCCTCGTTCAAGCAATCTGTTTGCTCCCTCAATCGAGGCCCGATCAAACCCGCCCCCATAGATGAGCACGGTGCCGCCCCACTCGTAGATATAGGCAAAGCTTGGGTCGAGCTCGATGATCGCGTCAAAGTGCGAGTCCAGCCATGTCGGGTCATTGGTGCGAAACGCTCTCAACCCAAACGTGGAGAGTGCGTCGAGCCAGACCATGTCTGCCGCCATCTCGTCGAAGCCGAGGGAGACCAGACGCAACACGGGGCCGGGCGGCACTCGCCGGTTGTTGTCGATCGACGAGATCGGCTCACTTTGTCGCGAGAGAGTGGCGTTCAGCCGCCCGAAACTCGCGCCGATTACTAGGACCAATGCGATTGCAACGGTGCCTGCAATCGCCAGTGCCTTCTTGGCTTGCTGCGAGAACGTCATGATCAGGGGGGGAATGGCCTGAAGAGGAGCCGGCGCCTTGGCCCAATTACGGCCCGAGGTTACCAGCAACTGGCGGCAGTAGGCAATCGCCTGAACGCACCTTCAAAAACTGACGAGGGCCGGTGAATATCACCGGCCCTCGAAGCTGACGTCTACGTCAACAAACGGATGCTACTCGAGCTCGTTTGCGATGTAGAGACCACCGGAGCCGCTCACTTCCATGAGCGAGACCGAACCGAAACGGACGAACGTCGAAAGGTTCGAGTCGTTGTCGAGGTCGGCGAACGCCGAAGCTGTGAAGCTTGAGCTGTTCGGATCCGCGGTGTTGTTCGGGTTGTACTGGTACTGGAAGTAGTGCGGGTCTGCCACGGCGAAGTTAAGACCAACCCAAACCGGGTTCGTCCAAACGCCAGTGCCTGCATCGTACTTGGAGTCCGACGGAGCTGCGACGGGCTGGATGCCCTCAGCGTTGCCGGTTGCACCGAAATCTGCCGTCGGGAACATGTTGTCCACGAGCTCGCCAGCGCTGTCTGCGTACTCCGAAGCGAAGTATGTGACGGAGCCGTCAAACAACTTCCGGACGTTCATCGTAGCTTCCGAAGTCTTCGAACGCTTGATGTACTTGAGGAATGCCGGGATAGCGACTGCGGCAAGAATGCCGAGAATCGCGACCACGATCATGAGTTCGATGAGCGTGAAGCCCTTACGGTTACGAAGGTTCAACATGTATAGTCTCCTAATGAGGTTGCTGGAGGGAACCGACAAAGTTGGGAGAGACAGATTCTATCCCGTACGACACATTACATAAGCGAGAGACGTGCCAACATCCGACCACTTTGAGGATCTACAATGTGGGAGAGCGCCGCAGCGGCGTAAACACTGCGTTCAACGCCCAACTTTCATGCCGGCGACTCGCCGACGGTGCCACCGCGATAGCAGATTGACCGATGCCGCACGCTCTGCGGTGACGAAACGGGGCACCGCTTCTCTCAGCAGTGCCGATTTTTGTCACACCTGCAGTCCAACCCGGCGCCCACTCAACGGATCGGACCAACGCGAAGCCCGAGTCACGCGGGAGATAAAGTCCAAGACTCGGCTCCCCACTGAGTCAAAGCCGGCCACGCAGCCTTCCCGTGGTCGGTCGAGCGCATCACCTCGCCCACCCCACCAGAACCGCGTGTCCCGCTACGGCAAGCGCACACACCGCGCGTCCAGCCGACCAGACGTCCAGGCGCGCAGGCGCGCAGACGCGCAGACGCGCAGACGCGCAGACGACCAAAAACGAAAACAGCCAGCAAAGGCCGGCCGTCAACGCACACTGTCTCGGACCGCGAAGACGCTAACGCGTCGTCTCATACTGGAAGAGGGTCGGGAACATCTCGCTTGTCGTATAGAGCAAGCCGAATTCCCCATCACCATTCAAGTCGCCCGCGGCAGCCGCTACCCACCAATCGACGCCAACTGCCGAGCCAGCACCCGCACCCGTCGCCGCGTAGATCGAGCTGCACAGCCCACCCAACTCGGTCGCCGGAAACCCTGATGGCGCAGCAGGAGCATTGCAGCTATCAGCTGGCCCGCCAGCGGTCGCCCAGTAGCTGAACTGGGTTTGATTCCCGACGTTCGAACCGATCACCGGCCAGAAGTCGGCGTCACATGTCGCATCCCACGCCGTCTTCTGCGCGCCAATGGTCGCCAACGGCGGACACCATGAGGGTGACGGGTTCACGATGTGCGGCAGATACTGCGTTTGTGAGATACCAACGCTGCTGAGCACGTTCTCGGCCTCGGTCACTTTCGCCTTGGCGGCGTACGTCCGATAGCCAACCACTGCCAAGGCGGCCAACACGCCGAGGATGACCACGACAATCATCAGCTCCACGAGCGTGAAACCAGGCCGCAGTGTCGTTCGATGGAATCTGATCTTCATGCCTTACTCCTCGTCGACTCCGTCGACATCGATTTGGTACTTGTCTAGTCGGTAACGTATCGAGCGAAACGAGATGCCTAGCAATCGCGCTGCTTCCTTTCTCACGCCACCCGTCCGACGAAGCGCTCGGGTGATGAGATTACGTTCCAGGTTTTCAACAATGACGTCCAGTTCTAGGCCGTCTTCGGGGATATTGAGGTCGCCGGCCCACTGCACAATCGCTCCGCCCGATTGCATATGCATGGGCAGCGAATCGACCGACACCATGTCGTTCGTCGCGAGGGTCACGGCACGCTCGATGATGTTCTCGAGCTCGCGAACATTCCCATCATAGGAGTAATTGAGCAGTTGGTCCATGGCGGCCCGATCAACTCCTCGCATCTCTTTGCCGAGCTCACGACCGAACTTCTCGAGGAAGTGCTGAATGAGCAGCGGCAAGTCTTCGCGCCGGTCTTTGAGCGGAGGCAGCGACAGCTGAATGACGTTGAGTCGGTAGTAGAGGTCGTCGCGGAAGGTCCCCTCGGACACCATCGCCTTCAAGTCGCGGTTTGTCGCCGCGACAATGCGCGCGTCAATCGCCTCTTCACGCGTCGAGCCAACACGCTTCAACCGACGCTCCTGCAGCACGCGGAGGAGCTTCACCTGCATGCTCATCGGAAGCTCGCCGACCTCATCGAGAAAGAGCGTGCCTCCCTCTGCAACAGAGAAGAGCCCCTCCTTGTCTGACTGAGCGCCCGTAAACGCAC
Source organism: Bradymonadia bacterium (assembly GCA_047610025.1). Taxonomy (GTDB): domain Bacteria; phylum Myxococcota_A; class Bradymonadia; order REDH01; family REDH01; genus JBLFZA01. The sequence continues at coordinate 8,597 of JBLFZA010000034.1, read as the reverse complement.
CCTTCACGTGGCCGAAGAGCTCCGACTCGATGAGTTGCTCGGGAATCGCCCCGCAGTTCACTGGGATAAACGCCTTGCCGACGCGGTCACTGTTCTCGTGGATTGCCCGCGCGACGAGCTCTTTACCTGTGCCGGACGGGCCCGTGATCAGCACCGTCGTGCGCGTAGGCGCAACGCGCAGCACCATGTCGTAGACCTGCTTCATCGAGCCACTGCGGCCGACCAATCGGTTGAGCGACGTCCGACCGACGAGCTCCTGCTTGAGATAGAAGTTCTCCTTTTCTAAGCGGCGTACATCGAGCGCCTTCTCTACCTGAACCAGCAACGCAGCGACTTTGAACGGTTTCGTCACGTAGTCGCGCGCGCCCTGCTTCATCGCCTCCACAGCCGTGTCGGACGTCGCGTACGCTGTCATCAAGATGACCTGTGTACTCGGGTCGACCTTCTTCGCATGAGCCAACACATCGAGCCCGGAGCACCCCGGCATCTTGAGGTCGGTCAGTACAACGTCAAATGCCCCTGGCTCGACGTCCATCTTCTCGATTGCGACCTCCCCAGACTCTGCGGTGTCGATCTCATGGCCCTCTTTGCGCAGCAGGATAGAGACGAATTCACGCATGCTGCGCTCGTCATCGACGATTAAAATCTTACTCATCCGTTCACCATCCGGCCTGCTCGAGAGCCGACGCTTGTAAGGTCTTTGGTATCCATACGCTCGGTCAGAATGCCGTCTGGGAGAAGTTCTTCTCCGTCCGATACGAGCCCGTTAAAGGGCACATCGAGCGCGGTTGAACAAGGCAGACGCACAACGAAGCGTGCGCCGCCCTCCTCTCGACTCGCCGCTTCCAGCGCCCCATCGTGCGCGGTCACGATGCGATGGCATGTCGCCAAGCCAAGCCCAGTGCCGCCGTCTTTCGTCGTAAAAAAGGGCTCGAAAAGCTTCGGAAGCACGTCCTCTGGCAACCCGGGGCCGTCGTCGTCGATCACGATATCGATGGCTAAGCGGCCCGTCCGCTTGTCACGCACGACTCGGCGAGAGATCTGAATACATCCGTCGCCCTCCATCGCCTCGCTCGCGTTTCGCAGCAGGTTCCAAAGCACCTGCTTCAGTCGGCCGAGATCCACGTTAACGAACACATCCTCCGCTGGCGGCTCATCGAGCTCGACGTCGACGAACTCGGCGAGCTGGTCGTCCTGACGGAACATCTGCAGCGTCTCGTCCATCAGCTCAGCGAGGTTCACTTCCGCCGTGCGATAGCTCTCGGTCCGCGCGTAATCGAGAAACTCGGCGATGAGCCCATTGAGGCGGTCGACCTCGCGAATCACGATGTCCATCAGCTGCCGCTCTTCTTCCGGCGGTTGAAGCATCATACGCAGCATTTCAATGGACCCACTGATCGCAGCCAGGGGGTTACGGATCTCGTGCGCGATGCCGGCGGACAGCTTTCCAATGGCGGAGAGGTGCTCCTGTCGCAGAAGCTTTGCTTCAAGTGCCTTGATGCTCGTGATGTCTTGCATGATCACGATGTAGCCGCTCGGACGACCGCTCACGCTTCGCAGCGGCGTGATGGAGACACCGACGTGCACCATACTTTCGTCGGGGCGCGCGTATCTCAACTCAAGTCTTGGCCGATTGGGAGTGCTCACCAATTGCGGAGCCGCCTCAATCACCGGTTCCAGCTGCGGGAGCACCATCGACAAGAGCTGGAGGTTGACCTCTGCCGCGGTCCGACCGGTGATCTCTTCCGCGGCCTCATTGAAGAAGACGATATGTCCGCGCTCGTCGACAGTCACCAAACCACTGGTGAGGGACCGAACGATGTTCTCGTTGAGGGCTCGCAGCTCTTTGATGTCGAGCTGGCGCCGTTCAAGCTCGGAGCCGACTTGGCCCAGCTTCTCCGACAGATAGCCAGAGAGCGCGGCGACCGTGAAGAACCCAACAAGATGGATAATGAGCGCATAGACCGGCACGCGCTCACCGCGCGGGATCGTCGCAGGGAGTAGCTGCGCCACTGACTGGAACTGCCCGAACTGCAGAATGACGATCACCGCGAGACCGAGAGAGGCCCCCGATGCGGCGAACATCGCGCCCGCCCTTCCACGCAAAACGGCACCGGTGAAGATGCCGAGGAAGAACAGGAAGGTGAAGATCGAGTGAATTCCGCCGGTCAGCAACACAAGGCCGGCGGCGAGAATTGTGTCCCCCACCAGCTGCAGATAGGCCAGCTGCTCCAGACTCCGGTTGAGCCTCAACCACGCGACGTAGCCCAGGGTCGCGAGGTAGGTGCCGACGATTAGCGACACGATCGCGACGTAGCTAGGATCGCCGAAGCTGTCGACGTCGTTGACGTTCACGAGCACGGCGGAGCCGAGCAGGAAGGTCACGAGAATGAGCCGGAATAGCATCAGCCATTCCAGTCTATCTCTGAGCGCCTGCTTCGCCTTCGCGACAAGGTCCTCGCGGTGCGTAGCGCGCTCCACCGAGTTCACGTTCGATGTGGCCTCGTCGCGAGACGGCGGCTGCTTGAGGAAGGCCGCCACGCAGGGTTACCCGACGTTACCAGCGAGCGAGAAGATCGGGAGGTACATCGCGATGAGGATGCCACCAACGATACCTCCGATGAAGACCATCATGACGGGCTCCAGCAGCGCGGTGACTCCGTCCACCGCGACATCGACTTCTTCTTCATAAAAATCCGCGATCTTGTTGAGCATGACATCCATCGCACCAGTGGCTTCCCCGACGCCAATCATCTGCACAACCATAGAGGGGAAGATGTTCGCCTCTGCGAGCGGCTCCGCCATGGTTCGGCCTTCCGAGATCTTGTCGCGGACGCGCAGGACAGCTCGCTCAATGACTTTGTTGCCGGCTGTTCGCGAGACGATCTCCAAGCCATCAAGAATAGGGACGCCGGCCGCGACCAACGTGCCCAAGGTACGGGTGAACTTGGCGACGGCGGCCTTCTTCACCAGCGTGCCGAAGATAGGGCTCTTAAGCAGCACCTGGTCGATGCGAAAACGTCCAGTAGGGTTACGATAGATTGCGCGACTGACCGTACTGAACAGGAACGTGCCTCCGATAATCGCCCACCAATACGCGACGAAGAAGTCGGAGATACCGATGACAATTTGCGTCGGCTTCGGGAGCTCTGCATTGCCCATCGAGACGAACATGTTCTCGAAGACGGGGATGACCTTCCACATGAGTAGAAGAACAACCAAGATCGCCACGATGAGAATCGTAGTCGGGTAGACGAACGCAGACTTGACCTTCCGGGCGAGCTTCACCGACTTCTCGATGTACTCGGCAAGACGGTTCAAGATCGAGTCGAGAATACCGCCGACCTCACCGGCCGCGACAAGGTTCACGAAGAGCTCGTCGAAGATCCTCGGGTGCTTGTTGAGAGCGGCCGCGAAGGTCGACCCCTGCTCAACGTCTGCCTTCACCCCGAAGATAACACGCTGGAAGGCCTTGTTCGGCTCGCCGCTTCCGAGGATCTCGAGGCACTGCACGAGAGGCAGGCCAGCGTCGATCATCGTCGCGAACTGCCGCGTGAAGACGACGAGTTCTTTCGTCGTCACACCACCACCAAACCCGGGCAGGCTCAGCTTTGCGGACTTCTTGCGAACTGTGGTCGCTTGAATGTTCTGCTGGCGGAGCTTGTTCATCGCTTCGTCTTTCGACCCAGCGCTGATCTCTCCAGAGACATCATCACCCGTTCGGGTGCGTCCTTGCCATACGAAGGTTGCCATCTCGGTGCCTTGGCTAGCGACTTGCGCGAAGATTATTCGCGCTCAGCATCGTTTTTAACTCGTCGAGGTCCGGGGTTCTACCCATGGCCTCTTCAACCGTAATCAGCCGACGTTGCAGTAAAGACAGTAGCGACTGGTTCATCGTCTGCATACCGTACTTCGTTTGCCCGACCTGCATCTGACTATAGATTTGGTGTAGCTTATCTTCGCGGATGAGGTTCCGAATCGCCGGAGTCATCATCATCACTTCGAGTGCCAGCGCGCGCCCAGAGCCCGTCGCCTTGGGGATCAGCTGCTGGGAGACGACGCCCTGCAAGACGAAGCTGAGCTGGGCTCGCACTTGGTCCTGTTGGTGGGGCGGGAAGACGTCGATCACGCGATTGATCGTCGGAATCGCGCCGTTCGTATGCAGGGTGCCGAACGCCAAGTGGCCGGTCTCCGCAATCGAAAGCGCCGCCTCGATGGTCTCCAGATCGCGCATCTCGCCGATGAGGACCACGTCCGGGTCTTGGCGCAGCACGTACTTGAGCGCCTTCTTGAAGCCCTGGGTATCGGCCCCCACCTCACGCTGGTTCACGATCGAACGCTTGTGCGGGTGCAGGTACTCGATCGGATCCTCGATCGTGATGATGTGGTAGCGCTTCTCGGCGTTGATCTTGTCGACAATCGCCGCGAGCGTCGTCGACTTGCCGCTTCCTGTGGGACCAGTGCAGAGCACAAGCCCGCTCCTCATCTCGCCGAACTCCGCGATCGTGTCGGGCAAGCCCAACTCATCGAAGCTCTTAATCTTGAACGGGATCTGCCTCAGAACCGCAGAGACTGCGCCGCGCTGCATGAAAATGTTCGCGCGGAACCGCGACAGAGACTTCACCCCAAAGGACAGATCGAGTTCCTGCTCCTCCTCGAAGGTCTGGCGCTGCGCATCCGTCAGAATGCTGTAACAGAGCTGACGGCAGTCAACACCTGACAGCGGGGGCGCCTTAATCGGCACCAGCTCTCCATCAATGCGCACCTGCGGTGGGCTGCCGACGGTGATGTGGAGGTCTGAGCCTCCCTTATCCACCATCAGTTTTAGGAGTTGGTGCAGGTTCGCCATGCAGATTCAATCGAGATTATGAGGGCGGAAACCAGATGCTCCCGCTGAGGGAGTGTAGACGATTGCGACCAATTCGCCAGAAGTTGGCGGAGGTGGCGGTCGCAGAGGACGAGACCTCGACGACAACCGTATCAGTCAGGAGCGGAACAGCGAACGACTTCAGACGGCGTCGTCGTGCCTTCGAGCAGCTTCGTCACCGCTGCCTGTCGCAGTGTCTTCATACCGAGCCGGATGGCCTCCGACTTCAGCTCAGCAGACGAATAGCCCTGCAGAACGTACTCCTTCAGTTCATCGGACATCACCATGCACTCGTAAAGCGCGACACGGCCTTTGAATCCGGTCTCGTTGCAGCGCTTGCAGCCGGTGCCCCTCTTGAGCGTGATCCCTTCGATCAGCTCATCGGGAACCTGCAGCTCGCGCATCTCTTCGGCCTCTGGCTCATACTCCTCAGAGCACTCTCCGCAGACGCGGCGCGCGAGACGCTGGGCCAGCACCAAGTTGACCGACGCGGTCACGAGGAAGGGCTCAATGCCCATGTTCAGGAGACGACTGATCGTCGAGGGCGCATCGTTCGTGTGAAGCGTCGACAGGACCATGTGGCCTGTCAACGCAGCCTTGACGGCGATCTCCGCGGTCTCGAAGTCGCGGATCTCACCAACCATGATGATATCTGGATCCTGACGCAGGAACGAACGCAGCGCCGCCGCGAAGTTGAACCCGATCGACTCCTGCATCTGGCTCTGGTTGATGCCAGGCAGGTTGAACTCGACCGGGTCTTCCGCGGTCGAGATGTTCTCGCTCGTCTTGTTCAACTCCGCGAGCGCTGAATAGAGCGTCGTTGTCTTGCCGGAACCGGTCGGCCCGGTGACGAGCACCATTCCGTAGGGGCGGTGGATCTGCTCCTTGAAGTCATCGAGGGGCCCCGTCTCGAAGCCGAGCTTCGTCATGTCGAGTTGGAGGTTCGACTTATCGAGCAATCGCATGACGATCTTCTCGCCGAACAGCGTCGGCAAGACGGACACGCGGTAGTCCATCTCCTTGTTATCGCCGAGCTTCAGCTTGATACGGCCATCTTGAGGGAGGCGGCGCTCCGCGATGTCGAGACGCGACATGATCTTGATACGAGACGCCAACGCGTTCTTCAGCTTCAGCGGCGGCTTCATGGTCTCGTAGAGCACGCCATCGATGCGATAGCGGACTCGCATCTCCTTCTCGTACGGCTCGACGTGAATATCCGACGCGTCGCGCTTGATCGCGTCCACGAGGATCATGTTCACAAGACGAACGATTGGGCCCGCTTCCGATGCCGCGGTGAGGTCGTTCGCGGTGCTCTCTTCATCCTCGTCGTCTTCGCCGATCGAGTCGATGTCGAACTCACGGAAGAGCTCGTCGGCGCTGTCGGTCTGATTGCCACCGTAGTACTTATCGATCGAATCGCGGATCTGAACTTCAGACGCGACCACCACCTCGATGCTGTAGCCCGTGAGGAACTTCAGGTCGTCGATCGCGGTGAGGTTAGAGGGGTCGACCAACGCAACGATCAGCGTGCCGCCGGCCCGGTTGATGGGGATACACAGGTGGCGCGAGGCGACCTCGCGCGGCACCATATTGATCACCTCTGGCGTGATCTCGAAGTCCTCCAAATTGATGGAGGGCACGCCATAAGTCTTCGAAAGGAACTGCGTCAGCTCCGTTTCGTCGACGAACCCAAGGCGCGCGAGTGTGTAGCCTAGGCGCTCGCCGGACTCGCGTCGATCGTCCTCAGCGCGCTGCAGCTGAGCCAAGGTCACCAGATTCTCGCGGAGCAGCATCTCTCCGAGCTTTTCGCTCGCCATGCCTAACCTCGTACACATTCTAAAGGGGTGTCAGCCATCCGCTGACGACTGTCGCATTTCGGGTAAGGTACGTCGAGAACGCCCGAACATCAATTGTCGGGCGTGATCGGGCTCATCAACAGGTGCAAACGTCAGGAATCTGCCTACTCGCAGCCCGGCGACGGCGCGCCGATCGACCTCGCGACGTCGCAGCGAAGGCCATCGTACGCCGGCGCAAATCCCTCGCGACGCTGCTCCTCTAACCATGACAGCGCGCGTTCGGCAGCGCCCGCACGACGGAACGCCACCCCAACCATCACGACGGCCTGTTCCGGAGGGTCCGGCCAGCTTTGCAGCAGCGCAGCGACGCGTTCCGCGTCTTCAACGCCACGCGCCGAATCTTGCCCAACAGCAAAGCCGAGCAGCCGAGCCCCCGCATCACCCCGTGTGAGCTCCACATAGCGCCAAGCGGGGTCCCAGACGGCCGAGAAGTCGCCGCGCTCAAGCGCTAGCTCGGCCAGCGCACGGTGACCGGCTCCAATGTCCGGATGGTTCGCCGCGAGTTGGGCCGCCGACGTCTGTGCCAGCGCGTTCAGCTGGGCCGCCATGTCGGTGTCCTGCGCCGCGCGCGCCTGCGTGCTCGCCGTGCGCGCCGAGTTGACGACCTGCATCAAGGCGTTGCGCTCGTCGTTGCTCCCGGCAACCCAGTGCTCGCTCAGTCGAGAGAGCCAGCGGACGGCCAAAAGGTGTTCGCCCTCCCCCGCGTAGATGTAGCCAAGATTCGCGACCGCCCGTCGATTATTCGGCGCGACCTCGACGACCCGCTCGTAGTACGCCCGCTCGCTGATGAAGTCTCGGTTCCGGTCGCGGACCTGAAGCACCATTACTCCGAGCAGCACCGCGCATGTCCACCGCGCCACGCGCGTCCATCGATCGCGATCCGGCGCACGCTCAATCCCCCAGCGCACACACTCCGCCAACGCGATCAAGGCACCGAGCAAGGGCGTGTAGAGGTAGTGCTCTGCGAAGAGTTCATGATGAGGCAGGATATGACTCATCGGCGCCAACGCGACGAAGTACCAGAGAATGCCGAAGGCGATCAAAGGCCGCCGAGCACGGCACCAGAGCGCCGTCCCGAGCAGCACGATCACCAGAGCGAGTCCAATCCACGCGCGCGGGTCGTCTACCCCCGTGGAGATCGCGATGGTCTCCGCCTGGTAGTCACCAATCAGGGGGTGCGAGAGAAAGACATGTCGCACGTAGTGGACTTGCAGCGCGGCCACGGTCGCAAAGTTCGTCTCCACGCTTCCGCCCCACCATTCGAGGTGGCGGTTGCTGTGGCTCGCGAAGACGCCGCGGTAGAGCACAAGGACGAAAGACAACCCTAGCCCGGCCCCGACCGCGATCGCGATGCCGACGTTCTGCTTGAGCCATGGCAAGAAGGAGGCGCTACGCAACGTCCACAGCAGGAAGAGCGCCGGCACGACCACGGCTGACTCTTTGCTGAGGAAGCCAAGGAGCGTCGCCCACATCGGCAGCAACCACCAGAGCCCGCCGCGCTTCGAGGCGACGATCGCCGCCCAAACCGCGGCCATCGTCCAACCGCCGACCAGAATGTCTCGCCGGCCACTGACGTAGCTCACGCTGTCGGTCTGTAGCGGGTGCAAGGCCCAGAGCGCCGCGATCGCCAGCGCCCAAAGCGCAGCCTCTCGGCGCGGTACCCCGCTCTCGACGAAGAGCAGTCTCGTGAGACCGACCACCACAAGCGTCACGACGACGTGCCGCGCGATATTCCCGACGTGGTACCCCCAGAACGCGCCACCGAAGAGCGCGTGGTCGATGCCATACGACAAGAAGCGTATCGGCCGGTAAGCGCACGTGTAGGACTGGTCGAAGCTCAGAATCCGCAGCATCCCCTCCATCGTCCGGAAGCA
>JBLFZA010000033.1:0-24603 GCA_047610025.1 Bradymonadia bacterium | reverse complement strand
GTCGACAACGCGTTCGAGCAGTTCGTAGACTTGCCCTTCGCCGCGACGTGCAATGTGCAGCACGAGCTCGGTGGTAACGGGTGCGGTGGCGCTGCGGTCGAGCGCGGCCTCTAGCACGGCCAGACGAGTCTCCTCGCCGAGTTGGTAGAGAATGCGGCTCTTGATCAGCGCGCGGGCGCCTGCATCTTCACCGATGACGGAGTCTACGAGCACCTGGCGTGCCTCGGAGACGTGCTCTTCGCTGCTGATGAGGGCCTGGGCTGCCGCAATTCGCACGGGCAGGTTCACGTTTTGGAGCGCAGCGAGCAGCGCGTCAAACGCGATGTCCTGCTCGAGAAGTGCAGCAGCGGTGAGGGCCCACGACTGAACGGCGACGTCGCTGCTGGCGACACCTTCGTCGATGAGAGGCTGTAGCTCGGTGACGAGCGTCTCTGGGGGAGCCGCAGAGGCGGCCACGGGAGAGATCAACATCGCGGCGATCGCGGCAGCGCTTAGGCGCTGAAGGGGCGTGGTCATCGTCTGGTTCGCTTGGCTGGGGAAAGAACAGCGACCGCAGCTCTCTAGCAATGGAGGCGGACAAGCGTCAACGCGCCGTCCCTTGAGTGCCGCAACGAGGAGACATGTTGCGAGGGCCATTATTCAATTGCCACACCCGAGAACCGCCGAACTTGCTCGTTGCGGCTTCGCTAACGTATGCTGTTTACTATATATCTCCGCGTAATCCATTGAGCGCTATGAAGATTGCCCAACTCTCCGCTTTCGCCGCCGCCGGCGCTGTGATGCTCTTGTCCACCGGTGCGCTCGCGCAGACCTTTCCAGGGATGCCGGCTGAGGGAGTCACCGTTCCGGGTCGGTACAGCAACCCTTCACAGAGCCAGGAGTTGCTTGCGCCGCAGGGCGCCACTCCGGCTGCTGGACAGCAAGCGCCGAACACAAACGGTCCGGGCGTCACCTTGGAAGGCGAGTCTGTCGAGGGCGATCAGCCGTGGCTGAACACAGGCGTTGATTCGGTCACCGAAGGCAGCAGCGCTGGGCAACTGCCGACGATCATTCCAGGGTCGCAGATCTATCAGGGGATCACCCCGGATCATCGCGACACTCTCCCGCACATCTCGCCTTATCAGCGCTTGGGTTCGGATGCGACGCGCGCCAATCAATTGAGCTGGATCGGGTTCCAGCCGCTCGAAGAGTACACGCGCGTGTTCGTTCAGACCGGCCGCCCGTCGGTCTACCGATTGTCCTCGTCCCCAGACGAGATGACCTATGTCATTGAATTGCGAGACACAGGCTTCGGTCTCACCAATTTCGCGCGCAACATCGACGCGTCGCATTTCGGAAGAGCGGTCAACACGATCGACGCCGCTCGAACCGGCGATGGGAACACCGAAGTCACCATCACGCTCAGCCGCTCAGCAGACGTTGAGCTCGTGGCCGACGGAGAGTACCTCTACTTCGATGTGAGAGAGTAGCCGCGGCCGTGCGCACGCTCAGCCGCTCGTGCGCGGCGGGAACCAAGAAGAGAGCGACCGTGTGGGCATTTGTCTGCACGGTTTTTTTCTGCGTCGCGTTTGCCGCTGAGCCCACCGCCGCGCAATCAAGCCCCTTCATTCCAGCGGGTGGGGCCACGAGGGCTTCGTCACACCCGTGCGAAACGCGAGACGATGGGAGCTTTCAGTGCCACGGAGTTGATGGTCATGCGCTCACCACGTCATCCAGCGGTGAGGGGTTTGAGTTCGGGGATGTGGTCATTCGCACTTCGTGGGGCACGTTCATCGCCGAGCAGCTTTACGTGGACTCTCATGGCTTGCATCTCCGACGTGGCGATGTGCTCGGTGTCGCGTTCGCACAGGTCGAGTTGTACGCAGATGACACTGGCGAATCGCGTTGTGTGCGCGATGGGGCCCCCTGCCCGTTAGCGCTGTCACAAGGCAGCGGGTTCACTGAGGCGAGCGTCGTCGCCCGGCCCGATGCCGTTAGTGCGCGCTTAGAGTCTTTGGTTGTCGTGCACGAGTCCGCACTGGTGCTCGCAGCTGAAGGCGGCGGCTCTGGGTTCGGAGGAACAATCGCGCTGCAGCCGCGCCTTGGCGCTCAACCCGTCCGGCTTGATGCGATGTGGGATGGCGACAGGTTCCGATGGCTCGCGAGTGGACAGACCCTTATGGGTGGCGGTGCCGGGCCATGGCTTCGTCTCGATCTTGATCGTGGCGCGGCCGGAGGTCGCTCCTTGTTCTCTGGAGACGGGCTCGACGCCGGGCGACAAACGTCATCGCTCACGTTGGGCGCGGGTGATGAACGACTCTTTGTCTCTGTCACTGCCCGTGATCTCGCGGGTACGAAAGAACTCGGGAGTCGACAAGCGCTTGAGGCCGACGCAGCCTTGCGCACCGTCGCAGGACCACTCTCTGCCAGCTTTCGTACGGCCGGTGAGTTTTCTGTAGACGGCGAGCGCCGGCCGGCAGTTGGCGTCGCGACGGAAGCCTCTGGCGATGCCACCTTGGGAACCCGCGGAGTCGTCTGGATCCCTGGAGGCAGGCTCTCCCTCACGAACTGGTCAACTGCGGGACAGACATCGGAGGCGCCCGCGGTTGCTCAACAGCTGGACGTTGCCTTAGACATGGAGCTTGCCGCTCGGCACCGTGGCTTGAGCGCGCGCGCATGGGGACAGGTTGTCGGTTCTCCCATTATCCGAGACGGGCGTAGAGAGCTTCAGTTCATCGGCCCATGGCGCGTCGATGAAGGGGTGTTCTCATCGTCGTATGAGCTTGGCTACACGCTCCGTCGCCCTTGGGGAGTCACCCGATGGCAGGCGACCGCGCGGTGGAGCGATCGTGTTGACGGCGCACTCGCCGCTGAGTTCCTCGCAACCGGCGCTCTACTCCATGCGGGAGCTCGCAGCGTCTGGCGCGACGACGATGTGACCCCAGCCCGGTTGTCTGCCTGGGCAGGAGCCCAATCCGATGTGGTTGGCGTTCGCATCAGCGCGATAGGGGAGTCAGGAGTGCGGTCGATGCGTCCGCCGAGCTTCGGACGGATGCCGCTTCGCCGGCTAGACGACTCAGCGGCCAGTGGCCTTGGACTCGCACAGGAGGCGTGGGTGCAGTTTCGAGATGTCCAAGTTGAAGCGCGGGTCATCGCGAGGAGCATGCGCGCCGATGATGTGACCGGTTGGGGAGGCGTCGCGTGGCATGGCGCGAGCTCGATGTGGGGACTTCGAGCCGACATTGGTCGTCAGCCGTCCGGTATCGCAGGGGCTGTGGCGTTGTCGCTTGGGCGATCTCCGCTGTTCGGCCCCTTCGCGGGGCGCTGGAACGCGTTCGACCTCTGACGTCGCTCGCGCTGCGACCGCCGACGCGACGCGTGCACGTTGAGAGACGACGCTCTATGCTCCGAGGCCGAGACCAACGGTAAAGGACCCATGAACAAACAATGGAAATTGCGCTTCTCGCTGGCTGCGGCCTTGCTTGCAGGGTGCGCGACCGGAAGTTCGAACGATGGAGAGCCGGATGCGTCGCGCGATGCTGATGCCTCGGACGCCGTGGCCGATATTGGCCCGGATGTGGAAGACACCGAGGTGACGGGCGATGTTGTCCTCTCCGATGGGGCAGATGATGTGCTGGACACGGGAGAGTCGCCAGACGTCGACACCTCGCTCTCAGACGCGGGTTCCGACTGTGAGGTGCTCAATGACGAATGTGAACCAGAGTCGGTGCGTTGTGATGGCAGCGAGCTTGTGTTCTGTGGTCGATGTGGTGCCGAACTGCGGCGGGATAGCTGTGAGGCCGACGAGCTCTGCGAAGAGACCGACGGCGTAGGAGCCTGCCGCCCGTGCGTAGGTGATGAGTGTCCGGATGTCCTAGAGTGCGAAGCGGGCACGCGTACTTGCGTGTCATATAATACTCAGCAGATTTGCGGGCCGGATGGACGCGTCGCGAACGTTGTCACCTGCCCCGCTGGGCGTCGGTGCATCGGTGGAGGCTGCGTGCCTGAAGGTGCTGATGTTGGTGCTGCGTGCATCGCGGACGCGGATTGCGCTGGGCAATCCTGTTTGTGCGGAACGGAGTTTCGCGCTGCCAACGCTGGCGCCGCCTGCAGCGATCTTCCCCAAGGCTACTGTTCGACAGCGATGTGCGACGACAGTGGATGTGATCCGAACGACGAGGCATGTGTCCTCGCGCCGATCCTTGGTGCGTCGCTTGAGGCGCCGGTGTGCGTCTCTACAGAGGAGTGTACCGCCCGCGGTGCCAGCTGTGGCAACGGCGTCTGCGAGGAACTCCCCGGCGGCGCCTCACGCGATTGGGCGCTGACATGCTGGCCGGATTTCCCCACCGTGGGCGAGGCGTGTGGTTCTGACGCCGATTGTCTCGGTGGTGACTGCCGAACGAAGACGGTGGGCGGCTCTGTTGCGAGTTACTGCGTGGCACCCTGCGGCGATCAGTCCGCGTGCCCAAGTCACGCGGAATGTGTCGAGGATTTAGATGCCAGCGGCCAGTTTGCGTGTTTCGCGAGGAACGACGCCGAGTCCTGCCCGCGAAGCGACAGCCAGCCGATCCTGTTCGGTGGCTCGCAACCGAGTCGTCGATACGGTGGCGGTGTCGCGACGGTGTGTTACTTCAGATAGACGATCGAGACTTGAGAGTGCTGCTCTCAACCAACCGAGAACAACTCAATGAGACGAGCGAAAATCGTCTGCACCATCGGGCCGGCCTCCAGCTCGCCGGAGGTGTTAGACACGTTGATAGACGCGGGAATGGACGTGGCGCGGCTGAACTTCAGCCATGGCACTCACGAAGACCACCGAGAAGTGTACGCCTCGGTGCGTGCGGCGGCGCTCCGCGCAGGGCGTCCGGTGGCGATTCTGCAGGATCTGCAGGGGCCGAAGATTCGAGTAGGCATCTTCGAAAACGGCCAAGTCGAGCTCGTCAACGGTGCGCGCTTCCGGCTCTGCGTCGACGAGTGCATCGGCGATGAACGTCAAGCCTCGATTGCGTATCCCGACCTGCCGCAAGACGTGAGCATTGGCGAGGATCTGCTGCTCGATGACGGATTGCTTCAGCTGCGCGTCGTGGAGGTCTCTGAACGATGGGTGGACACCGAGGTCATTGTCGGCGGGACGCTAAAGAACCGCAAAGGCGTGAATCTGCCCGACACCCGAATTTCCCTCCCTTCTCTCACCGATAAGGACAAGATCGACTTGGATCTCGGCCTGGAGCTCGGCGTGGACTTCGTGGCGTTGTCCTTCGTGCGAAGTGGGCTTGATATCCATCAACTTCGCGCACGGCTCGCCGGGCAAGATGACCCTCCGCACATTATCGCGAAGATCGAGAAGCCGCAGGCGGTTCAGAACCTCATGGAGATCGTTAGCGCTTCGGACGGCATCATGGTGGCGCGGGGCGACCTCGGCGTCGAACTGCCTCCAGAGAAAGTGCCGTCGATTCAGAAGCAGATGATCGACATGGCCAACTCCCTCGGGAAGTTCGCGATCACTGCGACTCAGATGCTCGAGTCGATGACGACCAATCCACGTCCCACGCGGGCGGAAGCGTCGGATGTCGCGAATGCCATCTTCGACGGGACAGACGCTGTCATGCTCAGCGCTGAGACGGCGTCAGGAAAGTACCCGGTCGAGTCGGTCCAGATCATGAATCGCATCATCCTGGAAGCGGAGAAGAGCACTCATCGGGACGTGCTCAAGGCCCGAATTACCGACACTCCGCACATTCGAACGTCAGCAGTCGCGGTGGCTCGCGCAGCGGTGGCAGCGGCTGAAGAGCTGAACGTTCGCGTGATCTCCTGTTTCACCGTCTCCGGTTCCACGCCGCGCCTCGTCAAGGCGCTCGGTCCGAAGCAACGCATCGTCGCGTTCACTCCGAGCGTCCCCATGTGGCATCGGATGGCGCTGTACCGTGGTGTCACGCCAGTTCTCGTGGAAGTTAGCTACGAGAGCGACGACCTGTTCCAGATGGTCGAGACCGAACTCAGCAAGACAGGCGGAGTCGCCTCGGGCGAGTACACGATCATCATCATGGGTGTGCCGGCCGGCACAGGTGCGCGGGCGAACCTCGTGAAGGTTCACCAGATGCAGTGACGGACGCCATGCCGCGACTCAGATGACGATCGTACGGTTCGCGTCGGTGTGCGGCGTAGCTCGCAGCTTCTCGGCGTAGTGCGCTTCTTGTGAGCGCCCGAGCAGCCCGTGCGCGTAACGCTTCGCGAGCTCTACGCCCGGCTGGTTGAATGGGTCGATGGCAAACATGAAGCCCGCCAATGCTGTCGAGGCCATGAGCGTCATCATCAAGGAGCCGAGCGTCTCTTCGTTAATGCAATCGACGACGAAGGTCGAAGTGGGGCGCCCCACTTCGGCGAAGCTCGCGCGCACGCCGATGAGCTCGGCCTGACGTATGTCTCGAAGCGACTTTCCGCCCAAATGGGCCAGTGAGCCCGACATGCCGCGCATGTCGGGTACGACGACGTCTTCGCCGTCGTTCGTCGCTTCAACGAACACCATGTTCTTGTTCGCCGGCCCTTCCATGAACAACTGCAGCTGCGAGTGTTGGTCAGTGGCGCCGCGGGCCGCAATAGGCGTTGGACCGACGGCGCTGTCTGGCCCTGTCTCCTTGCCTAGGCTCTCAGCCCATAGCTGCACGAACCAGTCCGCCAGGGTGCGAAGCCCGTCACTGTAGGGCATGAACACAACATCGTGCTGCCCTCGCTCGTAGAGCGTCACCTGCGTCGCGGCGAACATGGCCGCCGCGTTGTCTTCCGCGGCGAGCTCGTAGGCGTGATCCCGTGCAGCGCGGGCGCCGGCCATCAACGCAACGACATCCACGCCTGCAAGGGCGAGGGGGAGCAACCCGACCGCCGTGAACACAGAGAACCGGCCGCCAACGCCGGGTGGGACATCAAACGACTGCAAGCCCTCTTCTTTGACGATTTGCCGTAGCGCGCCGCGGAGAGGATCGGTTGTGGCGACGACGTGGTTCTTGGCCGCGGTCTCGCCCACCGCGTCGACTAGTCGCGCGCGAACGATCGCAAACGCGCTCATGGTCTCGATGGTGTTGCCGCTCTTCGTCACGACGTTCACCAAGGTGCGCGTGAGGTCGACCGAATCCAGCACATCAAGCAGCGTGCCGGCGTCCACGTTTTCGACGACATGGATTCGGAGGCCGTCTCTGGGCGAGCCATCACGTCGCTTCCCCGAACGCGCGCGGAAGAGCGCGTCGTAGATTGCGCGTGCGCCGAGCGACGAACCACCGATACCGAGTACGATGAGGTCGTCGAAGAGCCCCTCAACCTGCTCGCGATACGCGAGAATCGGATCAAGGTCGATTTCGGGAACATTTACGAAGCGTGTCTCGGGGTCGCGTCCAAAGTCTCGAAGTTGGATCACGGCGGCCTCTGCGCGCGCGCCGGTGTTCTCCAAGTCCGTCGCGCTCAGTCCTCGCGCGCCGATGGCATCTTCACAAAGCTGAGAGTAGTCGAAACGAACGTGCTTCAAGGGTTCACCGGATAACTGTGGCGATGGCCCGTCCCGCTGCTGGCGTGGCGGTGCAGG
This sequence comes from Bradymonadia bacterium, assembly GCA_047610025.1. Classification (GTDB taxonomy): domain Bacteria; phylum Myxococcota_A; class Bradymonadia; order REDH01; family REDH01; genus JBLFZA01. The sequence continues at coordinate 17,051 of JBLFZA010000033.1, read as the reverse complement.
CATGTCGTCGGATTGCGGGCCTGTTTTACAGGCCGATGATACCGAACGATTCGATGACCTCAAAGAGGTCACCCAAAGAGCGTGGTCCGCCGTTTGTGAGTTCTGTGAGGGAACTCTCGATGGTGTTCACCCCAACGACGTTGACGCGAGCTGCCGTGGCTCGGTCGTCAAACCCATCAGGGGGAACGGGAAGCGTCACGACTCGTTGGCCATCGGGGGCAAAGGCGATCCAGAGATGATCGGCCGGATCGCGAAAGACCACGCGATGCATGTCGGGAACGTCTGTCTGCTGAGCGATGGTTAACGTGCGGGTCTCCGTGTCCCAAATCGAACCCAGAGCGAAGGGAGGGAACCCCGTATCAAAGCTCACGACTTCGGGGAGCGATGCCCCCGGATCTAGCACGCGAATGATGCCGGCGGACGCCTCGCGGGGGGCGTCGGCGTTTTCGTTCAAGACCAACGCCACCGCGGCGAACATATAGCGGCTGCCGGGTGTGCGAGCGGGCCCATGCATAGGCGCCATGGCCATGCGAAGCGGGTCCAATTCCGGAGTATCCAAGTCACCATCCACGCGACCGTCAGCGTTCGAGAGTTCTAGACTATCGGACCCTGCCGTAATGCCGAGTGGCAGGAAGCCTTCGCCTGGGACAAGGACGCCGCCAAGCACCACCATCGTGTCGGCCCATCCCGCCTCGAGTTCAGGAAGCTCTGGGACCTCGACCAGAATCGTTCGTTGCGTCGGAATGTCGAGCGCGAGACCCGGGTCTCGCGCAGGGAAAGTCCCGTCTTCGCTCAGCTGTATTGGGCCTGCGATGTCGCTATAGAAGTTGTCGAAGAACGGAAGAATTGTGGCGAGGATGGCGCCGATGTTGAGGTCACCACCGATTGACCCGATGACGTCTCGCAGGATGTCCGAAAGCGCGACTCGTCCACCAATGGACCACATCATGCGTTCGCCTACGGGGGCTGTGGCGATGAAGGAGTTGATGAGGGCGTCACCGTTGAACGACAGGGTCACTCCTGAGGGGACTTCGGCGTCCTGGCTGATGGGAGGGCCGAGCACGCGGTCGATGGCCGGCCCAAGAATGACGTCGAAGTTGAGGTCGAGCAGGCTGTTGCCGAGGCTAAAGCCGCTGATGGTGACCTGGGTGTCTCCTGGCCCTGCGACGTTATCAAAGGTCGGTATGCCGACGACGATGTCGACGTTCTCAAGTTGGAAACATAGGCATTCGGGCTCACCCACTCCGCCACAGTTCTCGCTCTGCAGAGTCGCAGTAAAGTCCTCGTCCGCGGCCGAGCACGTAGGTGCAGGAGCGGCGATGCTCGCTCGCACGTCCCGCGGCAATGGAACGACGAGCGTGTCATCGGCGACATCGATCACGGACACGTAGGCGTAGCCGTCGGCGAAGACGTGAACATCGTGCGGGCCCGACTCGTCGATTCGCACTCGGCCATCGACGGAACTCGTGTACTCCACGCCGTTCACGACGAGCGTCGCTCCGCCGACCTCCAATCGGGTGTACTCGTCAATGATGCGGACGCTGAGCCCACTCGTTGTCCCAGAAGTGTAGTGGTAGCGAAGCGTGTCGCCAGTGTCGCCAGGGTTAGCTACCGCGCGAACGCTCACGAAGCCGCTCTCCACGGCATCGGCGCCGATACGCAATGTTTGGGTAGCGGCGTCGAAGGTCGCGTCGCCGCTGTCCACCGTGAACGCGAGTTCGGCTTCCAGCACGCTTTGTGAGGGGTTCTCAAGCATCACGGCGACCGCTTCTAGCCGAACGTCGGTGCCTGGTCGCACAAAGAGGTCCGGGGTCAGGAAGCGTGCGCCGATCAACTCTTGAGTTTCCATGGCGATGCATCGTCCACCAACACAGGTCTCGCTCGCATCGCAATCCTGGTCGGCGCTGCAGACAAAGGTGCCACAAGAACCGCTCTCGATGTCACAGACGCATGGGAAGCGAGGGTCTAGGCAGAAGTCCTCCGTGCCCTCCCCTTGCGCAATCCCACAATCGAGATCCGACTCGCATCGGAAGGGCTCGACGCAGCAGGCCACGCCGTCCATGCGTTCGCATGTCGTGCCATCCGGAAGCCCAGCCTCCCGACAAACACGTACCGATGGGTTTCCGCTGACTGGGTCTAAGCAGAGAACGGACCCAGGACACAGCCCCGCGTCTTCCTCGACGTCAGCGACGTCCTCCTCCGCGTCCTCCTCCGCGTCGTCCTGCGTGTCGATGACGTCCGGTGTCACAGTGTCGTCTGGCGTCAGGTCTTCGTCGACGTCGATGATGTCGGCCGTCTGCAAGTCCGGCTCGGCGTCGCTTGCTCCTCCGTCATCTGAGCAACCAACAATGCAGCCGATAGCCACAAGTGTGAGCGACAAGAGTAACCGTGACGCCCTCATTAGCGCGCCTCGGGCGCCGAAGGGGCCGGCGCGTCAGCCCCGGCTTGTACGACATCAACGAACTTCTCAGGCGGCGCCATGCGCTTCGGCATCCGGTTGCCCGGCGTGCCGAGCTGTCCGCAGGCAGCCATCCGGTCATCGCCGCGGGTCTCTCGTACCGTTGTGTGCACGTTCTTCGACATGAGCTTCGCCTGAAACTCTCGAATGCGCTCCATCGAGGTTGGAACGAACTCGGTGCCGGGGTGCGGGTTGAACGGGATGAGGTTCACCTTGCAGGGGATGTTGCTAACGAGGCCAACGAGGCGCTTCGCGTCTTCCGGTGTGTCGTTCACTCCCTCGAGCATCACGTACTCGAAGGTGATGCGCTCGCCCCTCGACAGGGGGTACTCACGCAGCGCCCCAAGCAGCTCATCGAGCGGGTGCTTACGGTTGATCGGCATGATCCAGTCGCGCACTTCGTCAGTTGTTGCGTTGAGGCTGACCGCGAGTCGCGCATTCGACTCCGCTCCGAATCGGCGGATGGCCGGGACCAAGCCAGACGTGGACACCGTGACCTTGCGGCGACTCATGTTCAGGCCATCGGAGTCGAGCATGATGTTCGTCGCGGGGATCACGTTGTCCGGGTTATGGAGCGGCTCGCCCATGCCCATGAACACGATATTGGAGAGGTGCTGCTCTTCTTCGAACATGCGCCGAGTCTGCACGACTTGATCGACGATCTCGGCCGCAGTGAGCTGGCCTCGCAGGCCCATCTTCGCTGTCAGGCAGAATTGGCAGTTGATGGCGCAGCCGACTTGGCTGGAGATGCACAACGTGTTGCGGTTCTCCGTCGGAATCAGGACGCTCTCGATCTGTGCGCCGCTCAGCGTCTTCCAGAGGATTTTACGGGTGCCGTCGCTGGCCTTGAACACGCTCTCGACCTCGAGAACATCAACGCGCGCGACCCCTTCGAGGTTGGCGCGGAAGCTCTTGCTGAGGTCGGTCATCTCGTCGAACGATGAGGCGTACTTGAGGTACAGCCACTGCCAGAGTTGCTTGGCGCGGAACTTCTTTTCGCCAAGCCCGTCGACGAGCCAGTTCTCCAACTCAGTTAAGCTCAACGACTTGAGCAGGATGCGTCCTTCGTCGTCGGTTTGCAGGTCAGCCATTTCGGTCCGTGGTTCTCATATCCAGTGTCTGCGGGCACGCTAGCAGACTCGCGCTGCTTCACGAACGCAAAGACGCGGCCATCGCGAGGATGGCCGCGTCTTAGCGATTCGGGCGGCCTGCGGCGACTATCGGCTGTGGAGCTCTGTGTCGGCGAAGAAGTACGCGATCTCGACAGCGGCTGTCTCGGCCGCATCCGAGCCGTGCACGGTGTTCTCTCCGATGGACTTCGAGTGGTCCGACCGAATGGTGCCAGCTGCGGCCTCCTTCGGGTTCGTCGCGCCCATGAGCTCGCGGTTCTTGGCGATCGCGCCTTCGCCTTCGAGCGCGGACACGAGCACAGGTGCGCTCATCATGAACTCGACGAGCTCTCCGAAGAACGGGCGTTCGCTGTGCACAGCGTAGAAGCCTTCGGCCTGCTTCTTCGACAGGTGCACGAGCTTAGCGCCGATGATCGTGAGGCCCGCCTTCTCAAAGCGGTTCAGGATGTCGCCGATGAGGTTACGCTTCGCGCCATCGGGCTTGATGATCGACAGGGTTCGTTCGATTGCCATGGTATCCGTTTCTCTACGTTAGTGAGGGGAGCCGAGGGGTCGGCGTCAAGGAAGCGCGCGATGGTCGCGCGCGGATAAAACCGTGGCCGGCGCGATCTCGCGCCGGCGAAAGAACGCTCCTCTAGAGAGCGTTCTTCAGTGTGATTCCGAGCTCTGACGGGTTGGCCGCTACGGCGATCCCTGCTGCGCGGAAAGCGGCCTGCTTCTCAGCCGCAGTGCCCTTACCACCTGAGATGATCGCGCCAGCGTGACCCATGCGCTTCCCGGGAGGCGCAGTGGTGCCCGCGATGAAGCCCACAACGGGCTTCGTCATGTTGGCTTTCACCCACTCCGCTGCCTGCTCCTCGGCAGTGCCGCCGATTTCGCCGATCATGATCACCGCGTCGGTATCCGCATCTTCTTGGAAGAGCGAGAGTACGTCGATGAAGTCCGTGCCGTTCACCGGATCACCACCGATGCCGACGCAGGTCGACTGGCCGATTCCGAGGGCCGTGAGTTGTCCAACGGCTTCGTACGTCAGTGTGCCGGACCGGCTCACAACGCCGACACGACCAGGCAGGTGAATGTGACCGGGCATGATGCCGATCTTACACTCGCCGGGTGTGATGACGCCTGGGCAGTTCGGGCCCACGAGACGGGTATTGGTCTCGCTCAGGTATTGACGGACCTTCACCATATCGAGCACCGGGATGCCCTCTGTGATGCAGATCACCAGCTCGACACCGGCCTCTGCAGCCTCCATTATCGCGTCAGCCGCGAATGGTGGGGGCACGTAGACGACAGATGCTGTCGCACCCGTCTCCGCCACAGCTTGGCGCATGGTGTTGAAGATGGGGAGCTGATCGTTCCAAAGCTGACCACCCTTTCCTGGGGTGCAGCCGCCGACCATCTGCGTGCCATACTCGATGGCTTGTTCGGTGTGGAAGGTGCCCGTCGAGCCGGTGATGCCCTGACAGATGACCCGCGTACTTTTATCGATAAGAATCGCCATGGGTGTTCTCCGTTTGGGTCAGCCGACCGCGTTGATTATTTTTTGAGCGCCATCCGCCATCGAGTCGGCGGAGATGACCGCGAGACCCGACTCGTTCAGGATCTTCTTCCCGAGTTCGACGTTAGTGCCAGCAAGGCGGACGACGAGCGGAATCGAAAGGTCGATTTCACGGGCAGCGGCGACAACGCCGTTGGCGATGACGTCGCACTTCATGATCCCGCCGAAGATATTGACGAAGATGCCCTTCACCTTGTCGTCGCTCGTGATGATGCGAAGCGCCTCCGCGACCTTCGCCTGTGTCGCTCCACCACCCACATCGAGGAAGTTCGCGGGGTCTCCGCCAAAGTGCTTGATGATGTCCATCGTCGCCATCGCGAGACCTGCGCCATTCACCATGCACCCGATGTTTCCATCGAGGTTGATGTAGGAGAGGTCGCTCTCGGACGCGCGGACTTCCGCCGGATCCTCTTCATCGAGGTCGCGGTACTTCATCAGGTTTTCCTGACGGTAGAGCGCGTTCGAGTCGAAGGTCATCTTCGCGTCGAGCGCGATGATGCTGCCATCTTTTCTGAGGACGAGCGGGTTAATCTCCGCAAGGCTGCAGTCCTTGTCGACGAAGGCTTGGTACAAAGCCTTCATGAACTTCCCGGCCGAGCGCATGCTCTTGCCGGTAAGGCCTAGGGCGAAGGACAACTGACGTGCCTGGAAGTCCGTGAGACCAACGAGCGGGTTTATGGCCGCTTTGACGATCTTCTCGGGCGTCTTCTCAGCGACCTCTTCGATTTCGGTGCCGCCTTCGGTCGAGACCATGAAGGTCACGCGATCGGTCTCACGATCGATGACGATCCCGAGGTAGAACTCCTTGTCGATGTCGCAGCCTTCTTCGACGTAGAGGCGACGCACGAGCTGTCCCTCGGGACCGGTCTGGTGCGTGATGAGCGTCTTCCCGAGGATGTCGGTCGCCGCAGCGCGAACCTCATCGAGTGAGCGTGCGAGCTTCACACCGCCGGCCTTCCCGCGGCCACCTGCATGAATCTGTGCTTTGACGACTTGCAAGTCGCCGCCGAGTGTCTTCGCGGCCTCGACGGCCTCTTCGACGCTGACGGCGGCGATGCCGCGGGGCACGGCAACGCCGTACTCCTTCAGAAGCTCTTTGGCCTGATACTCGTGGATCTTCATCCGAACTTACCTCGTGTTCGTGCGGAACAATTCTGCGGAAGGCCGCGGCTGTAGTTGAGCGGTGCTCGGGGTGCAACCAAAGCTGGCTACGATGTTGCTCCCCGTTGTGTTCGTTCTCGGCTCGTCGACGGCAACGCCGTTGCGAGCTCGCGCGATGCCTGACACATCGCGCGAGGTGCCCCCGACTTCCTACGTTAGACCGGTTCCTCGGAGACGGCAGCCGCCACGACGTATTCGCGGTGAAGCCGCTGAATCCAACCTGTGCTGATCTCTTTCGGGCACGCGGCCTCGCACTCGAGCGTGTTCGTACAGGCTCCGAAGCCTTCATGGTCATGCTGAGTGACCATGGAGATCGCGCGCTTGGCTCGTTCTGGCTGGCCCTGCGGAATCACGGAATACTGTCCAACCTTGGCGGATGTGAACAGCATCGCAGAGGCGTTAGGGCACGCGGCCACGCATGCTCCACAGCCGATACATGTCGCCGCGTCGAACGCTTCTGAAGCGGCGCTTTGACCGACCAGAATGGAATTCGCTTCCGGCGCGTTTCCGACGTTTGTCGAATTGTAGCCGCCCGCTTGTTGGATCCTGTCAAATGCCGAGCGGTCGACCATTAGGTCCTTGATGACCGGGAACGCCTTTGCGCGCCAAGGTTCAAGCGTCAGGGTCGCTCCGTCCGGAATCTTGAACATGTGCAGCTGGCAAACCGTCGTGCCTTGCTCGGGGCCATGGGCGAGCCCGTTGACCACGAAGCCGCACGTGCCGCAGATCCCTTCGCGACAATCATGCGCAAAGACCACCGGGTCCTTTCCTTCTGTGATGAGCCGCTCGTTGAGAACGTCCAGCATTTCGAGGAACGACGCGTGGTTTTCCGTCTCGACGTTTTGGTGCTCTTCAAAGCGTCCTGCGTCGTTCGGGCCATTCTGGCGCCAGATTCGAAGATTGACTCGCTTTGTATCGCTCATTTGTAGCTTCGCTGGGTCAGCTTGACGTACTCGAAGGACAGGGGCTCTCGGTGCTCGTTCGGGCGGCTGTTCACGCCGGTGAATTCCCACGCAGTGCTGTGCGCGAAATTTTCATCGTCTCGTTTCGCCTCGCCCTCTTCCGTTTGGTGTTCCTCACGGAAGTGGCCGCCGCACGATTCTTCTCGCGCGAGCGAATCGACCGCCATGGTCTCCGCAAACTCTAAGAAGTCGGCGACGCGGCCAGCCTTCTCAAGCTCCGGATTCACATGGTTGTTCGCTCCTGGGACGCGAACGTCTTGCCAGAACGCTTCACGAATCTCGCCGATTCGGGAGATCGTGTGTTCTAGGCCCTCGCGCGTTCTCGACATGCCAACCTTGTCGAGCATCAGGTAGCCGAGCTCGCGGTGGAAGCTGTCGACGGTCTTGCTGCCCTTTACGTCCAGCAGGCTTTGGCTGCGCTCCTGTGCGACAGCGACCGCGTCAGCACATGCGGGGTCGGTTTCCTGCACGGCATCGAGGTTGGACGACGCGAGGTAGTTGCCCATCGTGTACGGGATAACGAAGTATCCGTCCGCGAGGCCCTGCATCAGCGCGCTAGCGCCGAGGCGGTTGGAGCCGTGGTCGGAGAAATTCGCCTCGCCGAGAACGAAAAGCCCTGGGATGTTGCTCTGCAGGTTGTAGTCCACCCAGAGTCCGCCCATGGTGTAGTGCGGCGCAGGGTAGATGCGCATCGGGGTGCGGTAGGGGTTCTCACCCGTGATCTTCTCGTACATGTGGAACAGGTTGCCGTAGCGACCGCGGATGGCGTCCTCTCCGTCTCGGCCAATAGCATCTTTGAAGTCGAGGAACACGGCGCGCTTCGTTGTGCCGACTCCCTTTCCTTCATCGCACGCGTACTTCGCGTTTCGCGAGGCGACATCGCGAGGCACCATGTTACCGAAGGTTGGGTACTTTCGCTCAAGGTAGTAGTCCCGCTCCGCGTCGGAGATGTCTTCGGGCTGCCGACCATCGGCTTCCTTCTTCGGAATCCAGACGCGTCCGTCGTTTCGCAGACTCTCGCTCATCAGCGTGAGCTTCGACTGGTAGTCGCCGGATTGCGGGATGCAGGTTGGGTGAATCTGTGTGTAGCAAGGGTTCGCCATCATGGCGCCGTGCTTGTGACAGCGCCACGCGGCGGTCACGTTGCAGTTCATCGCGTTCGTCGAGAGGTAGAAGACGTTCGAGTATCCGCCAGTGGCCAGACACACGGCGTCTGCGAGGTGCGTCTCGTATTCGCCCGTCAGTAGGTTGCGGCAGATGATGCCGCGCGCTTTCCCGTCGATGACGACAAGGTTCACCATCTCGCGACGGTTGAACATGGTCACGCCACCGGAGTTGATTTGCCGGTTTAGACTCGAGTACGCACCGAGGAGAAGTTGCTGGCCGGTCTGGCCGCGGGCGTAGAAAGTTCGGGAGACGAGCACGCCGCCAAACGTTCGGTTTGACAGGGTCCCGCCGTACTCGCGAGCGAAGGGGACGCCTTGCGCTGCGCACTGGTCAATGATGTTCGCGCTGACTTCGGCGAGTCGATAGACGTTCGACTCACGGGATCGGAAGTCGCCGCCCTTCACGGTGTCGTAAAACAGCCGATAGGTGCTATCGCCGTCATTTTGGTAGTTCTTTGCGGCGTTGATGCCGCCCTGAGCGGCGACGCTGTGGGCGCGGCGAGGGCTGTCATGGAAGGTGTACGCCTTCACTTTGTAGCCCTGCTCGGCGAGAGTCGCCGCAGCGGCGCCTCCTGCCAGTCCGGTGCCGACAACGATCACCTCGAACTTCCGGCGATTGGTCGGGCCAACAAGCTTCATCGATTGCTTGTGGTTCGACCATCGGTCCTCGATGGGGCCGGTCGGCGCGTTGGACTGGAGCGTGCTGTTGGCAGCGTTCATCGTGAGATTCGTGGTGGAGGGATCAGTGTTCTTCGTTCTGAGCGGCGACTTCCCCATCCGCGGGGGAGTCGGCCTGCGGCGTCGCGGCCGCGTCCTCAGTGTCCGGGTCTGCCTTAATGACTCCTGCCATGGTCGCCAGAGGTAAGGACGCGAAGCCGAGCGCGAGCACCAAGCTTAGCCCAGCAGCTACTTTCTCAATGGCTGGCGTGTACTTGTCATGGTTAAGACCCAAAGAGCGAAACGCGCTGTGGAAACCGTGGAATACGTGCCAACCGACGACGAGGCTGCCGATAACGTAGAGGCCGCCTCGCAGCGGGTTCGCAAGCAGGTCGACGATGTACTGTCCCACGGTGCTCGTTCCATCTGCCGCGGTGTACGCCTCGCGAGCGAAGCGGAGGTCGAAGAGGTGAACGACGATGAAGACGATCAGCAGGAGACCGCTGAGCGACATCATCCGGCTAGCGAGCGACTGCGCCTTGCCCGTCCTTCGCTTCGACGCGCTCACCGCGTACCCGGAGCCGCCACGGGCCGCCTTGTTTTTCAAGATGAGCGAGATGACGGTCGCGATGTGCGCCACAAAGAGCGCCGCGAGACCGATCTCAATGAAGACGAAGCCAGGAAGATGATGCAGCCCTTCGGCGTACGCATTCATCTCTGCCGAACCTCGATAGAGGTTCAGATTTCCGCCTAGGTGTCCGACAAGAAACCCGACCAGACCAAGCCCCGTAAGGCCCGCGATGAGTTTCCGACCGATGGACGAGCTGAGCGCTCTTACCATCCAGCTCACAGTTGACTCCTGTCTTCTTTTTATTCGCGGCCGCGACCGCAGATTTGTTGGCGCCGCTGCTATCACGCCGCCGCGGCGAACGGCAAGGGTCGCTCGTCACGCAAGTACGATAATTCGGAACAGGCCAAGGCCAACCCCACCGCTTGATAAATGCAGGCCTGCATGAGTATGTTCAGCGGGTAATGACGCGCCGCGTAGCGGAATCCTCGTCACGTCCCATAGGAACATCTATGTCCGGACCTCGAATCCTCGCTCGCGCGCTTCTCTGTTTCTACGCTACCCTTATGGTGGCGTGCGCCGCTGACCCAGGCGGGGGCGTGCCGGAGATCGATACGACAGACCGACCGCTGCGCGACGCCGGCGGTGACATCGCGGATGCCGTGGGGACTTTGGATGCGGGCGACGCAACGACAGCCGTCCTCCCCTATCTCGAGTTCGTCAGCAGCCCGGTCATCGTCATTCAGGACGGGCAGACGATCTCGCTCGACGTGAGACTGGTCGGCGTTAATGGCGCTCCGATCCCGGACCAGTCCATTCGCTATGATATTGACGAGGTGCGTGCAGGCGGCGCTCGACTGCAGTCTCGTTCGACGGATACTGATGAACAGGGGATAGCTGGCGTAACGCTCGCGGCCGGTGAGGACGTCGCCGAGTTCGACGTCACGGTATCCGCGCCAGAGACTGAAGGTGTTCTGTCCATCGTGTTCGAGGTGAGCGTCGGCCCCAAGGACTCCGCCGACTATCTCGTAATCGTCAATTATGGCCCGAACCCCGCGATCAGACTTGATGAAGTGGATGTCCTACTCTTCAACGACTCTGGCGTCAGCTGTCGGGACTTGCCTCGCGAGCCGGATGCGATCTTCGGGGCCATCGATCAAGTGTCCCTCCGCCCCGCTTCGGACGGCACCTTTGATGAGTACCCCTACGAGGCCGCTGTCGAAGATATCCCGCTGACTTACGCCGTCGCGATCGCGTATCGCGACGACACCCCCGTAGGGTTTGCGTGCACAGACGGTCTGCCTTTGGACATCGAACGAGGAGACAACGTCGAGATCTTCCTCGATATCCTGGAGCTGTATCCCGACATACAGGGCGAGTTCACGACGGTCGTACAATTCGACCTGTTGGAGTTCTTACCGCCCACGGCTCAAACCGTGATCGACCTCATTGGCACGCTCTTCCGCTCCCCAGGTAACTTCGTCTTCGACGTGCTTGATGAGACGGGTGTTTTGGAACGCGACGATCTGCCCTTCAACATCGACAACCTCGTCGCGGAAGCCGTTGACGCGCTCGTGTTCGCACTCTTACCGCCTGAAGTGTTGCAGGTGTTTGAGGTAGGAGGCGACCTCTACGGCGTGCTTCGTGACCTGAAAATGGGAGGCACCATCACGTTCTTCCAAAACCCCAACTCTGTGGGTGCGCTGGCAGACTGTAACGAGCTCGTTCTCGACGACATCATCTTGGAGTTCGATTCTTTGCCCGAGCGCCCGTACAATCTGCGGGAGTACGGGTACCAAGCGGCTTATGGGACGTTCACCGGATTCGTGAGCGTCGTAGACGACGGTTCGCTCGGATACGACCTGAACGTGCAGCAATTCGGCCTAGAAATCTACTACGGGCAGATTGTGGTCTTCTTGCTTGAAGGTGTGCTCTTCCCTGAGCTGATTGAGCCACGCGGATCCGTCACCTCGCTCGAAGGCTTCGTGGAGACCTTCCTCGACTGCGAGGCGATCTCCGAAGACATCGGTCTGCCTATTCTTGAAGGTGTCTGTGAAGCCGCGGTGTCGGCTGTCGTAGGGGGCATCCGAGACTTCTTGAGCGAGCAGACCTTCGATGTGGGCTCTTTCTATTTGCTCTCCACCCCCGAGGCCGGCTCAACCCCGCCGGAAGGCGTGGAGATCATCGAAGGCTTGGATTGGGGCCCCTGCGGACTCACTACCAGCACCGAAGCGGGGGACTTCTCGGTCGAGGCGATGGGAGGACCAGGAAACGACCGGTGCGTCTTCGATGCGCGCTTCCGCACCGACGTGAGCGATGTCGCTGGGCGGCCAGTATCCGCGGTCTTCGATGGCGAGCGGAATTCTACTCGGGCGACGGGCAGCTGCGGTGATGGGCAGTAGCGGCGGCAGAGAGAAGCATCATCGACATGAGTGACGCCGGCGTGAGTAATACTCAGCGTGAGTTCGAGTGTATCGTTCAGGCGCTGTTTCGTCAGAATCAGTTCGCCATAAAGTACGACATCGAAGCGATGCACGCAGCTGTCTCCTCAGACGGAGTGAGTCGTGTCGCGCAGCGTATGTGTCTCGTAGGCGGCACCAACGGGAAGGGAACGACCTCCGCTGCCCTCGCTGCCCTGGCGACTGCTGCGGGGCTTCGCGTCGGGCTCTACACAAGCCCTCACCTGATCGACGTGCGTGAGCGCATGCGTGTCTGCGGAGAGCCCATTGCGCGTGACGTCTTCGTTCGCATCGCGGCCGGCGTCTTGGACGAGTATTCTGGGCAAGAACATCCTCATAGAGGAGAACGCGCGCTCTCCTACTTCGAGCTGACGACCCTGATCGCGCTTCGCTGGTTTGGGGAGTGCTCCCTCGACCTCGCAGTGTTCGAGGTCGGTCTGGGCGGCCGCCTGGATGCGACCAATGTGCTCGACCCGGATGTGAGCGTCGTGACCAGTATCGCGCTCGATCACACCGCGTGGCTTGGTGAGAGCCTAGAACTCATCGCTGGAGAAAAACTCGGGATAGCGAGACGGGGGCGCCCCCTCCTGCTGCACCGTGACTCAGGTGGATTCGACGCGCTGCTCGCTGCGGGGGCTGCGGCATCAGGTTGCGTCGAGGTGGTGGAAGGTGGCGCTGACCCGGAAGGCTGGTGTTGGGCGCTCGCTCAGGCCGCGTCGGCACGCCTCGGGATCGCTGCAGAGAATGCCGAAGAGGCGCGGGCGCGCATGCGCTGGCCTGGAAGGCGTGATGTGCGAACCACAAGAGATGGCAATTGGCGATGGCTCGATGGTGCGCACAACGTTGCGGCGACGAACTCGTCGTCTGAATGGCTGGCGTCTGAATGGCGAAACGAACCGGCGCCGATCGTCTTGGGGCTTTCGCCTGATCGTAGTGCGAGGGTTCTCGCGGCCTACGCCCCGCTCGCGTCTGAGCTCCACGTCGTCTGCTCCTCGTCAGGTAGAGGCACGGACGTTGTTTCGCTGCGCGCCGACATCGAGCGCGAGCGTGCTTCGGGGGTGCCGTGGCCCCTATCCATCACCGTGCACGAGACACCCGCCGCTGCGATGTTCGCCCTTCGCTCTGAACCGCGAGTGGCGGTTCTCGGCAGCCTGTACGTTGTTGGCGACGCTCTCGCTTGGCTCGGCGAGACCGCAGAGTCGCTCGTACTATGGGCCGATGGCCCGCTAGGACTGCTCTCGTAAAACTCTCAAGACCTGCGCTGACGCAACTACAGGCTGCGATGTGAATCGAGCTGACACTTGCGAGAGACCTTGGTCACTAGATGGCTGGCTCGAAGCGCGTCTTCAGTTCGAGGTATCGCAAGCGTCGGTCGAAGGCCTCGTCGTCGAGAATACGGAAGCGCCCGGCACCGTCGCTCTCGATGAGAGAGTCGGAGACGAGTGTGCGAAGCACCTCGTCGGCGTGCCCCTTTTCGATGCCCAACGCCTCTGGGAGGTCGTAGGGGATCGGCGCGAAGGCGCTTTCTTCTGCCGCACGCGCGCGGCTCGACTCTCGCCGAAGCTGCAGCATGACGCGGCCCAGCGCTGTGGGCATCGCCATCGTTGTGATCCGGAAGTGCGCGTGTGTCAGCCGAGCGGCCATTCGGGCCGCCATGCGTGCCACGACCTTGGGGTTGTCGAGCATCACGGCTTGCAAGTTGTTGCGGTGCACCACCACCACCTCGACCGGCTCAATAGCCACGGCGGAGGAGGGGTATGCAGCGCCATCAGCAAAGGCGATGTCACCGCAGATATTCCCCTTTCCGAGGGTCTCTAGCACGACCTCGGCCTCGAAGACGCGTCGACGGATTTCTACCCGGCCACTGTTAATGATGAAGATGTGGTGCGCGGCGGCGCCTTCGCGGAACAACGCGTCGCCCACGTTGTACTCCGCTTGGACTGGGGCCTCGTTCGACATGAATTCTTCTCGCAGCGTGGGGAGATGGTCAGAAGCCGAGCGTCGTCGCGTTCGCCCGCAAGAAGCCGAGCGTGTGGGTTGGGCGAAGGTGAGGCGCTAACGTCCCTGAGTCTAGCCAGAGCCGGCGCAGGTCCGCAACGTCGTCGAGATCGTATGCCTGCCCGATGACCGAGACACAAAAGCCGGCATTAGATGCGCGCGAAATCGTCTGCGCGGTTACGGCGTCAGTGCCCCAGGGCAACTCACCGCACCATGCATCGTGTGACTGGCGCGCTGTAAGGAGTACGTAGCCCCCGTCGTCAGAAGGAGTCAGGGCGATGTCCGCCGACCCGATCGCATCGAGTGCGCGGCCCGCGAGAGCAGGATCGAGTTGGGGTGTGTCGGAGCCGAGGATTAAGACCCGGTCGCACGTCGCGGCGCAGGTGTCGATCGCGTGTGCGATGCGTAGGCCCAGATGACCGGTTGCTTGCTCGGTGACCCGCCACCCGGTCGCACGGGCGCTATTCCAGAACGGATCGTCGGCATCGACGGCGAAGAGCCACCGCTCGTCGACAGGCCAGCGCTGGCTCAACACATCGGTGACGTTGGCGGCGTGGAGCGCCGCCGCCTGCTCAGCGCTTAGCGGAGGACACATCCGTGTCTTTACGCGTCCGGCGACCGGCGCCTTGGCCAGTACCGCAACCGCACGACGGTCGTTGTTCTCGCCTGAGCGCAGAGGAGCGCCAGGGTGCTCAGTCACGCAGACGCTCCCTCGCGATTGTGCTTAGGATTGTAGCGCCTGCCATGACGCTTCCCTTGATCGTTCCCGACACCTTAGAGACGCCAATTCTCCTTCGATAACGGACAGGTATCTCCGAGCATTTTAAGTTATTTTTTGCCGCCTTTACCTGCATCTCGACCGTCCAGCCGAACGCCTCGTCACGCATGTCGATGCGTTGAAGCGCGTCCCACGTAATGGCGCGAAATGGTCCGAGGTCAGTGAAGTTCTGACCATAAAGACGAGAGATGAGACGTGTCGACAACCAATTCCCAAACACCTGCACTGGCGTCAGACTGCCGCGCTCGGCCACCCCGGTCGCGCGGGAGCCGATGACCATATCCGAACCGCGTTCGATCTCATCGAGCAGTGCGCTCATCTCCTCTGGGTAGTCACTCCTATCGCCGTCGATGAAGGCCACAACATCCGGCGGATCCGCGCTCAAATGAGCGAGCCCTGTGAGGCATGCTCGGCCGTACCCCATGCGAGGTTCTCTGATAGCCGTCGCACCAGCTTCGCGTGCCACCTCGGAGGTTGCGTCCGTAGAGCCGTTGTCGACGACAACCACGCGCCGCACCCGTCGATCCGCGATGTCCTGAACGACGAGCCCAATCGCGCCAGCCTCGTTAAATGCGGGAATGATGACATCTACAATCATAGTGGCGAGGGCCGTACCAAACTGGGGAAAACTGCGATAGGACGCGTGGCGATGCCGAATGCCAACACGATGTGCGTCGATTTGCAGGGCCGTTCCTACAATTCCGCGCCGCCGCGAACGATTCTCCATAGGACCTACCACGATCTCGCTGTCGCCGACTCCAAAGAGACTTCGGCAGGATCAGCGGGCTGGTAGTCGCACCCTATCCTGACCCCACTCTCGCCGACTCAAGAGCCTATGATTAAGAGCGAACACTACACGAAGGCCGGCGTGAACATTGATGCCGCGGACGAGCTTATCGAACGAATCAAGCCTCTCGCTGCCTCCACTCGGGTGCCCGGGGTAACAGGTGGGCTGGGAGGCTTCGGTGGCGTATTCGATCTCGCCGCCGCCGGATTCGGCGAAGGGGCACCCCGCTTGGTCTCTGGAACCGACGGCGTCGGCACCAAGTTGAAGCTCGCGTTCGCCACTGGGGTACACAACACCATCGGGATCGACTGCGTCGCGATGTGTGTGAACGATATTATCACTGTTGGCGCTAAGCCGCTGTTCTTTTTGGATTACTTCGCCACGGGTCGGCTCGATCCCGAGGTTGGCGCAGCGGTCGTTGAAGGGATCGCTGAGGGGTGCCGTCAAGCATCGTGTGCGCTGCTCGGTGGTGAGACCGCGGAGATGCCTGGTATGTACCCAGACGGTGAGTACGACCTCGCAGGGTTCGTCGTAGGAGCCCTTCACCCCGGTGCCGAACGATTGCCGGAGCACGCGAAATCGGGCGACATCCTCATCGGGGTGCGGGCCTCAGGGTTACACAGCAACGGCTTCTCACTGGCCCGCCGAGTACTCCTCGACGATGAAGGTCTGAGCTTCGATAGCGCCCTCCCCGGCGACTCGCTCGCGCTTGGTGAACGGCTGCTCACCCCCACGCGCATTTATGTGCGTGCGCTGGCCTCGCTGGCGGACAAGGGCGTGCGAGTGACGTCATGCAGCCACATCACCGGCGGTGGTTTATGGGAGAACCCGCAACGTGCCTTTGGCGAAGGCCTCGCTGCGCGCTTCGACCTCCCAGCGCTGCAGGCGATGCGCCATGACATTTTCACGCACATTTCACGCATTGGAGGTGTGCCCGAGCGCGAGATGTATCGGGTGTTCAACATGGGCCTCGGGCTGGTCCTAAGCGTTTCGCCCGCCGATGTGGAGGCAGCGTTGAGCACTCTCCGCGCAGCGGATGAGGAAGCATCAGTCGTTGGCGTGCTTGAGCCTCGCGGCGACGCTCCCGTCGTCATTGAAGGCGTCAGCAGCTCCGCGCTGAAGTAGCGGACCGTCTCCAGAGGCCAGGAAGCGAGACCCGAGGTCAGCCTACCGCTTTGGATGAGGCCTTGTGCCGCGACCTGCAGCTTCCCATCAGTGCAGTGTCGGGCGCTGCGAGCGACGGCCCGCAGGAGGGAGCGATGAAACGACGAGACAAAGCACTTCGGCTTCGGCGCGCTGCACCAGCCACTCCATCGTGAGCGCGTCTGTTGCGTCGACATCCTGACGGAGACGCCCGCCAAGGTGC
>JBLFZA010000032.1:0-24620 GCA_047610025.1 Bradymonadia bacterium | reverse complement strand
CTCCGCACCGCAAAGTGGGTTTGGAGAGGGCGTTGAGGTCGGTGATGTCTCGACGAGCGGCGTTGTGTTCCGGGTCGGACTTCGGGTTGAGTTGGGCCGCCGCTCAATTCTGCAGGTGCGGGTGCGCCGAGGATCCACCGGTCGTTGACGCTGGTGTCATTCCGTCGCTAAAGATGCGCGATACGGACTCAACTGCTGCAGCGGCGGCAAACGCATAGGAACACTATGGATCGCGCTCTCGTGACCGGCGGTGCTGGCTTCATTGGCTCTCACCTCACTCGGCAGCTCGTCGCTGACGGCCTACACGTCGTGGTGCTCGACAATCTCAGCAGCGGTCACCGACACAACCTCGATGGCGTCGATGTCGAGTTCGTTGAGGGTGACATCCGAGATGAGGCGCTGGTGCGGCGCGCGTCAACGGGCTGTCGCTACGTGCTGCACCACGCGGCTATGGTCTCTGTCCCTGAGTCGGTCGCTGACCCGGAGGGTTGTCACGCAATCAACGGGGGGGGCACGCTCAATGTGCTCCGCGCGGCCGCGACCGCTGGTGCAGAGCGGGTGACCTTCGCTGCCTCAGCGGCAGCTTACGGTCGTGAGCCGACGCTCCCCAAGCGGGAGAGCTATGCCCCTGAGCCGATTTCACCCTACGCGGCGACGAAGCTGCTCGGCGAGCACTACTGCCGCGTCTTCACCGAGTGTTACTCGCTGCCCTGCGTTCCGTTTCGCTACTTTAACATCTATGGGAGCCAACAGGACCCGAGCGGTGCGTATGCCGCGGTGATTTCAAAGTTCGTCGAGCGCATGCTCGACGGTGTCGCTCCAACCATCTTCGGAGATGGTCAGCAGACACGAGATTTCTGTCACGTTTCCGACGTCGTGCGCGCGAACATGATGGCTTTGCATGCGCCGGCAGACGTCGCCGGGCGCCCCATGAACATCGGCACCGGCGAGACCACCACGCTCCTCGACCTGATGGCTACGCTCAACGTTTTGCTGGGGACGTCGTTTGACGCAGAGTTTGGACCTGAGCGGGCGGGCGACATTCGCCACAGCTGCAGCGACCCGAGCCGAGTAAAGGACGCGCTTGGATTCGTCGCCGAGACATCTCTGCACGATGGGCTCGCCGAGTTGCTCGGGAGCCTGAAATGACGACATTACTCCAGTCGATGACCGGATTCGGCGAAGGCAGCGCGAGCGTGGGGAAGACCACGGTGAACGCGCAGCTTCGCAGCGTGAATCACAAGACCTTCGACGCTCGCTTTACGGCTCCGACTGTGTTGCAGCCGCTCGAGGCCACCTGTGTCGCGCGCCTGAAATCTCTCATCAAACGGGGCAGGGTCGAGCTTCGGTTCTCTCTCAGCAGCGAGCAAGGCGGGCTAACGGCGCGCGCTGCGACCCTTGCGGACGAGCTGCGCGCGTTGGCGAAGGCCGCGGACATCGAAGCGCAGGTGACGTTGCGAGATCTTGTACAGGCG
The DNA here is from genome assembly GCA_047610025.1 of Bradymonadia bacterium. Taxonomy (GTDB): domain Bacteria; phylum Myxococcota_A; class Bradymonadia; order REDH01; family REDH01; genus JBLFZA01. The sequence continues at coordinate 23,145 of JBLFZA010000032.1, read as the reverse complement.
GGGCTCTACAGCAGCGATGCCGAACCCGCCGACGCGAGTGACGCCTCCGGGGCGGCGCTCCTCGCACTCGACGCGGCGCTGCATCAGCTGCTCGCGTTCAGGACGCGCGAAGGGGAGGCGCTGAGGCACGCGCTCGATGAGCACCTCGAGACGATCGAGGCCTCGCTGCTCGCGCTCGATCCGCTGATCGACAGTGAAATGACGGCCTACGTCGCTCGACTTCGCGCGCGAATCGCCGACCTGTTGCCGCAGAGTATGGAAGTGGACGACAACCGAGTGCTGCAGGAAGCTGCCTTGGTCGCACAGCGAGCCGACATCGCCGAGGAGCGGCAGCGGGCAGCCGAGCACCTCAAGGAGGTGCGCAGTCTGCTGCAGCAGACGGGTCCTCACGGCAAGCAGCTCGACTTTATGCTTCAGGAGCTCATCCGAGAGACAAATACGATGGCGAGCAAGTCGAACAGCGCCACAATGACCCACGTCATCGTGCACGCGAAGACCGCCATCGAGCGAATGCGCGAGCAAGCGCCCAACCTCGAGTAAGCCACCGCGGGTTACTCTGAGCGTAACCCCATCGCTTCACGGACAAAGGGCAGTACGCGCTCGGTCCGCTGATGCCCCGCGGCATAGATACTCTGGATCTTTTGGTAGGCGTCGTCGATGTCGTCGTTGACGACGAGGTACTCGAAGTCTCGCGCCTGTGCGATCTCGTGTCTCGCGGCGATGAGACGACGGGACACGACGTCTGGCGCGTCCGTGCCACGACATCTGAGGCGCTGCTCAAGAACGTCGAAGCTCGGAGGGAGCACCATAACCGTCACGGCCTCCGGGTAGCGGCGCTTCAGGCTTCTCGAGCCTTGGTAGTCGATGTCAAAGAGCACCGATCGACCGACGGAGAGGGCGGCATCGATCGTCGCAACGGTCGTGCCGTAGTAGTTGCCGTGCACCTCGGCGTACTCGGCGAATCCACCCGCTGCGACGATCTCTTCGAAGGCCGGGTGGTCAACGAAGTGGTAGTGGTCGCCGTCGATCTCCGCGCCGCGAGGGGGCCTAGTGGTGTAGCTGACCGAGGGGCCGAGCGTGTCGAACTGCTGCATGAGCATGGTGCAGAGGGTCGACTTTCCGACCCCAGACGCGCCTGAGACGATGAAGAGCATAGGAACGCAAATGTGCGAGCGAATTGACGGCCCGCAGACGTGGCCCGATAGTGTTCACAGGCTTTAGCATATCACTGGCAACCTTGCTGGACGGAGCGCGCGATTTGAACATGAACGTCACGCTCGAGATGCGATACGCGGATGTGGTGCGAAAAGTCGTCGCCTACCTCCCGGACGCCGATCTTCATCGGATGCGCGCCTCCGTGGAGTACGCATTTGGCAAGCACGATGGGCAGGTGCGCAAAAGCGGAGAACCCTACATTGGGCACCCGATCGAGGTCGCGCATATTGCGGCAGACATGCACCTCGACATGCCGTCCGTCTGCGCCGCGTTCTTGCACGATACGGTGGAAGACACAGATGCCACGCTGGAGGACATCGAAGAACTCTTTGGCGAAGATGTCCGGCTCCTTGTCGACGGGCTTACCAAGATTTCAAAGCTCAAGTTTCGCTCGAAGGAAGAAGCGCAAGCCGAGAATATTAGAAAGCTAATCATCTCCATGGGCAGAGACGTTCGAGTGGTCTTGGTGAAGCTGGCGGACCGGCTGCATAACCTGCGCACGCTTGAGCACATGGCCGAAACGAAGCAGCGACGCATTGCCCAGGAGACGCTGGACATCTACGCGCCGCTCGCCAATCGACTCGGCATCAACTGGATGAAGTCCGAGCTGGAGGACACCTCCTTCCGCTACACCAACCGAGACGCCTATTACGGCCTGGCGAAGCGTATCCACGCCACGAAAGCACAGCGCGAGCGATACATCAGCGACACATCAGCGCTGATCCGGAGCCTCGTTCAACAACAGGGTGTCGACGCCGACATCAAGGGACGGCCGAAGCACTTCTACAGCATTTACAGAAAGATGGAGGCCGACTCTCTAGACTTAGATGAGATCTTTGATGTCACCGCATTCCGGGTCGTCGTCGATCGAGTCGACCAATGCTACGCCGTGCTTGGCGTCATGCACGCCGAGTGGAAGCCGATCGCTGGGCGGTTCAAGGACTACATCGCCGTGCCCAAACCAAATGGGTACCAGTCGTTGCACACCACCGTGCTCGGCCCGAACGCACAACGGATCGAGATACAGATCCGGACCAACAGCATGCACCGTGTCGCCGAGTTCGGAGTGGCGGCGCACTGGGCGTACAAAGAGGGCAAGTCGGTCCTCAAACCAGAGAACAACTACAGTAACTGGATTCAGGACGTCGTCTCTGCACAAGCCGAAGTCGATGATTCGATCGACTTCATGGACACGATTCAGCGCGACCTCTTGGCCGACGAGGTCATCGTGTTCACGCCCGACGGTGACACGTTTAGTTTTCCGCGCGGGGCGACCCCACTTGATTTCGCCTACGCGGTGCACTCCGAGGTTGGGCACCGAGCCGTGCACGCGCGGGTAAACAACCGCGGTGTGAGCCTTCGGCATGAACTGAAAACGGGCGACCAGATTGAGATCACGACTCGTAACGATCAGCACCCCCGCGAAGAGTGGCTCGACTTTGTTCGGAGCGGGAAGGCTCGCGCGAAGATTCGCCAGTACATTCGAGGCGAGAAGCGTGACCGCGCTCGTGACCTGGGCAAGAACCTGATCACCGCTGAGCTCCGACGATTCGGCCTCAAGTACGAAAAGGTGTTGAAGAACGGCGACCTGCAAGCCGCGGCCGAGATTCTCAAGAGTCAGACCGTTGATATGCTACTGATCAACGTCGGCTATCAGAAAATCAGAGCCGAGACCGTCGTCGACAAAATCAAACCGCCGGACCTCACGGCAGCGAGAGACCTGCGGCCAACAGGCTCGTTCCAAAAGCTGGGTGAGCACCTCCGTCGTGTCATCGGCCGACCGGTTGAGCGCGGCGTTAGGCTCGCTGGCGTCGACGGAGAGGTGCTCGTTCATTACGCGCGATGCTGCAGCCCGGTTCCCGGTGATGAGATCGTCGGCTACGTCACCCGCGGCCGCGGAGTCGTGGTGCACACTGCCGAGTGTCGGCGCGTGAGCAACCTCGAACCGGAACGCCAAACAGAGGTCGAGTGGGGAGCGCTGCAGGACGGCGACTCCGAACGGCGCACGACTGTACGAGTCGTCTGTAAAGACGAGCCGGGGCTGCTGTCACAGATGACCAACACCATCTCCAGCAAGGGCGTCAACATCACCCAGGCGCACTGCCGGACGCGCGAGGATGGGCTAGCCACCAACATCTTTGAGGTCTCGGTGTCGCATGCGTCACAGTTGAACGACGCCACGCGAGCGCTGAACAAACTTGAGGGCGTGGTGAGCGTGGAACGCGTCAAGGGCTAGTTCGAGCCGCCTCGCGCGCTTCTACAGCGAGCCTCTCCGGCCCCTCAACCAATGTCTGACCGCTTCCGACTAAGCGGTGGCAGGCGCCGACTCGCTAGCCCCAAGTCTTGCGCGGAACCAGTTCGATTTCCTTGAACTCGACCTCGAGTATCTCGAATTTCCGCTTGCCGTCTGCGACAGCAACCTGGACCTCGTCGCCTTCTTCTTTGCCCATGAGGCCCCGAGCGATCGGGGACATGTAGCTGAGAAGTTTGTGGCGAAAGTCGGACTCCTCGTCTCCCACGATTTTGTACACCGCCTCGACGTCCTCATCGATGTCGAAAACCTTAACGGTGGCTCCGAAAGAGACGCGGCCGCCTTTCAGCGTCATCGGGTCGACCACCTGTGCCAACACCGTCTTGGCTTCAAGCTGTCGGATACGCGCTTCCGCCAGCCCTTGCTTGTCCTTCGCGGCGTGGTACTCGGCGTTCTCCTTGAGATCGCCATGCTCTCTCGCCGTCTCGATTTGCTGCGAGATGGCCGGGCGCTCGAATCCCTTGCGCCAGTCGAGTTCTTCTTTGAGCCGGTCGTAACACTCCGGCGTCATTGGATAGCGTGGCATAGACTTCTGCTGCTCCGTTATCGGGGCGTAGGGTGGAATTCCTGAAGCGAAGACACCGAGCGTACATCGTCATGGTGCCGCGCGTCCATCGCGCCGGTTGCAGCGCGGGCTCCCGCGATGGTCGTGAAGTAGGGCACACCGATGTTCAGTGTCGCACGACGGATAGACCTTGAGTCTTCTATCGAGCGAGCGCCAGAGGTCGTGTTGATCACCATCTTGATCTCGTGGTTGATCAGCGCGTCCACGATGTGTGGCCGCCCCTCTTTCACCTTGTTGACCTGGGACACCGCAACACCGGCCTTCTCCAAGTGCAGCGCGGTGCCACGGGTCGCGACAATCTCAAAGCCGATGCTGCTGAGGGTGCGCGCGATCGCCACGACCGTGTCTTTGTCCTCGTTCCGTACGGAGATGAAGACCTGCCCGCTGTCCGGGAGCGCGTTCGACGCTGCCGCCTGAGACTTCAGGAATGCACGCTCAAAGCTGCGGTCGATCCCCATCACCTCGCCCGTCGAGCGCATCTCAGGGCCGAGCAGAGTGTCGACGCCCGGGAACTTCGTGAAGGGCAGGATCGATTCCTTCACTGCGAAGTGCTTGGGAATCACCTGTTCTACGAAGCCAATGTCGCGAAGGCGCTCCCCGACCATCACGCGCGCAGCGTACTTGGCGAGGGGGTGTCCAATTGTCTTGGAGACGAAGGGCACTGTACGACTCGCGCGGGGGTTTACCTCAAGGATGTAGACTTCCGTCCCCTGCACCGCCCACTGAATATTCATCAGGCCGACGATCCCCAGTCGCGCAGCGATCGAGACGGTCTGTGCGTTGATGAGGTCGAGGATCTCCGGAGAGAGCGAGTAGGGCGGCAACGAGCACGCGGAGTCGCCAGAGTGAACCCCTGCTTCCTCGATGTGTTCCATCACGCCGCCGATCACGTACTCTGTGCCGTCGCCGATGCAGTCAACATCGACCTCCACTGCGTCGCTCAGGAAGCGGTCGAGCAAGACGTTCCCCCCTTCACCGGCCTTCGCCGATGAGGCGAAGAACTTCACAAGCTCCTCTTCGCTGTACACGATACGCATCCCGCGCCCGCCGAGGACGTAGCTAGGGCGGACCAACAGCGGATAGCCGATGCCACGCGCGAGGGGGACAGCCTCGTCTAGCGTGGTCGCCGTGCCGCCCTCGGGCTGCTGGATGCCGAGCTCGTCCATCAGCGTATTGAACCGCTTACGGTCTTCCATTTGGTCGATGATGTCGGGGTGGGTACCCAGGATCTTCACACCGGCTCGCATAAGAGGGAGCGCAAGCTTCAGCGGAGTTTGTCCACCAAACTGCAAGATGACGCCGTCCGGTTTTTCTCGCTCAACGATCTCCATCACGTCTTCGTACGTGAGGGGCTCGAAGTACAGTCGGTCCGGGAGGTCGTAATCCGTCGAGACCGTCTCCGGGTTGCAGTTGACCATCAGAGCTTCGTAGCCCGCCTCGCGCAGCGCCATCACGCCGTGCACCGCACAGTAGTCGAACTCGATTCCCTGACCGATCCTGTTGGGCCCACCTCCGAGAATCATCACGCGGCCTTGGTCTGTCCGCTCAGGCGGCAAGGACTCGGGTTCCCTCTCGTAAGTGGAGTACATGTACGGGGTGTGCGCTTCGAACTCCGCCGCGCACGTATCGACCTGCTTGTAGACGGGGCGGATACCCGCGTCGGTGCGCGCTCGGCGCACGTCGCTGACCGGTCGACACAGGACTCGCGCAATATCGACGTCGCTGAGCCCGAAGCGCTTCGCTCGCCGGATGATGTCGATACCGTCTTCGCTGCCGAGGTTTCCGCCTGTGCGATTCCACGCGTCCAACTCCTGCTCCATCTCGACGATCTGCAGCATCTGGTCGACGAACCAAGGGTCGATCGCGCACATGTCAAAGACCTCAGCGACCGAGACGCCTGCCCGCAGGGCGTCGAACACGTGCCAGAGCCGCTCCGGCGTCGGCACGCGAAGGTAGTCTCGAAAGAAGTCGATGAGCCCCTCCCGATCGGTGATGTCAGCTGGAGGCACGAGCGAAGGAGTGGCGCCCGAGTGCCCGGTCTCTAGCGAGCGCAGCGCCTTCAGAAGCGCCTCCGGGAACGTGCGTCCGATAGCCATCGCTTCGCCGACAGACTTCATCTGCGTCGTGAGGGTCGGCTCGGCTCCTTCGAACTTTTCGAATGTGAAGCGCGGGCACTTCACGACGCAGTAGTCGATGACCGGCTCGTAGCTAGCCGGCGTGCTGAGCGTGATGTCGTTCTGGATTTCGTCGAGGTGATAGCCCACGCTGAGCAGGGCCGCGATCTTCGCGATCGGGAAGCCCGTTGCCTTCGAGGCGAGCGCGCTCGAGCGAGACACGCGCGGGTTAATCTCGATAACGATGCGGCGGCCGGTGACCGGATCGGTCGAGAACTGGATGTTGCATCCACCGGTCTCGACACCGATCTTGCGAACGATCGCGAGGGCCTCGTCGCGCATGTCCTGATACTCGGCGTCTGTCAGCGTCTGTATCGGCGCGACGGTGATCGAGTCGCCGGTGTGGACACCCATCGGGTCGAGGTTCTCGATGTTGCAGATGATGACGACGTTGTCGGCCGTGTCCCGCATCACCTCGAACTCGAACTCCTTCCAGCCGATGAGAGACTCTTCGACGAGGATCTCGGTCGTGGGGCTGCACTCGAGACCCCACCTCGCGAACTCTTCGAATTCCTCGATGTTGTAGGCGATGTTTCCGCCGGTTCCGCCCATCGTGAAGCTGGGTCGGATGATGGTCGGGAAGCCGATCTTCTCAACGATCTCGAAGGCCCGCTCGACGGTATGGGCGTAGTCAGAGGCGGCCATGTCGACGCCGATCTCCTGCATCGCTCTCTTGAACTTCACACGGTCTTCGGCACGCTCGATGACGTCGTAGTCCGCGCCGAGCAGCTCCACGCCGAACTCTTCTAAGACTCCCGCTTCATGGAGCGCCTTGGCGAGATTCAAGGCCGTCTGGCCGCCGAGCGTCGGCAAGATCGCATCGGGGCGTTCTTTGCGGATCACTTCGGTGACGAAGGGGACCGTGAGTGGTTCGATGTAGGTCGCGTCGGCGACCTCCGGGTCCGTCATGATGGTGGCAGGGTTGGAATTCACCAACACCACGCGGAAGCCTTCTTCCCGCAGCGCCTTCACGGCCTGCGTTCCCGAGTAATCAAACTCGCAGGCTTGCCCGATCACGATCGGGCCCGAACCGAGGATAAGAATGCTAGACAGATCGGTGCGCTTTGGCATGGAAATCCGCGTGTTCGAGTCGGGGCGGACGGCTAGTCAACTTGGAGCGATTGCGCAAGCGCTCTCGGTACTTGAAAGACATCGGCTGTCACTCTCTCCGAAGCGCTACCTGCTGATTGCTCCCACGAGCGTTCCAAGGGTCACGGCACGCAGATAGCTGGACACTCGCGGAGGGGTTGGTATAGGAGAATTCGTACTGTTATCGCTCCACCTTCAGTGGCTCTAAATGAAGAAGTTCATCGGCGTTCTGTTCGCCCTTTTGCTCGCTCTGCCCACCACTGCTTCCGCTCAGGAAGTGGTCAGCGACGATGCGCTCGGCGTCTCAGCCACGGTTCCCGCTGGTTGGGCTCGTACCGAAGGCAACGACCGCGCCGTGTTCAGCTTCTCGGAAAGCGAGACAAACAGCCAAATCGAAGTCATCGGAGCCGAGCTCCTGACCCCCGACGTGGCAGACGTGTTTTTCGACACCTTCCACGAGACATTGGCGAGCGCTGAATTCCTGCAGCGTGGCCGAGAAGACCGCACCATTGGGGATGTCAGCGGTACTGAGACAACCTACTCCTTCACCCACAGCAGCGTGACGTTGAAGCTGGCCGTCTTTCAGTTCGTTCGCGAGTCGAACGCCTACTTGGTCGTCGCCTACGTCCAAGAAGACTTCTTCGACGACCAGGCGGAGCAGTACCGCAACGTCATTACGTCGTTGGTCTTCAACTAGGCGACCGAGCAAGACGCCCTCACAGGCGCATCGCTGTGCCAACAACGATAACAGCCGCTACGCCTCTCAAGGCCGCAGCGGCTGCGTTCGTTTTTGCTGTGGCCAGCGGCCACCTCATCAGCTGTGCGCCACCGGAAACCGCGGTCGTCCAAGCCCCGGCACGCGCCACAGTCATTATGGAGGGGGCGGAGCGTTGCGGCGCGCGCATGAGGATGGTGCAGCACGTTGACGCTGAATTCTGCATCGACACTTACGAGTGGCCGGGCTTCGAAGACCACCCGGAGTTGGTAGGCTTTGAACACGCCGAACGCATCTGCTCTCGCCGCGGGGCGAGGCTTTGCTCCGAGCGCGAGTGGGAGCGCGCATGCAGGGGATTAGAAGGTAGTCTGTACCCGTACGGAGACCAGTACACGCCGGGGACATGCGCCACAGAGTCGGCGCAGCCCACGCTGGCGGGAATGCACAACACCTGCCGGAGTTCATTCGGGGTGTACGACTTGAGCGGCAACGCCGCTGAATGGGTTCAAGGCGCCCTGTTGAAGGGAGGCGACGCGCAGGCCGACGCGTTCTCAAGTCGATGCGGGGCGCGACGAACCGAACGCGAACCGAGCGGTCCGACGTTCCGCGGCGTTCGCTGTTGCAAAGAACTCTCGACGATGTAAAGCGCACCCCACTTCTTCAGGTAGGAATCCATGAGCACGTTCGAGAAGGTGTACGAAGGCAAGGCGAAGTCGATCTATCGCCTCGATGACGACGCGCAGGTTGTCCAGCGCTTCAAGGACACCGCCACAGCCTTTAACGGTGTGAAGTTCGCTGTCATCGACGGCAAAGGCGAACTCAATAACCGGATCTCAAGCGCGGCTTTCCGCTTCCTCGCGGCGCGAGGCATCGACAGCCACTACATCGACACGCTCAACACGCGAGATATGTTGATTCAGTCGGTGAACATTATCCCGCTCGAAGTTGTGGTTCGCAACGTGGCCGCGGGCTCACTGTCGAAACGAACAGGGCTCGAAGAGGGCACGCCACTCGCTCGCCCGATCGTCGAAACGTATTACAAACGCGACGACCTCGGTGACCCTATTCTCGCGCCGTGCCACATCCGGATGCTGGACATCGCGACGGACGACGAGGTCGCCACGCTCGAAGCGCACGCGCGCGCAGTCAACCAGGCGCTGCTTGTCTTCTGGGGAGCGTGCGAGCTCACGCTCGTCGACTTCAAGCTGGAGTACGGCCGAACGCCGGACGGCAGGATCCTCCTCGCTGACGAAATCAGTCCCGACACGTCGAGGCTGTGGGACGCGAAGACAAACGCGAAAATGGACAAGGATGTGTTCCGCCGAGACCTCGCGGACCTCCGAGAGACCTACCAGGCCGTTCACGACAGGTTACGCGACGCCCACCCCGACGCCGTGCTCGGTGAATTGGCAGTCGCCCCGGCAACGAGCTAACCGCCATGAACATCGTCATCGTCGGTATGGGAGAGGTCGGGAGTCACATCGCCCGCACGCTCATCGACGACGGGCACGATGTCACGCTGGTCGATCAGGACCGCGCGGCACTCGAACGAGCGGAAGAGCTCTTCGACGCCGCCACGATTGTCGGGCACGGCGGCGACGCTGAGCGCCTCATGCTCGCAGGTGTGTCCACCGCGGACCTTTTCGTAGCGGTGACAGACCACTGTGAGCTGAACCTGGTCGCCTGCGCACAGGCTCGGCACATGGGCGCCAAGCGGACAGTTGCCCGCGTGATGGGAGAGGCCTACTCGCAGCTGTCGCAGCAGCGAGGAAAGAACGCGTTCGGCATCGACCTCGTCATCAACCCGACGACGCAGATCGCGGCTGAGGTGCGTCGCTTAGTACGCTCGGGCTCGGCGATCGCGGTTCAAGACTTCGCCGACCGACTGATCGAGATGATTCAGCTGCCGATCGAGGCTGGCACGTTCGTGACGGGCAGACCACTGCGCGACCTGCGATTGCCCTCCGAGTCTGTCGTCGCCGCTATCGTGCGGGGCGATGAACTTATCGTGCCCGATGGCAATGCCACCCCCCTCGCTGGCGACGAGGTCATCGTCGTTGGGCGTCCGGACAACATCCCCGACATCGAACGTGTGTTTGGGAAGAGGCGTAGCCGATTCGGCCGACGCGCCATTGTAGTCGGGGGCGGAGAAATCGGCGTGCAGGTCGCACGCTTCCTCGAACAAGATGACTTTCATGTCACGCTGCTCGAACGCGATCGGGCCCGATGCAGCGAGCTGGCAGGCATGCTCCACCACACCGTGGTGCTCCACGCAGAGGGCACGAACAGCGCAGTGCTCGAGGAAGAGGGCATTGCGAATGCCGACGTGTTCATCGCCGTGTCACAAGAAGACGAACTCAACCTGATGGCGTCCGTTTTGGCCAAAGACCTCGGGGCGCGCCGCTGCATCGCGTTGGTCCACCGACAGGACTACTCCGCGGTGTGCGAGCGACTGGGCATCGACGCGACTCTCAGCCCAAGGCTCACGGTCGCTCAGCATGTTCTGAAGTACGTTCGTCAGGGGGATGTTGTCTCCGTCACACCCGTCCTGGGTGGGGCAGCGGAGTTCGTCGAGATTGTCGTGAGCGCGCAATCTCGCGTGGCGAATGTCGCCCTGCGCGACGCCGAGTTCCCCCGTGGTTCAATCGTGTGCGCGGTACTCCGGGACGAGGGGGCATTCGTCCCATCGGGTGACACGGTCTTGCTGCCCGATGACCAGGTCGTGGTGTTCTCTCGAGACGAGGTGCGTGGGGCCGTGGAGCGACTTTTTCGCAAGCCTGCCTTCGCTCGCGCCACATGAACTGGCGCGGCATCTCGTGGCTCACCGGTCAGATATTCCTCGCGTTCTGCGTGACGATGATTCTGCCAGCAGGTTGGGCGGTTTGGTACGAGGAGTGGGGCAGCCTCGGCTCCTTCGGGGCCGCAGCATCTGTGAGCGCAGGTATCGGCGGGCTCATGCTCTGGCGCGGCGACAGCGCTGCGACGCTGCATCGTCGTGAGGCCCTCGTCGTCGTTGGGCTAAGCTGGTTCGCGCTCCCGTCCATTGGGGCGATCCCGTTCATCTTGGACGGCGTGTTCGCCTCGCCGATCGATGCGCTCTTCGAGTCCGTCTCTGGCTTCACGACGACAGGCGCAACGGTCCTCACCGAGATTGAGACGGCGATGAGTAAGTCCGTGCACTTCTGGCGCATGCAGACGCACTGGCTGGGCGGCATGGGCATTATGGTGCTCTTCGTCGCCGTGCTCCCATCGATCGGAGTCGGTGGCAAGATGCTGTTCAAGAACGAGGTCCCGGGCCCCATCACCGAGGGTCTTCGCCCTCGTATTCGGCAGACATCGTCCGCACTCTGGCGGATCTACATCGTGCTCACGCTGGTGCAGACGGTGCTGCTGATGCTCTTCAGCGACATGGACCTGTGGAACGCGTCGGGGCACGCGATGAGCACTCTCGGGACGGGCGGGTTCTCCACGATGAACGACAGCGTGGCGGGTTTTGACTCCGCTGCGGTCGATGTGATCATCACCATCTTCATGTTCCTCGCTGGGGTGAACTTCAGCCTCTATTTTCTCGTGATGCAGGGACGGACCACGGTCGCCCTCAAGGACCGTGAGCTTTGGGCGTACACAGGGCTCGTGCTGGTCGCGTCGCTCGTCGTGAGTGCGCTCATCCTAGGACGGCACGACGGTCACGTGGGCAATGCGCTGCGCTACGGGTTCTTTCAGGTCGTCGCGATTGTGACGACAACGGGCTTCGGAACCGACGACTTCGACGCCTATCCCTCACTGGCGCGAACCGTGTTGATGTTGTTGCTCTTCGTTGGCGGAAGCGCAGGTTCTACGGCTGGGGGAGTGAAGATTTTCCGTTTTGTCGTGATGGCGAAGTCCGCCTGGACTCAGGTGCGGCGCACCTTCCAGCCGCAGGCGGTCACTGTCGTTAAGGTGCGAGGAGTGCCAATCGACGATGGCGTCGTGCGGGGCATCTCCGCGTTCTTTTTCATCTACTTCAGCCTCTTCGTCATTGGCACCGTGGTCATGAGCACGATGTCCCCTGATCTCGAGACGGCCTTCACCAGCACGATCGCATGCCTCGGCAACGTCGGACCTGGACTTTCGGCCGTCGGACCCACCCAAAATTACGCGTTCTTTCCGCCAGCTGCGAAGCTGTTTCTTACGTTGCTGATGGTGTTCGGACGACTTGAGGTGTTCACGCTCCTCGTGCTGTTCGCCCCAGCGTTCTGGAGGCGTTGATGGCGGTTCGTGTGACAACAAGCGGCTCGAACGCCGACCGTCTGGAGCGGGCCTTGGAGCGTGCCCAGCGTGAAGTGACCGCATTGACGGCCGCCTTCTCAACCGTCGTGATAGAGAGCACAACCAAGACGTCGCGCGCGTTGCTCGCCGAGTGGCAGGCGACTCTCGCCGCGCAGACGGAGTTCGCAGAGCGCGAACTCGCACACCTAACCGACGTCAACGAACGTCGCTCGGCGCTAGAAAGAGCGCGACGAGATGTGACGCGCTGGCAGCGCCGGGTCTTGGAACGTGAAGAAGCTGCTTTGCGCAGCGTCATGACCACCTCCCGCTCCTGCGCGTGGGCCCTGGAGCTCGACGCGAGCATCTCAGCCTGGCCCACCGTCTCCGCCGCGCTCGAGGCAGCGAGTCTGGAAGGCGAGCATGGGTCGGTAGTTGAACGTTTTCGCTGCTGGCGAGCGAAGCGGATGATCGGTCGGCAGCGGGGCGTGCCGCTCGCAAAGCTCGGCGCAGCGGAGCTCTGGCCTATTCTTGAGCTGGAGTTGACGCGAGCGACCCACGATGCCTACGGCGTCCGCGTGCTCGCGTGGCGACGTTTCCGTGGCGCGGCCTTGGAGTGGGACGAGTTATGGACGGCCGCAGGGAGGCGGGTAATCCGTGGCGAATCTGTTGACTGGGACGCGCTCCGCCTCGACGTAGAACACGGCACTGCTGCGATTATCGCGGAGGTGGACCGAGCTGCCGCCGATGTGCAGCGACACTTAGAGCGCGCGGTGCAGGACGCTGTCCGTGCGTTGCGCACCTCGACGACGGTTTGCGACACTCCCCTGTACCGCCTTACTCGATTGCCCCAGGGTGAACTGGATGTGTCGCTGACGACGACCCGCATGAGCCAATTCACCAAGCGATGGGAGCAAACGTTGCTCGGGCTACACGGCGAGGTCGTCGCAATTCTGGACGGCTTAACCTATCTCGCCGCGCTCCGGTATGCGTTGCGGCGGGACGCAGCCGCGCTGAACGTCACCCTTCAACGAGGTCTGATCGCGCCCCTGGCTCAGCTCGCTTCTTTGCCGTTGATTGAGTTTCAGGTGCAGGCGGCGCTTTGGTGCGACGGCAGTCAACTCCGGGCGGATGTTCGGGAGGGAGTCGAGGCCGTGTTTACCGAAATCGACAGATCCAGTCGACGAGCCGGTGAGCGCGTGGCACACCACATCCAGGTGCTCCCAGCGGTTACGTTACACGTCGCCGCGCACGAGCCTCCGCCAGCTGACCACAGTCGTCGAATCGAACTTCGAGCGGTCGCCGACGAGCAGGTTGGGCAGCCACTGCGACAGCTTCTAGCGACGGTAGCAGACGGCGTAGAGGACAGCGTAGATGGCACTCTGGCAGATGTGGCAGATGTGCTTCGCGTGCTTGAACTCGACAACAACAGTGATGAGGCGCCCCTCGACGGAGAGGATTGGCGCGCGCGGGTTCGCGCGCGCTTGGCGACGGCACAACGCACGTGCGAAGACCGCGTCGCTGGCCATGTCGCCGCGCTCGCGGCCGGCGTGCCGAAAGCGTGGTCTGGGTTCGACGAGCAGCTTCAGCACCTTGACCACCAATTGACCAAGGGAGTGCCCACGGCGAGCGAGACGCGGCTGCCCATTGTCGGGGGGACGAAGCGGGCGCCTGACCGACTCCCTACCGACGTCAGCGACGCCGACTCGTTGCTCGAGGTCACCTCTCGGATGACGCTCACGCGTCACGTAAACCGAGCGGTGACTCGAGACTACTGGCGCTTGCTCGGTAGCAATGCCGGTCAGTCAACGGCGCTCGATCTCGGACTGCAACGCGAGGCCTCGGACGTCATGCGTGGGGTCCGCGCGTGGGAAGATGGCGATCCCGAGGCGGTTGCCGTCACCGGTCCGGTCGGCTCAGGACGACGTATTCTGCTGGACAGAGTCGAACGCGATCTCGCCACAAGCTACCCCGTTGTCCGTTTCCGTGTCGAACGACGACTTCGCACAGCGGCCGAGCTTGCTGAGTCCTTTGCGCAACACTTGCTGGGCGACAGCGCGACACCGCTCGGCCAGCATCTCCGCCGTGGCACCGAACGGCGCGTCGTGATTGTCGAAGGCGGTGAGTTGCTCTTCCTCAGGCACGTCGCTGGCCTCGATGGCGTTCGGTGGTTGCTGCGGCTCATTGATGAGACGGCGGATCACGTGCTTTGGATCGTGAGCTTCGAGACCATCGCGTTTCAGTTTCTATCGTCGCTGCTGCATCTCTCCGAAGCGTTCACGCGCATCGTGCCCATCGAACCCTTGGATGCGCGCGACCTCCGCTCGTTTATCGAGGAACGGCATCGACCGAGCGAATTGCACGTGCAATTCCAACGACGCGCTGGCGAAACCGATTCGGAAGCGCGAGATCGGTTTTACGATGACCTGCTCGTTCGTAGCCATGGGCATCCTCCGCTAGCGCTGTTCTGGTGGCTGATGTCTAGCGCGCAGCACTCCGGACGTATCGAGGTTAGCCTCGCGCCAGAGCCTCCTCTAGAAATGCTGAGTCCGCTCAGTGGTCAGAAGTGTGCTGGGTTGAGTGCGCTGCTTCTTCACGGCGGCCTGAGTGCGCCTGATTTCGCAGACGCGATGCGTATGTCTCCGGAGTCCGCATCCTCGATGTTAGCGACCTTCCGCCACCTCCATGTGGCGGAGCTGTCAGCGATCACCGGGCGCGTGCACGTTGGCGCGGTACGCTACATGCCTACGGCTCACGAGCTCCAACGGAGGCATCTCCTATGATGACGCTCGCGCCGATCGGTTCGGTGAATGTTGGTTCGGTGGACACCTTCGCTGTAGTGGCGACAGCTGCTGCGATTGGCCTAGTTACTCTGGTGGTCGCTGGCGTTCTGGTTGCCCTATCGCTGCGAGAGCGCGGCACGACGCCTGAGAGAGAAGCAGAGCAACATCGCGCCAGAACGGCGGTCGTCTTCTTTGCCATCGCGCTCGTGCTGGTCGCGACCACCCTGGGCGCCTCGCGTGGCGCGTACCCCGTAGCGCTCCCGCCGGTGCTGCTCTTGATGTGGGCGTTCCGACACTGGTTCGAGAACCTCGCAGGTGGGCTCGTCCTCGCCGTGACCCGACCGTTCCGATGTGGTGACTGGGTCCGCTGGAAGACAATCGACGGCGAAGTCTGTCACATCGGCCTGACACAAGTGCGCCTTCGCGCTGCCGACGAGACCGTGAGCCAAGTTCCGCACAGGCTTCTGCTGGCGTCTCCCATCACGAACTTGTCTCGACAGGCGATGGACGCCCCTGTTGAGGTCACGCTACCGATGCGCACCGAGCTAGCGCCGATCGAAGCCCGCGCGCTGGCCGCCGTGTGCGCCGCAACGAGCCCCTACGCATCGCTTCGCAGGCGGCCTGAGACGTTCACAGCGTTCGACAATGCCGGGCGCTTGGAGATACGTGTGCGAGGATACGCCGTTGATGCGCTGCACATCGAGCAGTACCGCTCCCACATCGTCGAGGCCTGGTTCGAGTCGACCGGGGAACAGGCCAGCGACGAGCCTTAGCCGCTCGGCTTAACCGCCCATTCGCAACGCCCACCGCTAGAAAATGTGTCAGCGGATGCTTTGCTAGGCTCTCAAGGCCTACCGTCCGTGACGTTCGACGCCGGAGAGCCGAGTCTATCGAACGCGCACGCGCTCTGTCTCGCCTGGATCCACGGTCACGCGCTCTTCGAAGCGCGTGCCGTCACTGCTCTCCACAACGACCGTGTGGCGCCCGGGCGAAACGGTGAAGATGTTCCGGCCGGGTAGGCTGCCTACGCGACGACCGTCAATGGACACGGTGAACGAACCACCCGATGTTCGCACTTGAATGCGACCGTCGGCTGGTGGACGAACAGCACGCTGTTCTGCTGCATTAGCGCTGTCTTCGTCGGGGTCCTGCTCTTCCAGCGGGTCGACGTTAGGCGTGGTAGTGCCGGCATCGGAGACCGATGGCGGCACGTCGAGCGCCTCAATGACATCCGCTTCGACGGCGACCTCTGCGTCAGGCTCCACCTCGATCGCAGCCACTCCAAGCTGCGCCTCCGGCGCGTCACTCTCAGCGGCGGCTTCGCCAGCGTCCGGCTCACGCGCGATCGCGTCGCCCTCGCTGGCGGCTAATCCGCCCTCCGTTCCCAACTCTCGCCCAGTGCCTGCATCGTTGCCTTCTGGCGGCTTTGCACCACCTTCCGTGCCATCTGCCGCGACAGCATCCGTGTTCAGCGCGAGGGCTGCATTTGCAGCATTCGCCTCAATGTCGCTCTCTGCAGCATTTGCACCCGACTGCGCGTCCGGCGTGGCTGGCGCCTCAACAGACTCCTCGGTATCCACCGATACAACGGCCTCCGCCAAGTTGTCTGCGGCGTTCATCATCCCGTTGGGACCCATCAGCGACCAAGCCAGACCAGCGGCGACGGCAAGCAGCAGAACCGATGCGACGACTGCGGCGATCCAAACGCCGACACGACCAGACGGCGCCTCTTGGACACCGTCGGAGCGTTCGGTGTACGCGGAGTGCTGCGCAGCGACGCTTGCAGCCGGCGGTCCGACGGGTGGCCCACTCGGAGGAGGCGCACTTGCAGCAACCGCGACCGCTCCCCCCCCAGCATTTATCGAGAGCGCCCCAGCCGGTTGAGGCTGCGTGGGGTCGCTCGAGTGGTCTGGACGAGTAGATGCTGATGGATGGCTTGGCGCGGTGACGGACGCTAGGCGCGCAGCGGCGAGGTCCTGCCCGACATCGGTCGGCGCAAGAGCGGCGAGTTGCCCGGGCATGTGCGTGGGCGCATCGCTAAACAAGTCGGTGATGTAATCGCCGATGTCTCTGGCGGAGAGCAGCGCTCCGCTGTCACGCAGCACCGCCTCGAGCGCGAGCTGCATGTCACGTGCGCTGGGAATGCGCTTGTCACGGTCCTTCTCAAGAGCGCCGAAAATCACGTTCTCGAGTTCGTGAGGCACACCCTGGACGAGCATGCGAGGGGAGGGCGGCTGCTCGTTGAGAATCGCCGTGACCGCAAGCAATTCGCTCGCATGTCCGAATGGTCGCTGAGCCGTCACGAGCTCGTAGAGCACGATCCCCAAAGCAAACAAGTCCGAACGCCCGTCCAGCGGCTTGCCCGAGATTTGCTCAGGAGACATGTACGAGAGCTTACCCTTTACCGCACCGGTTTGAGTTTTGTGTTGGCTGGTGGCCGCCTTCGCGACTCCAAAATCAACCAACTTCACGACGCCGCTTCGTGCGACCAAAATGTTCTGTGGGCTTACGTCGCGGTGCACGAGCTGGATCGCGACGCCGTCCTTACCTGTGAAATTGTGCGCGTAGTCTAACGCCTGACAGGCATCCACGATGATGCGCGCGGCGATAGCCGGCGGTACGGCTCGACCCAACTCAACAGCCCGTTCAACGATATCGGACAGATCGTAACCATCGATGAACTCCATCGCGATGAAGTAGCTGCCATCGATCTCTCCGAGGTCGAAAATCTGAGCGATGTTCGGGTGGGTCAGCTGCGCCGCGAGCCGCGCCTCATCGAGGAACATCCCCACGAATTTCTCATCGTCGGCCAGATGCGGAAGGATTCGCTTGATGACGAGCTCCTTCTCGAAACCGGCAGGTCCATCCTGCTTCGCGAGCCAGATCTCCGCCATCCCGCCCATCGCGATCTTGCGTTCCAGCCTGTATCGTCCGAGCCGGTCGGCGCTCATAGGTCCTGCTGACGGGGGAATCTTCGAAGAGCGAATGCGCTGCTAACACGCGTTGACGTGTAGGCTTCAGGGCGTCCGCATGTCAATCTGAGGCAGGCACAACGAGCGGATGAACGCAGAAGAATCGGTCCATGTGATCAGCGGCCCACACCTCAAGGGCGAGCGTACCACCAGCGAAGGAAACTGTAGCGCTGTTGAAGCTCGCGTCGTCGACATCGAAGATTTGTTCGACGCACGGCTCGCCGTTGCATTCAGCGCGTAAGTGCACGTCCGTACCGCGCCCTGAACGCACAGCGTCGTAGCTGTTCCCCGCTCGAAGCATGAGGGCGCCTGCGGGCACGTTGGTCCACTCCACCCGCCAATGTAGCCCGGCTTCAGGCGCCGCCATCCAGATACACTGCCTCGGGCTGAGATCCATCTCGCGGATGGTGCGGCCGACGAAGATGTACTCGTTCCGGGCGCCGCAGTGCCACTCGTTGTTGTCGAGCCACCGGTCACAAGCCTGCTCGCCCTTGGTTACTGTGGCTTCATCCAACTCCCGCCGTCCATCCCAAATCACCTGCGTCTCCGATAGCGCCGCTAGCCTCACGACGAGGCCGTCATCAGAGTCGTCCACCAGGGTCTCGCGAGACACCTCGCCTGGCAATGCGGGCTCGACATGCCCCCCTGCTTCAACCAACCAGACGCGCCTGACGCCCGAAAGCTCGTGTAAGCTCAGCGTCTGCTCTACGAGCACCCGCTGATCTCCGAAACCAATTCGTGCGGCGTCAAACCAGCGCGGGCTGACGCGGAGCGCGTCTCCCTCCTGCCACCCAGCGTGCACCGCGGAGAGTTGGGCGAGAGTAGAGAGCGTAGGCATTCGAGTCGCGTCTTCGTGCTGAACGCGCATGCTAACGAACGCCGCCGCGAGCATGAGACCGAGGGCAGCGCCCGCGAGCGCTGCTCTCGCAGCATCAGCGGTCAGTGTTGGCCACTCGGACGACCACCGAGCACGCCGCCCTGCACAGCAGTGGACTCACAGCCGAGATCGAGCAGTGCCTCACGGTCGAGGAACGCTTTGTCGCGCTCATAGTACGGGTGCGCGTGGATGCCCGTATCCATGCGAATCGCATCGCAAGGGCACGCCTCAACGCAGAGGCCGCAGACAATGCAACGAAGCTCGTCAATGACGAACGACGCAGGGTACTTCTCTATCGACGTATCGTCGTGCTCAGCTGCCTCGATGTGAATGCAGTTCGCAGGACACACCGTGGAGCAGCACATGCACGCCACACAGCGCACTTGACCGTCTTCTCGGTACGTCAGGCGATGCAGCCCACGGTAGCGCTCAGGATACTCGCGTTTGACCTCGGGGTACTGAATGGTCGCGACATCGCTCTTTGTCCCCGCCACCGCAGCCGAGAGGTTCCTGAAGAACTGCTTACTGGTGATGGCCAAGCCCTTCGCGACCTCGGGGAGGTAAGACTGAACCCAAAGAGTACGCTCTGGGCGCTCGACTGTTTTGACTGTTGCAGGCATCGGAGTCTGAACGCTTAGAGGATGATGAAGTAGACGATCGCTGTAACCACCGCGTTCGCGATGGAAAGAGGCAGAAGAATCTTCCACCCGAGTGTCATTATCTGGTCATAGCGGAAGCTTGGCAGCGTCCAACGCAGCATGAACTGCAGCCAGAGGATGAACAGTGTCTTCACGCTGAACGACCCAACTCGAGCAAGGATAACCAGCGCGTAGGGCAACTCTTGGGTAAACCACGGGTCGTCCGCAGGCCCGATCAAGATGCCGGAACCGTAGAGGTAGGGCACCTGCCAACCGCCGAGGAACATCGTCGCGATCAGCGCACCAACGAAGACTGTAGCGACATACTCAGAGAGTTGAATGACTCCGAACTTCATCGAGCTGAACTCGGTGAAGTACCCAGCAACAATCTCTGACTCGCCCTCTGGGGCGTTGAATGGCGCACGCTTCGTCTCCGCCATCATCGCGATGAAGAACAGGAAGAACGACAGCGGCTGAATGACGATGCCCCACGCAGGCAACCATCCCCAAAGAAGCCGGCCCTGCCACTGAGCCATCTCGTTCATGTTCAACGTGCCGTAGATCATGATGAGACCCAACACAGACAACGCCATCGTGACCTCATACGAGATCATCTGCGATGTCGAACGGATCGCACCGAGCAGCGAGAACTTCGAGTTCGACGCCCAACCAGCGATAGCTGCGCCGTAGACTGCGATCGCGGAGATAGCGAAGATATAAAGCAGGCCACCGTCGAGGTCAGCGACGGAGAACAAGTTAAACTCTGTCCCGATGCAGTGTTCCACATAATCGGGACCGATCATGATCGTGCCCGCACAGTAAATGTCAGCGAAGGGTATCGTCGCCCAAATGACAATCGCGGGGAACAGCGAAACGGCAGGCGCGAGGTTGTGCCAAAAACGATTCGCGTTCGCAGGGATGATGTCCTCCTTGAGGACCATCTTGATACCATCCGCGATGAAGTGCGGGATTCCGAAGAGCGAGCTCTTCAAAAACGGCAGCCGGGCTCTGTTCGGCCCCACGCGGTTCTGAATGAAAGACGACTGCTTGCGGTCGCCGATCAGCGTCATCAGCGAGCCGATCGGGAACGCGAACGCCAGCACGACGATCAGGATCTTGACGACCGCGATAACGTACGGACCGATGCCCGATTGCCCGTATTCGATAAGGAATTGATTCACTGTTCGAACTCGATAACGTTGTGATTACTGGGCAGCGTCGGGCGCTTCGTAGAGGTGTGCCTGCAATTCATCAAAGGTCGCAGCAACCAGCGGCTTGTCCATGCCGGCGGCGAGTCTGACGAACACTTCCCACGCGGGGAGCGACTTACCGTCAGAGTCAAACGCGGCGAACGCGTTCTGCACGATACCGTCGACGTTCACGTACGTGCCCTCTTGCTCTGCATGCGTCGCGATCGGAAGCACGGCTGTCGCCTTCGCTGCCATCGCGGCATCATGAGCCGTGAGCAGGACGAAGTGTTGAAGCTTCGCAACGGCCGCCAAGAAGCTCTCCCGAGCGCTGTCCGCGAAGGGCAGCTCGTGGCCGACCATGATGACACCACTATAGGTGTTCACCTTGTCGGCGAGGACGTTCACCGAGGGAATGCTGTCGCCGAAGATGGCCAAGACACCGGCTCGGTTGGCGTTCTTGTCCGACTGAATGAGCAACTCGTCCGAGTGCCCGTCTGCCTCGCCGGTCCAAAACGCGTCTGCGCCACCAAGACACGAATCGGAGAACATCTTCGCCGCCTGAAGCGACTCGTTGCTCTGAGAAGCCGAAACGATGAGCGCGAACTTGCCGGAAGTGCCCGCCAGAGCATTGCCAAGCTGTCGAGCCGTGCGCGGCCACGACATCGCCTCATCGGACCCCAGCTTCGTTTCCACCACACGGTCGAGATGCAGTTTCTTGTAGCTCATGCGACCTTCGTCACACATCCAGTACTCATTCACCTCAGCGTTGAAGCGAGGGCGGTAGCGCTGAACTTCGCCTTGGAAGTGCTCAAGGTGCACGTTGCAGCCCTTTGAGCACCCGGTGCAGATGGAGTCGGTCGCCGACATCAACCAGACACGACATTTGAAGCGAAAGTCGCGCGTCGTGAGCGCGCCTACCGGGCAAATATCCGTCACGTTCATCGAGTACGGATTATCGAGCTCTTGCCCTGGGAAGGTGCGAATCTCCGAGTGATCTCCGCGGTCAACAACCGTCAGCTCGCTCGTGCCTGTGATTTGGTCACAGAAGCGCACACAGCGCGTGCAAAGGATGCAGCGTTCGCCGTCGTACACGACGCGCGGGCCAATCGGGTACACCTTGGACTTACCGACCTTTGGCGTTCGCAGCCGCGAAGGCGCTGCGTCGTACGCCATGTAGTAGTCCTGCAGCTTGCACTCGCCCGCCTGGTCGCAGATTGGGCAGTCCACAGGGTGATTGATGAGAATGAATTCCAGCACCGCCTTGCGCGCGGCGATTACTTTCTCACTCTCGGTGTGAACCACCATCCCGTCGGTGCACTTGAGATAGCACGCAGGTTCAAGCTTCCGGGCACGCTCGACCTCGACCAAGCACATGCGACAGTTCGCCGGAGCGGACAGCGCAGGGTGGTAGCAAAAGTGCGGGACGTTGACGCCCACCATCGCGGCAGCGCGAATGATTGGCGTTCCCCGAGGGACGGTGACCTCTCGGTCGTTGATCGTTACGGTTGGCATCGCAGTGCGTGGCTCGGTTAACGGTCGATTTCGCCACCGATCATATTGATCGTGTCGAACGTGGGGATGATGTCGGCAATCATGCCGCCTTCGACCATACGGTCGATACCGCCCATCATGTAAAAGCAGGGCGGGCGGACACGGCAGCGCCAAGGCTTCCCGGTGCCGTCAGACACCAGGTAAAAGCCAAGCTCACCGTTGCCGGCTTCCGTATAACTGTAGATCTCACCGGCCGGTACCTGCACACCTTCAAAGATAATTTTGAAGTGACTGATCATACCTTCGATGGAGTTGTATACCGTCTCCTTCTCAGGAAGCACGATGTTCGGCGCGTCGACGTTGACAGGCCCATCCGGCATGTCACGAAGGCATTGGCGGATGATTCTCACCGACTGATATAGCTCGGCGAGTCGCACCATGTAGCGGTCGAAGTTATCGCCCTTAGTGCCGACGGGGACTTCAAAGTCTACGCGGTCGTACGCGAAGTAAGGGTGGTCCTTTCGTACGTCATAGGCGACGCCAGTCGAGCGCAGGCACGGGCCGCTGAACCCGAACGAGATCGCGTCCGCTTGCGAGATGACACCGGTGCCCTGCATGCGATCCATGAAGACGCGGTTCTTCGTCATCAAGCGATCGAGCAAGCTGAACACTTCGTAGAGCCGCGGCTCCACCGCTGCCCAACGCTCGGCGAAGTCGTCCGTCAAATCGTCTTTGAGCCCACCGATGCGTGCGTAGCTAATCGTCAGGCGCGCACCCGTCACCTCTTCAACCAGGTCCCAAACGAGATCACGCGCCTCAATGCCGTAGAGAAACGCGCTGAACGCGCCAAGCTCTAACGCACCAGCGGAGATGCTCGTCA
>JBLFZA010000031.1:0-24856 GCA_047610025.1 Bradymonadia bacterium | reverse complement strand
CGAATGGCGCGCTCGTGTTTCCCTCGCCATTCGGCATCAAGCTCCGACGAACGCTCTCCCAGTTCTCCCAACTCTTCCTTGTGAGCGTCGAGCGCCGACATCGGCATGGCGAAGTGTACTTCGCCGATCAGGCCGTCCGATTTGAGTTCGAAGGTGGTGGCCACGAGGTTGTCGCCCGCTTTGAGAACACCGATGTTCGCGGGCTTTACCTCGGTACGCTCGTGTTCCAGCCGAAATGGCACCTGCGCACACCACGCGTCTTCCATCGCACGACCGAAGAGCCCGACGATGCGCTTGATCACCGTGTGTTCAATCGCCGAAAAGCTCACTCGGTCGCGGGGCTCACTCTCCTCAAACGGAGAGGCGCCCTTGCGGCCAAACAGTCGCTCGAGCACCTCGAAGATGAGCGAAGGTTGGATAGACAGCACGCCTTGGCCCCCCAACCCCTCTAGCTCGACTACAATGTAGCAACCAGGAGAGGCGAGTGACTGCAAAAAGACGTCCGCTCTCGTGACACCGGAGGACCGAACGGAGGCGGTGAAGTCGGCGCGCAAGGAACGCGAAAACTCTCGGCCTAGCAGGGTAGCCGTTCGGTCATCGAGGACCGAAAGACTAGGAAGCGCACGGCTGACGTGACGCGAACCGGTCAGGTCATACGGCGTTACGTCCTGGGCCGGGTCGATAGCGGTCTCCGAACCGCTCGCGCGGATCGCAGCGTCCAATGCACTGGCTTCTTCGGATGTTAGTTCCATCGTCGGTCTCTGGTCACTGGATGATGAACTCGGTGAAGTAGATGGCGCGGGCCTGTGCCGGCGCCACCGTCTCTCTCGCGATCGTGAGCAGCTCTTCGCGCAGTCGGTCTTTGTCCTCGGTGGAACTCAAACCTGAGGCGTTTTGGCTCGCGAGGTGACTGATGTAGCGATCTCGTAAACGCGGCATACGAGAGCTGGTCCGCTCCACGCCCGCCTCGTCAGCAAGTTCGATTCCAAGGGCGACCCTCAGGTACCGCGCTCGCTCCGGCTCATCGAGGTTGATGACGAAAGGCTCAAGGGACACGATCGGTCCTGGGTCTGCCATCGGATCAAACACATCCAGTTGGGCCGCGACTTCGACCGCAACCTCGGTGTCGGCGCCTTCCGCGTCGTCTCCCTTGTTGATCATCGTGAACGCGAACGCGCCGTTTCCGGCCAACACCAGAACACCGAGCGCGATAAGAAGAACGGGCTTCTTCTTCCCGCCTTCCTCGCTAAATTCGTCGAATGTCTCGTCTGCCATTTGGTCTCAGTTTGCTGCGGGGACCGCGCGGGGCGGTCCGGTGAGGAGTGTCAATTCAAGGAGCTGACTTTGCTGCACGAAGCGAAGCTCGTCTCGCCCGCCTGGGTACCCGTATGCGCTCGCGCTGACCCGCTCTGGAGCAATCCCATCGGCAATCAGGACCTGCGCGACCGCACCCGCACGAAGCGCGGCGAGGTTCCAGTGTTCGTCTCTATCGAACGGGTGCTCGGGGTCGGCGACGAACGCCTCGGCGCTGACGTTCAGGTCTACCGCTCGGGCGAGAACTGCGAACTCGGTCAGCAGCGCGCGTGCACGCTCGGTGACGTTGTAACGACCGTCTTCGAACGCGACGGCTCCATCGACGGAGATGACCCAGCCCTCAGGGCGTCGCTCGAGCCACGCTTTTCCTTCTAGATGGTGCCGGTCGAGTGCCTGCTCAAGGGCTTGCTCGACTCGGTCTGATGGGCTGCCCGCCTGCCGGCTCAGAGAGTCGGTGTCCGACCCAACCGTGATGCTAATGACCGGCGCGATAATCGCCTCCGGCGTGCCCGGTTGACCGTTGTCTGCCGTCTGGATTCCGGAGCGCGCGATTTCCCGGATGAGCTGCTCGTCCATGCTACTCATCGTTAGCAACAGGACGAAGAACGTGAGCATAAGCATAAGAAGGTCAGAGAACGTGACCATCCACGCATTGGGATCAATGTTGCTCCCTAGTGGTTCTTTCTCAGGACGCGCCATTAGTTCCGCCTCTGCACTGGGAAGAACACGACCTCAACGCGCCGCTGGTTATGGTCGAAGGAGTCGCCGAGGTCCGCCCGCGGCCGGCTGTCCGCGAAGCCTATCGTCGACACGAGGCCTGACGGAACTTGAGCCGTGCCTTCGAGGTATCGGTGCACAGCAGCGGCACGAGCAGACGAGTAGTACCAGTTGCTTTGACTGTCGCTGCCAGGACTAGAGTCCGTGTGCCCTTCGACTTGCACCGGGTAGTTCATGCGCACGATGAGCGCTCCGATGGAGTCTAGCGTGCGAAAGTAGCGCGGAGAGATACGCGACCCACCGCTGTCGAAGAGCAGCTCTTGTTCGAAACGGACCACTACGCGTCCCTCCGCGTCGTGCTCTACGTGTGCGCCATCGATTTGTGAGGACTCTAACATCGAGCGGAGGTCACTCAGCAGCGCGGCACGCTCTTCGTTGTTTTCGCTGGGAGGTGGAGGCTGTGCGCCGGCGCCGTCGACTCGAAACCCTGGCATGACGCCAAATGTGCCAACCAGTGAGTCGATCGCAGCACGGGAGCGCGCCGAGTCGGGAGAGGCCAGATTGTTGAGCATGATGAAGAACGCCACGAGAATGAGTCCAAGCGCGGTGAAGAGGACGACCGAAGGATCTCCCTCGGGACGGGACGCTGCCTTCTTTTTCTTGGGTTTCGCCATGCTAAGCCGCCGCGTCTTCGCGTTGGCTCGGCGGGAGCTCTGCGTTGAGCGCCTGCTCCAGAATGCGTGGGTTTACACCGTTGGCGATGCCCATCAGACCCTTGACCACCATGTTCTTCGCTAGCTCCTCCTCCTGATGGCGTATGCGCAGCTTCCCCGCCATCGGGTTGAAGACGATGTTCGCGAGCAGCGCACCGTAGAAGGTCGTGAGCATCGCGACGGCCATGGCGGGCCCGATGGCAGACGGGTCATCCATGTTTTGAAGCATAGCCACGAGGCCAATGAGAGTACCGATGAGCCCGAGTGCTGGCGAGATAGCGCCTAGCGCGCTGAAGACCTCCGCACCTTGGCTATGCCGAGTGCTCATGGCCGCGATCTCGTCATACATCATATTCTCGATCATCTCTGGTTCGAGGCCATCGACCAGGAGCTGTAGGCCCTTCTTCATCATCGGGTCGTCGACGTTCGCGAGCTCTTTCTCCAACGCGAGAATGCCTTCCTTTCGAGCCGTATTCGCGAGCTCCAGCAGCTTGATATTCTGCAACTTCACATCGGGTTCGACGAACATGATCGTGTTCATCGCGACCTTGATCGCGCCAATCACCTTCCCAAACGGGTAGTTGATCAGCACCGTTGTAAACGTACCCGCCACGACGATCAGGATTGACGGAGGGTCAAGAAACGCCCCGAGGCCAGTACCGCCGATCAAAATCGCGGTCACAATGAGGCCGAACGTGAGAACGAAGCCGAGAATTGTAGCGATATCCATAGAGTCTGTCGTGGATGACGGTGTGCGTGGCGGAAGCCAGAGCCGGAGGCCAGTGGCTCCCGCGTACCACCACTATCGCAAGGCGTGTGCCAATGCCGGTGAGGCCTCGCGATTGCTCGGATCACCCCCGTAAGACCGCGGTATCCGGCGCTCACAGTCGCCGTTGCCAACCTAGAGGAGAGCAGGGACTGCCGGGACGAGGCAATGTGTGCCGCCATGGTGGGCACTGTTTGCCCAACGCCGCGGATAAGAGGCGTCAGGCGCAGAATTGGCACAGGAAGTGAAGATGATCCCTCGTATCAAGAGGAGTGAACGTGAAGACAAGGACGACACAGAAGCTCGCGAAACTCGCCCACACGGCCTTCGTCGAAGCGCGACGGCACGTCGAAGAGGCGAGAGCGCTCGTTGGCGATTTGGAGCAGGAGCAGCGTTCCCTTGGGTTGGAGCGTGAAGTCGCAGCTCGAGCTCGCGACGAGGCCGTGCTCGGTGATGGCGCATCCTCTGCGCAGCTGTCCCTCCACGCGGACCACGCGCAGTGGCTTCGTCGCCGAACCGCCACCCTGATGAACCAATCTAGGGAAGCTGAGCAAGCCCTAGAACGGTGCGAAGCGCAGCTCCAGTTGGCGCTCAGCGAGAGTAAGCGCACGGACGCTGTTCACGACAGGGCGGTTCTCGAGAAGAACGCCAAGGCGGCGCTTGAGGAGCAGCGCGAACAGGATGAGTATCGGCCCGGCGGGAGCCGGCGCTGAGGTCGTTTCAGGACGCTAACAGACACTCCGTTAGCATCCTGAGCTGGCGGCGCGTTTGTTTGGTTGGACTGGGCGGCGAGGCGCTATGCGCCCGTGAACAATTGATTGTGACGCGGCGAAGCGCCAGAACGTAAGGCGTGGCGGGCGCGTTGGCCTGTTGCGGCTGCTTCTGCCATGCCGCGAGTTGCTTGTTGCCGGGTAGAATCTGCCGCCCGGATCTAAGCTCCCGAGAGCCCCGTGTCGATGGCTGGTGAGCAACGGCAAACAACAAGGGTCAACGGGTGACCCTAGTGCTGAACAACATTCCTTTGGGGGGAATAGATGATCAATATCCACACGAACATTCCGAGCATCACTACGCAACGTTATCTCAACGCAAACGCAAGCATGGTACAGGCGAACGTTGAGAAGTTGTCGAGTGGTTACCGCATCAACCGGGCGTCTGATGACGCCGCAGGCCTCGCGATCTCGGAAGAGATGCGCGCCGACCTTCGAAGCCTCGCCCAGGCGAACCGCAACGCATCGGACGCAACGAGCCTCATTCAGACCTCTGAAGCGTCCATGAGTGAAATCTCGAACATCCTCGCCCGGATGCGAGAGCTCTCGATGCAGGCGGCGAGTGACGGTATCAACGACACGCAACGCGGCTACGTCGACTTGGAGATGACCGAGCTTCAGGCTGAAATCGACCGCATGTCGAGCGTCGCCGAGTACAACGGAGTACCGCTGCTTGACGGTACGCTCTCTGCGACGTTCCAGGTCGGCCTCAACAGTGGCGACACCATCAACCTCGGGATCGGCACCGCGGTCAGTACCGCTGGCTTGGGTGTCGATGTGGTTGACGTGACCACACGCACAGGAGCCGATGCCGCCTTGGCGCTCATCGATACGGCAATCGAGACAATCTCGGGGTTCCGCGCGGAGCTCGGTGCGAAGGAGAACCGCATCACCAAGATCAAGTCGAACCTCGACGTCACCTATGAGGCGTTGTCAGCAGGCAATGCTCGAATTCGTGAAGTCGACGTGGCGTCCGAGATGGCGTCCTTCACGAAGAACCAGATCTTGGTGCAGGCGAGCACCTCGATGCTGGCACAAGCCAACTCGTTCCCAGAAGTCGCTCTGACGCTGCTCGGCTAGCCGCTGAGTAACGACGTCGCTGGTGCGCGCCGCTCCCAAGTGAGGGGGCGGCGCCACTCGCGAGAGCCGCTTCAAGTACATCTGCAGCTGGGGACGACGTGATTCGTTTGGAGTACCGACATATCGAAGGCGTAGAAGACGTCGAGGACAGAGATGCCGATCCGGTTCGTGACTGGGAGTCCGCAAACAACGCGGACGCTTGGGATGAGCTCTCGGCGGTGCTCGGCGAGGCAGCGTGCATTGCACGCGTCTCTCCAATGCTGGTTCACTGCTCCGACCCATCTGCGGTGTCGGCGATCGTCTACGGTCGTCCAGACGCGGCGGACTACGAGGTCAACGTCGACGCCATCGCTGCGCCGGCGAGGTTCACGATGTCTCCTGTTTCGACCGGAGCGACCCTTGCGGGAGGAACTATCCTCTTCTTTCGTCGAGACGGCGGCGCATTGCCCGTGTTGATTGACGACGAGATGTCGGTCGACGCGCTCGCCGGTCGCGTAAACAGGGCAGGTATCGGCGTGCGAGCGTCGGTCTGTCATGGTGTCGAACGGGTCACATTGACACTGAGCGCGTTGCACGTCTCTCGCAATGGAGCCCTCGTCGACGTTCGCGTGACACAACACGGGAACGGAGAGGCGCTAGAGGTAGCCGAACGGCGTCGGCCTTGCCGCGCAGCGCTAACTGTCGGAGACAAGCAACTGTACTCCGACACAAACACCTTCAACGACGCCATAGACGGGGTCGAAGTTCGCGTGCAGCGAACGTCTGATGCGCCAGTCAGCCTCAGCGTGCGGCGCGACATCTCATATGCGCTTGTGCATTTGGAAGAGTTTGACCGGCTCTACGGCGAGCTGCGTGGAGATCTCCGCGGGTCGGAACCGGTAGACGCCCCTGACGCCATTCTGGAAGCCGCCACCTTTGGCGTGGTCGTTTCCGATATGGCGGGCCTCGTGCGCTACGCAAACGGTGCCTATGTGGAAATGGTCGGCCTCGTAGAGTCAGAGGTCATTGGCGCGTCCTCGCCGTGGTTCTCCGCGGCGCGCAACGGGGGAGAGACCGTCGCTACGTTTGTTGACCGGACAGTGCGTGGGGAGTCTCGCCCTCTGCACGGCGGCGGCGAGCAGATCGGCTGGGCGACCACCTGTGTCGACGTGACCGATCGTGCGACGGCGGATGCGTCTCACGCAGACGTCGTGGCGATGATGACACATGAGTTTCGCACCCCGCTGACAAGCCTTCGCGGTTTCGCTGACCTTCTGCTCACGCGCACGTACGATGTCGCCACCCAGCGCGAGTTCCTTGGCATCATCCGTATGGAAGCGGAGCGGCTCGGGGATATGGTGAACGATACGCTGGACCTGTGCAGAGCCCGGGGCGAACGTGCAATGAGCTGTGAACCCGTCGATCTTGCTGCAGTCGCGGTGGAAATGCGCTCGACATTGCGCGGCCTCGACGGTGCCTCTCGCGTAAAGCTCGACACAGAAGTCGGCTGCCCGCTGGCGTATGGGAACGAGCGCGCAGTCGCTCAAGTCGTGACAAACTTGGTCGCGAACGCGCTCAAGTATGCGCCAGGTGATGTCGTCGTGAGCCTCTTCTCCTCCGAGAATCGTGTGCTCCTGCAGGTGCAGGACGGTGGAGGAGCGATCCCCGCTGATGTTCTCGAGCGAGTGTTTGAGCCCTATTACCGCGACCCCAAGGCGCGCAACAAGGTCAGCGGGAGCGGGCTTGGGCTCGCAATCGTTAAGCTGCTCTGCGACAAAATGGGAGCGATCGTCGAGGTCGAGAGCACACCGGAAGTCGGCACCATATTCACCGTGTCCTTCGAACCGGTGGCCCACCTAATGTCGTCAGCGGCGTGACTCAGAGTCGCCGGTCGCGCTGAGCGCCGAGACGCTCACGCTCAAGGCAGGGTTAGGAAATCCACGTATTCGCCGTGCGTCAGGCAGTGCGCGTAGATGCGAATCGTATCCCCGGACCCCACATCGCTTGGCAAAGCAGCGAGATAGATGGTGTTCTTTCCGCCCTCGTCTTCGAGGCTCCCGTCTCCGTGCACAGCGTAGGCGCCAGAAGCACCAGAGCCGATACCGGGCCAGTCCGTGTAGGTGCTCTGGACCTCTTCTCTGTCGGCGTCGGTCGCCTTGGAGATGCGGATCCAATTGTACCAGTGCCCCTCGTTGTTATTCGCCTCGTTCCGTGGCGCATTAGGGTGGCGCGCATGCTCCTTGTTCGGGTCTCCCCACATGATGGCGATCATACCGGCTGGCAGTGTCTGCGCGTCGAGCTCAGGGACGTAGGGCAGGTGCTTCCCCAGATGGTTCGTGTCCCCGTCCGGGCCGTTGATGTCGTCGAGATACGAAGCCGGGATGGCGCCAGCGTTCCCGCGCACTCGGTTGAATGTGACCGCGTCCCAGCGGGGCGGTTGTGCCATCGGTACGGCATCCCCCGCTGCAATCGCCGCGCTTTGTGCGCCGCTGCAATTGGACACCGCAGGCATGAGAACGACCGCACCACTGGTCAAAGCGAGGCGCTGAAGAAAATTTCGTCGAGTTCTCATGTGCGTTCAACTGGTCGTGGAGGTGGTCAACAGTACGTACCATAAGCACGCGAGCGCGAAGAGCGTGGCTAAACCCGAGAGGATACGGGCTCGCGCTGACCACGGTCGCCGGGGTGCGCGGTGACTTTCGACTTCAACGGAGGTCGTCGGCGTGATGCGCTGCGGGGCTGCTGCGGCTTTCACTCCAGCGCTGGAGTGAACGAAAGAGTTGTGCTCAGCAATCGGCTCGCCGTCGGCTTCGTCGCCGGCGTTTGAGAGCCGTGGTGAGTCTTGCAAGCCAAGCCTGGTCTCTGCGCTTGGCGTTCGCACAGAACTGCGGGCGACCACTGGAGTCGCTTCAGGTGTGGCCGACGGAGGAGAGGGCAGAACAGAGCTCCCCCACTCGTTAGCGGCGGAGTCGCCGCCAACCTCTGGAGCCGAAGTGGTACGAGAGAGCAGAACCGTGGCGTCGTCGCCCGAGTCGATCGCCATCACACGGACCCGGCACTCCCCCAGCCACGCGGTTGCGCCCAGTGTCAGCGGATGCCAGCCAGAAGGTAAACGCTCGTCCTCAACGAACACGCCGGCCCTGCTGCGCTCGTCGCGGATCTCTAGTACCCCTCGATGAGCGCGAACCGTCGCGTGAAGGTTGGAGACCGTCGGGTCCGGTACCGAGGCGCCGACGTCGCCGCGACCGACCTGCAATGGCGCTCCGCTCCAACCGAAGGAACCTTCTACGCCCTGGCCGGTCACATAGTCGATGCGAAACCTCCGCTCCTCTACAGTCTGTTCCTCGGCGCTCATCCTGCCGTGCCTCATCGCGGTGCTGGTGGTGTGTGCCTCGCCTGTCTTGCGCGCGCAAGGGCAGGACCGTCCGAGCTTGGAGGCGACCTTCTTTACCAGAGCCTCCCCTGTGGCACGGACGGTCTATGAGTGGAAGTGGAGCGCGTCGACGCCCATCGTGGTGGCGAGTAGAGCCTACGCGGGCGACCTCTCGCAAGAATCCGAAGTTGGCCTTTTGACCAGTGAGCAGCAACGAGCGGCCTGGAGTGGCTTCGACGCCTGCGAAGGGCAGGGTGACCTTTGGGATGGGCCCCCTCCTGACTCCGATGGTCTTTTGCTGGTGGTGGATCGGAACGGCGAGAGAGAGACGCGATGGTTCGCGGCGCCACACCAGCTTGCGCCGGCGTGCGTGCTCGCGCTGAGGACTCCCGTGTTGTCTGCGGTCACGGTCGGCCCTCCGCGCAACGTCTTCTGGTTGCCGGGAGAGTTTGGGTTGCTCCGGAGTGCGACCAACGTCCCGGCGGACATCTGGGTTGACGGCGTTCGCACGGGAGAGCGCACGCCTATTGGAGACCTCCGAGTGCCGCTTGGAGAGCGCGTCATTCGGTGGATCTCGATAGAGTCTGGAGCTGTTCGCGAAGAGACCATCCGCGTGGGTGCGGGTCAAACGACGACGATCAACGTGTCGCTTTAAGCTCCGCGTGGTCGCTACGCCGTCTTTTTACCGCGAATCAGGAGAGGCGGTGTTCGCTCTCGAACGCATTCCTCGGTAATCACGCACTCAACGACGTCGTCTAAGCTCGGAAGCTCGTACATGATGTCGAGCATCACCGACTCAAGGATGGAACGCAGCCCGCGCGCTCCACTGCCGCGCTTGATGGCTTCGGCGACGACCTCAGCCATGGCCTCATGGTGGAACTTAAGCTTCACCCCTTCGAGCTCGAACATGAGCTGGTACTGCCGCACGAGCGCGTTCCTAGGCTTCCACAAAATCTCCACGAGCTCATCTTGGTCGAGTTCACTGAGCGTGACGATCACCGGGAGACGGCCGACGAACTCCGGAATGAGCCCGAATCGCGTCAGATCTTCCGGTCTCACTTGAGCGATGAGCTCTGACTTGCTCGCGGCGGTGCTTGCCGACTGAAGATCAGCGCCGAAGCCGATCCCGCCCTTGGCGACGCGACGCTCGATGATGTCGGCGAGCCCCTGAAAGCTGCCGCAACAAATGAAGAGGACGTGGGTCGTGTCGACTTGAATGAACTCTTGCTGAGGCCTGGATCGGTTTCCTTCCGGCGGGATATTCACGACTTGGCTCTCGATCACTTTGAGCAGCGCCTGCTGTACCCCCTCGCCGCCGACGTCACGCATGTTGCCACCGGAGCCGCCGGATCGTGCGATCTTATCGACCTCATCGACGCAGACGATTCCCTTGCCGGCGAGCTCGACGTCCTTGTCGGCGGCTAACCAGAGGTTTTTTACGATGCTCTCGACGTCTTCTCCAACGTAGCCTGCCTCGGTGAGCGAGGTCGCGTCGGCCATGGTGAATGGCACCCCGAGCTTCTTGGCGAGAGTCTTGGCGACGAGGGTCTTGCCCGAGCCTGTCGGCCCGATCATGAGGATGTTGCCCTTTGACAGCTCGATGTCGTCATCCGGGTCCGGTTCCTGCTCACGGATGCGTTTGAAGTGGTTGTACACAGCCACGCTGAGCGCCTTCTTCGCGCGGTCCTGACCGATCACGTGTTCGTCGAGGTAATCACGGATCGCGGGCGGCCGCATGTTGGAGAGCTCCTCAGAGGTATCCCCCTCCTTAGGGCGATCATCCTCGATGATCTCTTGGCAGAGACGCACGCATTCGTTGCAGACCTGTACCCCGTCCGGGCCGGAGATCATGCGTTTGACCTGCTTGGCCTCTTTGCCGCAGAACGAGCAGCGAACACGGATGGGCTTGATGGAGTCGGCCACGCGCAGTCTTTCGGGGTGCGAGATTCGGTTTGGCGCCAGGAAGGCGCCTCGCTAAGGTCGTCACGTAGCGCGACAACCTCAATGTGGAAAGTGTGGCAGGCGTTCCTAAGGATGCTTTCCCAGAGCCAAACCTTTGCTTGACAGGGTTATACCCGATCTTTAGTTTGCTCGACTCGCTCGCGGAAACTCTTGAGGCTGTATCAGCACCAACGTTTCCAGTCAGGGACGGTTCGACGCGCCTGCGGGCTGCACGTTTCGTCCACTCCATTTCGCTCGATTTCGAATCCATGTCCGTACGGCTCAGACTTCAACGTCACGGTTCCAAGAAGCGACCGTTCTATCGACTCGTTGCTGCTGACCAGCGCATGCCGCGTGATGGTCGCTACAAAGAGCAACTCGGAACGTTCAATCCGATGCACGAGCCGAACATCGTTGATGTCGACCTCGAACGCGTCGACTACTGGCTCAGCGTTGGCGCGCAGCCAACAGAGACGGCTACCACCGTGATCCGTAAAGCACGCGAAGGCGGGCATTACATCACACTAGGACAGTTCGTCGATGACAACCGGGCGGCGCGTATCGCTCGCCGAAGCGCGGCCGCGAACGCACAGGATATTCCTGAGGCTGTTTCGGTGCCTGCTCCGGCTGCTGAAGCTGCTCCGGCTGCTGAAGCTGCTCCGGCCGCTGAAGCTGCTCCGGCCGCTGAAGCTGCTCCGGCCGCTGAAGCTGCTCCGGCCGCTGAAGCTGCTCCGGCCGCTGAAGCTGCTCCGGCCGCTGAAGATAAGGCGTAAGGCAGCATGGCGAACCCAGTCAAACTGACCGAGAAGCAAGCGCTATACACCTCCTTGGTGAGCGACTTGGTCTCGCCGATGGTGGCCCATCCTGATGACGTAGAGGTGACCTGCGGGAATCCTCTCGGCGGCATTGAGATTCTCGTGGCACCAAACGAGAGCGATGTCGGTCGACTGATCGGCAAGGGCGGCGCAACAATCGCAGCCCTCCGACGGGTCGTCGAATTCGCCGCAAGGCGGAACGGTGACGTCGTCGCACTCGAGATCGAAGCGGATTGATGATCGAGGCGATCCCTTGGGTTCGCTTCGGGAAGCTTGGTCGCGCGCATGGTTTGCGCGGCGAAGTGCGCTTCTTTCCGTCCAACGAAGGCTCCGGCAATGTCGGGCGCCTCAAGGACGTGCGCCTAGTCCTTGAGGACCGCGTGAAGATCCTCCGCGTCGCGCGCGTTCGCGGTGCGGTTGGTAAGCGAGTTCTCACGATCGAGGGCTGGGGCCGAAGAGAAGATGCCGATCCGTGGGTACACGCGTCGCTCGAGGTGCCCCGTAACTGGCTGCCGGAGAGTGATGAAGCAGGCGCCTTCTACGGCTACCAGCTTGAGGGACTTGCGGTGATCGATGCCTCGGGTGCGACGGTCGGCAAGGTGATTGGCCTGTTGGACTTCGGCGCTGGAGACCTCTTAGAGGTGCGCGTGCGCGGGAAGGACGTCCTCCTTCCATTCGCGGAGCCGCACGTGGGAGCGATCGATTTGGAGGCAGGCACTCTCGTCGCCGACCTGACCGACTGGCTGGACACGTGAGCTTTGCGGTCCGCGTCTGCACGTTGTTTCCCGAGTTCTTCTCGTCGGCGTTCCAGACCTCGATTCTTGGGCGTGCGATCGAAGAGTCGATTGTAGACGTCACACTCTTCGATATTCGCGACTTCGCGAACAATCGGCACAAGAGTGTCGACGACTCCCCCTATGGCGGTGGAGCCGGGATGGTCATGCAAGCGGCTCCTGTCTGCGCGGCTGTTCGTGCTGCACGTCGCTCGGCGCCCGGGGTGCCGGTGATTCATCTGTCGCCTCAGGGCGCTACGTTTACGCAACGCCACGCGGAGTGGCTGGCCGGTTTGCCGGGAGCGATCTTCTTGTGCGGTCGCTACGAAGGGATCGACGAACGCGCGATTGATCGGTGCGTCGATGTGGAGCTCAGCCTCGGGGACTTTGTGCTCACAGGAGGAGAACCTGCTGCTGCGGTGATGATCGACGCTGCGGTTCGCCTGTTGCCCGGTGTGCTGGGTAACTCGGAGTCGGCGACGGAGGAGAGCTTCTCTGGTCCGCGTCTTGAGCACCCGCAATTCACCCGCCCGCTCTTGTTCGATGGGGTGGAGGTGCCTTCGGTGCTTCGTTCGGGGGATCACGGGGGAATCGCGCGCTGGCGTTCGGATATGAGCGAGCGTCGTACGGCTGCTCGTCGTCCAGATCTCTTGGAGGGTGTGTCGCCGGGGATGGAGAGCTCGGCACGCGACGATGAATGGCTTTGGAAGCGGCGTCATCCAGACTTGGCAGTTGACGAGACGTAGGAATCGTGTATTTTCCGCCGCCCCGTATGTGGCGCACTAGTACGCGCCTTGGGCCACCTTTAGGAGCCGTGATGAGCGTCCATCCGCTACTTGATAAGATAGAGACTGCGCAGCAGCGCACCGAAGAGAACCAGCTGCCGGATTTCCGGCCTGGTGACACGGTGATCGTTCACTACCGAATCGTCGATGGCGAGAAGGAGCGAATTCAGAAGTTCGAGGGCGTTGTCCTCGGAATATCTGGTGCGCAGAACCGTCGTACGTTCACAGTCCGCAAGGTCTCGTCGAACATCGGTGTGGAGCGGGTATTCCCCATCCACTCGCCGCGTATCGCGATGCTTGAAATCAAGCGTCCTGGTCGTGTCCGACGTGCGAAGCTCTACTACCTCCGCGATCGTCGCGGTAAGGCAGCGAAGATTCGCGAACGGCGAATCCGCTAGTAAAGCTGGCAGAAGCTTGCCGCTGCCTAATTGCAGGGTAGAATGGCCTCGTGAAGCTTCGATCAATTGCATTAAAAAGTGTCGCCGGTAGCGACCATCCGACTTCCTTCGATGCGTCGGAAGGTTGCGTCTATGTGACGCTTCCGCCTGAACTCGCACCTTGTGTGCCGTTCGCGCTGATGACCCTGCTCTATCCCGATGAGATGAGCAGCTCTGATTTGGCGCGCCTGGGTGGTCTGAAGAGCGACTCCGGGTGGCGTGCCGAGTTCGAGCACGCCTCCCGTAGAGTGAGAATCTCTCGCGGGTTCAATGCGGCTAGCGTGCTCTTCGAAGAGCTCGACCCCCAGGTGAACAAGTGGAAGCACTTGGCTACTGGCGCATCTGACGTGCGACTTATGCTGGCCGAGATGGTGAAGTTGCCGCCGCCTAGCGTGATGGAGGGGCTCAACTTTTGGGTGAATGTCGCCCCGATGCCGGCGGTGGATGAGACGATCGGGCCTACCGATGGTCTCGAATTGGTGGGCACAGACGATTACTTCGAGAACCTGCTCTCGACGGAGGAGGGCGCCGAGCCGATGGATCGTGAGCAGCAGGCGCTGGTCGCGGAGTCCTACCGACGCGCACGCACCGCCGAGTTTATCGATGAGCAGCTCGCCGAGACCGAAAGACAGCTCGCTAAGGTCATCTCTCGGTTGAGTGGCATGGTCGATTCGACGGGGGAACTCGAGCAGATCGAGACGTCGCTATCCAATCTTGGAGCGGTCCGAGAGCTCACGAAAGAGGAGAGGGCCGTATTGACGGATCCTGCTACTCGTGCAGCCGATTTTGACCGTCGCGTGGCGTCGCTGCGAAACGAGGTGGAGAAGGCGCGTGAAAGTGATCGTGCGCCGATGCCATCCCTGGCAAAAAACGTCATGTTCCTGGTCGGCGCGGCGGCGACAATGGGCCTCACCGTCGGAAGCGTGCTCGCGATGGAGACCCAGAGGTGGCTGGCATTTGGCAATGTGTTCACGCTTGGGCTTTGCTTAGCGGGCTACTTGAAGTTCTTGCATGACGCTGAATTCTTCGCGAAGGCCGGCCGCCGGATAGGGTCGGTAGAACGGCGCCTTGTACAAACGCAGAGCGAAGACACGCGTTGGCGGCGGCAGTGCGATGCTATCCAAGCCGAACTCGGCGTTGGGGACTTAGAGACCGCAGACGCACTGCTCGAACGTCGTCGGCATCTTGAAGAGAAGCGTAGCGAGCTTCGCGGCCGTCACTCCGAGGTGGTCGAGTCCAACGACTACAAGCGCCTGGAGAGAAAAAAGGAGCGTGTTCAGGCGCTCTTGCAGTCACATCGGCTGGCGAAGCAAAGAATTGGTGAGGTCGACCGGCCAGCTTACGAATTGCAGCGGGACCTCGAGCGTTCGCGAATTGACCCGCACGTTGTTCTTTGGCGTCCGGATGACGAGCGGCGTGAGCTCGACCGCAATGTTAAGCGCTTGGGACAAATCGCCAGCAAGTATCGCCTCGTCTCCGAGAACGGGTTGCACCCCAAAACTGTGAAGTCGTGGCTCAAAATCGCCTCGAGGATCATTGGGCGCGAGATTGTGGGTATCACCCTCAGCGCTGAGAACGACGTGGTCGATGCTGCGGGCAATGACATGCTCGAAGCGCTGCCGTTGCCAGAAGCCGTTGCGTTGGTGGAGGCGTTGCGGATGAGCCTGCACTTGACGCTCGTTAAGGCCAATGCACCCGGTATTCAGCGCTTCACGATTCAGGTCCACGCGAGCCGGATCCAAGATGATGAGATTCGGTATCGGCTGCGGAAGATGTACAACGGCCTCGGCGAGAAGCTGCAAGTCGTCTGCGTTGATAGCGGTCCGTGACTGATGATCAGGTGGGGTTAGGGCTTCGCGTCGACGACCCCGTTGTGGGCGATGTTGAGCGGGCGTTGCACGCCTCCGGACAGCGCTGGGCGATCGGCGTTGATGAAGTAGGGAGGGGCCCGCTCGCGGGGCCTGTGACCGTCGCAGCGGTGGCGATCGACTTGGCTGAGCTGGGATGGTGCGATGGGCTCAACGATTCGAAGAAGTTGAGCGAGTCGGCGCGCCTCAAGGCAGCACGGGCGATCCGCGAGAGGGCGCAGTCGTTTTGTGTCGTGGATTTCTCGCCTGCTGAGGTCGACGTAATGAACCCGTTAGGAGCGTCTCTGGCGGGAATGCTGCGGTCCGCGGAGCGCGTGTGGGAAGAGCTCGGCCGACCTGCCATACGGGTTCTGGTCGACGGAAAGACACCGGTTCCGGGCGCGCCATTTTCGCAACGGTGCTTGGTGAAAGGAGATGCTCGGAGCTTCGCTATCGCAGCTGCCTCGATATTGGCGAAGGTTCACCGAGACGCTCTTATGGTCGCCGCGCACGGCGTGTTCCCCGCTTACGGGTTCGCCCAGCACAAAGGCTACGGCACTCGTCAACACCTCAAGGCGCTAGAGGAGCATGGTCCGTGTGAACTCCACCGATTCAGCTACCGGCCAGTGGCGGCAGCAGCCGCGCGGCATGAGCCCATCTCCTAACTGCCGCCAACGGCCTCGAACGCTGCACGGTAGTGTGCGGAAACGACCTCGCGCCGTCGATCGACTGCGACAACGTCAAATCGCGCGTAGGGGCAACGGCCTCGATACCGCGCGAGGTATAGGCGGGCAGCGAGGGTGAGTTTGCGCTGCTTCGGGCGGGTGATGCTGTCTTCGGGCCGTACAGTGGTGATCCGCCAGAGGCTTCGCACTTCGACGAACACGAGCCACTTTCCATCTTCGGCGATGATGTCGAGCTCTCCGACGCGGAATCGGGCACCTCGCTCGACAACGGTCCAGCCGAGTGAGCGCACGTACTCTGCCGCAATATCTTCTCCTCGGTCTCCGCGTTGCTTCGTCGAGTCAGTCATGGTTCTCCTGTGTTCGTGACACAGGAGTTGTCGACGGCGTCTGCGCGATGTTGCGCAGAATCTGACGTCCGACGCGAGACGCCGGTCTTGCTGACTACTCGAAGCCGAGCGTTCGCGGACTACTCAGAGATGAGCTCGTCGCTGCTTTCGATGATATCTGAGGGGACGCAGAACCCCTGCCCGTCAGCGGCTGCTCGACACTGCGCTCCACTGGGGCAGTTGCTCTGCGGGTCGTCGGGTTCGACGTCGCAGCTGGCGGAGCAGAAGTCTTCGGAGCCGAGATACCTGGCACAAACCCGGCTGCTGCACTGCGCATTGTTGCGGAAGACGCAGGTGGCCCTCGTGGAAGAGTCGCCGGTTGTTCCGCTGTCGCAGAGCGCTTCTACCAGCGCGGTGTCCGGCATGGAGCAGGGCTCTGCGAAGTCGTCTTCGCAGCCCGCCACGAAGACGGTCACGAGGAGAAGGGCGGCTAGGGGTAGGGTGCGGGTGAACACGTAGCGCTGCAGGTGGCAGGGTCGAGTGATGCCGAGCGGTCGCGAGTCAGTGTTCCAAGGGCGAGACTCAAAGTCAACGAGAGGGTACGACGCCGCGCTGTAGTTGACACTCTGACGCGGCGCGCCGTAGCATCACAGGAAGGTTCTTCCCCCAAGAATTCAGCGTATTCGAGATGCGAATGACCACCCCGTTGAGGACGATAGTCCTCGCGCTCGCGCTCTGTTTCGGCTCCCAGGCCGCCGCCCAAGATGGCTTCGTATTCGGAGACGATGAAGTAGATGCCGTCACGATCGGTGCGCCTGTCGCTCGGTTCCTCCAAGAGGGGCTCGATTACTACGCGGCCGGTCGCTACGAGGACGCGTCCATCTACTTCTGGAGCGTGTTGGAGGAGTCTGATGTCGCAGCGGAAGATTTGGCGCCGCGTGCGCGCTTCGAACTCGCAAAAACACTCACGCAGCTCGAGCTGCTCCAGGGCGCGCTCATCCAATATGACGAGATTATCGCATCGGGGTCGGCGCACCCGTACTTCGAGGCGAGCGCCCCATGGGTGCTGACAATCGCGCGAGACCTCCCAGGTGACGTGGACATGTTGCGCCGCGTGGCGGCGTTCCGAGATGTTTTCCCAGACCGTATCGAACCGAAGTATGTCGACGAGTTCGCCTTCCAGCTGGGCCAACACTTTTACAATGTCGGCGAGCTCGATCAAGCGTTGCAGTACCTCGGCTTCGTGACCGACGTTAGTGAGTACTATCCGCGGGCGCTCTATCTGCGCGCGGTCACACACGTTCGGCAATACGAAGCCCAGCCGGCCGTCGATGCTCTGATCGAGCTCATGCGAATTGGCGAGAGCGATAAAAGCGAAGAAGTGCAGCGGCTCGCCGAGTTGGCGCGGCTCTCGATGGCGCGCACTTTCTACTCGACAGGAGAGTACGAGAAGGCGGCGGACTACTACACCAGCATTCCGCAATCGTCCGTGCACTGGCTCGACGCTCTCTTTGAATCGTCGTGGGCGTTCTTTCAGCTCGACCGCTTCAATCGCTCGCTTGGAAACCTGCACAGCCTGAACGCGCCGTTCTTCAACGATGAGTACTACCCAGAAGCTCCGATTCTGCAGGCAGTGATCATGTTCTACAACTGCCGCTTCGCCGACGCACGGGCCGTGCTTGAAGAGTTCGACTACACCTACGGCCCGCTTAGAGACGAACTGGAAGAGCTTCTGCTACAGTTGGAGACGAACGCGGATTACTACGCTTTTGCGGAAGACGCGGATGCTCGGCTCGGCCGCCGCTTCGACCCGCGGTTACGGTTGATTACGTCGGAGGCCCTCGACGACCGTTCGGTGACGAACTCGCGCGCCTTTATTCGCGAACTCGACCGTGAACTCGAACGAATCGAAGGCGCCGATCCAGGTTGGGCGCGATCGTCGCTCGGAACCTTCTTGCTGCAGGAGACGCTCGCCGCGCGAGAACTCTCGATCGGGCAGGCCGGACAGATCGTTCGAAACCGCCTCACGGGACTGCGAGACGATTTGGCGGCACATCAGCGCAGCGCCGAGGCCATCTTGGTGGAGGCAGACCTCGCCGAAGCCAACGCCTTGTCACCCGATCTCCGCGCCGAGATGTTCCGAGGCCGAGAGATAGTGGCGCTCCCTGAGCGGCATCCCGAGCAGATGCGGTGGGCGTTCGAAGGTGAGTATTGGCGAGACGAACTCGGCTACTACTTCTATCAACTCGATTCGGTGTGCCAGTGAGCAGTCCTGTTGTGTTGCGTGCAGTCGTCGTTGCGGCTCTGAGCTGTTGCCTCGCAGTCCCTGCGAGCGCGCAGCTTGCAGACGAACGAGAAGAGGTCGCGGTCGAGGCGTTTGACGCGGAACCTGATGCCGAGCGCGACAATCTTCTAGAAGAAGCGCAGTCCGGCCCTCAAACCACCGCCACGCTCTTCGAGGACGTGGTCGAGATCGAGGAGATCGAGCGCACGGAGACCGCGGTGTCGCGCTTGCGCGATCTCGTTGCGGACACACCGATCGATGACACCTCTCGGGCGGAGTACATGTTTCGCCTCGCGGAACTCTACTACAGCCGGGCGCGCTACTACGAGCAGCGGGCATTCCGTAGGCGGGACGAGGCGTTTGAGCTTCGTGAGATGAATCCGCAGCGCTCGCGTGCCTACGAAGAGAACGCGGCGGCTGATCTTGAACAGTCGGACCAGTTCGCCGAGAACGCCATCCGCCTGTACGCCGACATCTACTCGCTCTACCAAGACACGTACCCCGACATTGACGCGGTGCTCTACTTCTTGGGCGCCAACATGCTCCAACTTGAGCAGAACGACGCAGCGCGCGCGATGTTTGAAACGCTCGGGCGAGAGTATTCGCAATCCCCCTACCTGCCTCAGGCTCTCTTGATGCTGGGCGAACTCATGTTCGTCGACGGAGACATGGAGCAAGCGAGCATCTACTACAACGCGGTACGACAGTTTCCTGATTCAAGCGGCTACCCGTACGCGACGTACAAGCTGGCGTGGTGCTACTACAACCTCGCCCAGTCTGCGGATGACTATGAGGCCGGTATTGGGCTTCTCTACGAAACGGTAGAGGTCACCGACGACGCCCAATCGACGAGCCGAATTCGACTCAGGCGCGATTCCCTTCGAGACATGACGCTTTTCTATAGCGAGGTCTATCCGGCCGAAATCGCGTTCGATTTCTTCGAGGAGATCGCACAAGATGACGCGCTTGAGCTCGTCGCGCGACTCGCGCGCATCTATGGCGACCGCGCCTCGTATGAGGAGTCCAACACGCTGTACCGGGAGTTGATCGCGCGGAACTCCTCGTCAATCGAGGTGGTGAGTTACCAGCGGGAGATCGTTCGGAACGCACGTCCAGGTGGTGACGACGTTGCGCTGGTTCGCGAAACCCGTCGTTTGGTCGATCTGCTGGCGCTCGCCCAGGGGTTTGATGACGCGACGCCGGAGGTGGTTGAGCGCTGGGACCGCGAGGTCGAGCAGCTCCTGCGGCAGCTCGCTACGACCTACCACAGCGAGGCACAGACAACGTTGAACGTTGAACTCTACGCCCTCGCCTACGAATTGTACTCGGACTATGTCGCGAGCTATCCAAACGGCCCCTATTCGTATTCGATGAACTTCTTCTACGCCGAACTGCTGTATCGCAATGAGCAGTGGCAGACCGCGGCCGAGATGTACGATGCGGCGCTCGCGCTGAGCACGGGTGACGGCGCGCACGACACCGAAGCGACCCATGCGTCGTGTCTCGCCTACACCAAGATGGTGGACATCTCGGCAAGTGAAGACGTCACGACCGGCCAAGCGTCCACCGAAGAAGACTCGCTGCCGCCAGTCCCGGAGCCGAGGGAGATCCCTCAGGCGTATCGCAGCATGATGACAGCGTGTGACCGCTATCTCGACGCGGCAGCGCCAAACCCCGAGGTCGCGGTCGAGATCGAGTACGTCGTCGCCTACATCTACTATGAGTTCGACCAACTCGATGAGGCGGTCGCACGCTTCGGTGACTTGGCGATTCATCGCTCCGGAGTCGATCCGCAGCGCGGGCGAGTCTCGGCGGAACTCTTGCTGGACAGCTTAGCGCTGCAGCGACGATTCTCCGACATGAAGGTGTGGATCGACCGTTTTAAAGAAACGCCGACGCTCAACTCAGGCCCCTTCGTTGCGCAGCTTCAGCGCCTCTCGGAACAGGTCGACTTCAAGAACTGCCAAGACCTGTTCTCGAACAATGAGTTCGAGTCGTGCGGGCAGTGCTACGTCGACTTTGTGAATACCCACTTCGACGGAGATATCGCGGATCGTGGTCTCTACAATGCGGGCGTCTGCTTTGGTCGCGCTGGGAACGTGGACTTCGCGATCTCGGCATACCGACAACTCACCGAGTACTTCCCCGACTCTGAGTTGGTGCCGGAGACGACGTATGAGTTGGGGCAGAGCTTCCACCGAATGGCGATGTATCAGCGAGCCTCAGAACAGTACGAACAGTACTACCGGAACAACCCAAGCGGCGAGAACGCGCGTGACGCGCTGGCCAATGCTGCGCAGTTCCGACACGGGTTGGGCCAATCGATGGCGGCCTTCGATGTGTACGATAGCTTTATCGACGCGTCGGACGCTGATGACCCCGAGCAGAACGAGGCGATCGCCGAAGCGATGTACCAGCAGGGAGTGGTGTTGATGGAGGCGGGCCGCATCGAAGACGCCATCATGGTCTTTCGGCGGGTTGTTAGGCGCTACGACGATGTGTTGCCTAGTCGCGCGGTCGAAGCCCAACTGCAGATCGCGGACGGATTCTTAGCAGCGCGCGGAAGCAGCGCGCAGGAAGCTGCCTACCAAAGCTATGCGGACGTCCTCGACGTATACGGCGACCTGAGCGAAGAGAACCGAGACGCCCTCTCGAGGGAGGCCATGGACGCGGTCGCGAAGGCACAGTTCATGTTGGCTGAGCAGGTGTTCGACCAGTTTGAGGCCGTGCGCATCCGCGGCACAGAGAGTCGCGTTCAGGAGGCCATTGAGCAGAAGATTGAGTTGGGGCGGCAGGCAAATGGGATGTTTGAGCAAGTGTTCACCTACGAACGACCAGCGTGGGCGATTTGCGCGTTCACACGCCTTGGTCGCCTTTACCATGTGTTCTACGTTCAGCTGATCGATGCGCCTATTCCTGAGGGGATGTCCTCATTGGAAGAGGAAATGTACCGCTCGTCGATCGAAGAACAAGCGGAGCGTCAGAAGGTTGAGGCCATGGACCGATATGCGCGCGCGATTACGATCGCCCGGGACGCGAATTGGTTCAATCAGTGTTCGGAGGAGGCGGCTCAGTTCTACACGGAGCTTGACCCGACATTTAAGGCTGGGACGGAAATGCGAATCGCACCGGGTTTCGACCCCACACCTGCCCAT
Source organism: Bradymonadia bacterium (assembly GCA_047610025.1). Lineage (GTDB taxonomy): Bacteria > Myxococcota_A > Bradymonadia > REDH01 > REDH01 > JBLFZA01. Next base: position 3,095 of record JBLFZA010000031.1, on the reverse strand, counting down.
ATGACCCCCGCGATCATGACATGGCCGTCCGTTGAGTCTGCGGAGGGTCGACAATGATGCGTTTCTCATGGCGAGTTTCGAGTATTTTGGTCGCGTTGGCACTCGTCGCCTGCGGGGGAAGCCAGGCGTCAACGGTTGGCGTCTCGACACCCGCCAACGAGACGGCTCCAAGTATCGAGCGAGATACGGCGGATACGAGCGGGACGACCGCTGAGGTCACCGGCGCTTCGGCATCGGTAGACGTCGCGTCGCGTTTCAACGAAGCGATGAGCGTCGCGATCAGCGGCGATACGCAGGACGCGCTCGCGCGTCTTCTAGCGCTCGCCGAGGAGCAGCCCGACCTCGCTGACGTCTGGTTCAACATCGGAGTGCTTCGCGCGGAGACGTCAGACTACGGCGGCGCTGCAACCGCGTTCCAACGTGCAATAGAGGCGGAGCCGGAACACGGCCCAGCGCTGGCGAACCTCGGGTTCCTGCAGATGTCTCGCGAGGCCTACACAGAGGCGCTGTCGACCTTCGAGCGATGCATCGTGGTCGAAGAGAGCGAGCCCGGATGCAACATCAACTTGGCGATCCTCTACCGTATGGGCTTCGGCAACGTCGAAGGCGATTCGAGCAGCGCCGCAATTGAGCGGCTGCGTTTCGCCCTTGGAGGGGACCCGCAGAGTGCTGCGGCGTACGAGCTGCTGGCCCGCGTCTACTCGGAGACAGGTCGGCTAGAGCTGGCGCGCTTGGTTTGCGAGAATGCGATTCTGCTCGGAATTGAGGACGCTGTGCTGCACAACCGTCTCGGATTGATCGCTCTCGAACTCGATGAAGTGGGGGCGGCCTATCGTGAGTTTCAGGCCGCGGTTGCGATCGACCCCGCCTTGATCGAAGCGCAAATGAACATCGCTGCGATGGCACTGAGCTTCCGGGATTACGAGAGCGCTCTCTCAGCGCTTCAGCTCGTTCGAGTTGCACGTCCGAGTGACCTCGAAGTCCGACTGTCCTATGGCGTCGCGCTGCGTGGCTTAGACGAACTGGACGCCGCGAAGCTCGAGTACGACGCCGTTCTCGGTTCCGAGCCTGGGCACTTAGGCGCGTTGTACAACCTCGGCATTTTGCAGCAGGAGGGCTTCGCAGACTACGCTGCAGCCTGTGGACACTATCGTGAATTCCTTTCAGCGCCAGGCGCGAGCAGCGCGGCGAAGTATGACGACGTCGAACTCAGGCTTGGTTCACTCGGCGACCTTTTGTCTGCGCTCGCCGAGATGGGGCAAGTCGACCCGACCGTGGCGGCCGCGTGTCAGTGACGAGCCGCGCTGGGAACGAAGGGGTTGTTGTTACTATAGCGCCTGTTAGAATAATTATCGGAACATCCCAACTCTCTGGATGTCTGTGGTGCGTAGAGAGTTTCCCACGAGGCATGAAATGAGTCTTCGAACGTTGTCGCTAGCGACCGCACTTGTCGCGCTCTGCCTCCCGCTTGGCGTCGCCGCGCAGACGCCTGCGCCGGAAGTTGGCGTTCAAGACACCGGCAGTACGGCCTACCAATCGGAGCGGGTCCTCGATTTCGAGGACGACTACGTTGAGGGCCAGCTTCTTCGCCCGGACGGCGAGCTGGTGAGTGGTCAACGTCACGGGAAGGAGTCTAGCTTGGTTCGCATTCGCCAAGACTTCATCCCCGAGTTGGTCCAGTCGGTTGAAGACCTGTAAGACCGCGCCACCGGAGAATTGATGGCTACGCCCGACGACCTTTATTTCGATATCTACCGCGACGGCACTCTGCTCTTGAGTGCGCGTAGCGGCGCCGCTGCGATCAAAATCGGCAGCCACCCGAAGTCACATCTTCATATCGAAGATGAGGCTGTGTCGCGCGTGCACGCGGTCATCGAGAAGAATGACGACGGCGTCTCGGTCATTGACCTAGGCTCCGGCCGCGGAACCTTCGTCTCGGGTGAGCGCGTTAACAAGCGTCAGCTGACCCACGCCGACATCATTCGCGTCGGCACGACTGAGATTCACGTGTTCTTCCGCGATGAGCGCGCTGCCCAAGCGGCGGCGGCTACTGCGGCGAGAGCGACCGATCCGCGGACGAAGCGACAGCGTGACGAGGTACTCTACGCTCGACGCTTCCTTGCGCGCCCGGCCGCAACCGATGGATCGGTTGAGATCGCGCTGCTGTTCAATGACTTCGTGATGGCGGAGGAGCTGTACAACCCGGCTCGCACAGTCACCGTTGGTGAAGACACCGAGTGCGACTTCGTGCTCGAGGGACTCGGCGCGAGCCACAAGCTTATCGACGCTGGAGCGGGGGACCCGGTCCTCTGCGTAACCCCTCAGATGGAAGGGGACGTTTACATCGGCCGCGAGAGGATGACGCTCGGTGACGCGGCTGCGCCTCACAATGGGCGCATCCCCATCACGCAGAACACCCGAGCGCGGGTGCTCGTCGGCCCGGCGACCTTCTTTGTGCACCGCAGCACGACGCCGGCGCTCGCGCTTCCCCTGGCGCGGGGAGAGATGCGCGGCGCGGCGTTCTTCGTTCTCTCCGCCATCCTCCACGCTCTTTTGCTCGCGCTCATTCTGCTGCTCCCCCCCGGCATGGGGTCGCTTGGCTTGGATGGCTTCAACGCTGATGACCGCTTCGTGCAACTCCTCATGGAGGACGCGATGCCAGAGCCAGAGCCGGAGATCGAAACCGACGACGGCGACGAAGAAGAAGAACAGGCCGAGACGGAAGAGGGAGAAGAAGGCCGAGCTGGCGACGAAGAAGAAGAGGAGACCGATCTCCGAATGGCAATTGAGGGAGACCTCGAGCCGGGCGACGACATCGAGCTGGCTCGCGAGTTAGCCCGCGAAACCGTGCAAGACCGCGGCGCTCTGCAGGTGTTGAATCAGCAGGGCCCCACGAGTCTCTTTGGCGATACCGCGAATGGATACGACGCCGTAATGGCGATTGGCGCTGTTAGCGGCAGCGAGATTGGCAGCTCCTACGGGACACGAGGTCTTGGAGCATACGGCGGCGGCCTCTCTGGAGGCGGGCGACAGCTGGCCGGGATCGGTAGCGGCGCCATCGCACTGCGAGGCCGCTCTAGTGGTTCGAACTCTGA
>JBLFZA010000030.1:0-25019 GCA_047610025.1 Bradymonadia bacterium | reverse complement strand
TCAGGGAGAGCGACCACGACCAACTCGGCGTGATGCTCATCCTCCAGCATCGCCGCTAGCTTCTTGAGGTGATCGGCGAGATCCCCGACCGCCACCATGCGCCCCATCGAGCGAGGCACCGAGAGCAGCTTCACCGCGTGACCGCTCGCCGGCATATCGACCACGACCACGTCAAAGCGATCGTCATCGATGTCGGCAAGCTCCGCGAGTTGGTCAAGAATCACGGCCTCTCGCACGCTCGGCGCAGAATGAAAGAAAATCTGAGCGGCCTTGTTCTCCAACATGAGCCTAGCGACGCGCTTGCTCGGCACGAAACGCTGAACGAACTTCTGCATGCAGTCGTTGGGGTCGAGCACGCACGCCGAGATATTCGGCATGATCTCAGTCGGCTCCGTGGCGATCTCGTCAACGCCGAAGACCCCTTTCAGCGAGCTCTCCGTGTCCAGTTCGACCAGGAGAACGCGACGGCCATTGTCCGCCATCAGCATAGCGAGCGCTGCGCTGATGGTGGTCTTGCCCACGCCTCCTTTTCCAGTCACAAACAGCAACGATTTGTCGAGCAGCGCTGTCAACAGTCGCCGAGGGGGCGGGAGGGGCGAGCAGCGCCAACATGAAGCACCGTTCAGAGATGCGCAAGGTGTGCAACGCGCCCGCTGAAAACTTCGTACGCAACATCGCGCTCTTCATCTCGACCACTCCGTTAGCCCAATGATGGGCCCTTCAAATGACAGCGCATTGCTGGGCCCCTCCGCGCCCGGCTCTGGCGCAATCCCAACGGAGCTGACGATGTCCCATGACCCCGCCCTTTCCCTCACATCGATGACCCACAGCGTGCCGCGGCGCAGGCCCCTCGTCCGTGCCGGCAGCACGTCACGGCGCGTCGGCCACACCCGGATCTCCCGAGCCTTGATCTTCAGCATCGCGCTCATTCACTCCGCCTGCGCGCTCGCGATTCCCGAGCCCGCCGAACTTTGCGCCTCACCAAATGCGCCGCAGCACTGTGCCACGTCCGAAGATGACGCCAACGCTGAGGTCTCCCTCAGCGCCGATCAGGACAGTGAGAGCAGCGAGGGCGAGGCAGATGGCGCCACAGAAGAGCACGACGCGTCAGACTCACCGGACTCGCAGGCCGACGCCGACATCTTGGACGCGGCACCGGGGGATGCTGACCCTTCGCTCGTCGATGACGTCTGCGAGGCCCTGATCGGCGCGCGAGTCATAGAGCTGTTTGTGGACCCCGAAGGGGCTGATGTGGGAGCCGAATTCGTCGAAATCTGGCTGCCTGTTCCCTCCGAGGGGCTCGTCGAGCTCGCGTTCTACAACGGAGACAATCCGACCCCGTACATGACCACCCTCGTGCCTGATGGCTTGGGCGAGCTGCGCGTGCTCGGCGCCGGAGGAAGCGTGCCATTGCCCGGCACGATCCAGAATGGGCCAGACTCCGTGTCGCTTCGCGTCTGCGGCCAGCTTCTGCAGACGGTCACCTATTCCGGCGTCAGCAATCAGAGCGTGGACGTCGACCCCGGCGCGGAACAAGCGCTGAGCGTGAGCGGGGTCAGCAGCGTTCGCTGCCCGGCCCAAGGAGAACTCGCAGACCCCATGGAGGCCGATGACGCTGCCCCCTCAACCGTCGCAGAGTGGGGCCTAGCGACACCCACTCCGGGGGCCGAGACCATGGTGTTCCTCGATGGCACGTGCGCGGCACCGTGCCAGCCCATTGCCGAGGGATCTGCGTGGATTAACGAGGTGCGCTACGACCCGCCCGGGGCCGACGGCGGCGGTGAAGCGGAGTTTATCGAGCTGATGGCGAGCCGCTCGATTGACTGGTCGACTCTGTCGATCGAGACCATCAACGGCAGCAACGGCGAGCCCTACGGCGAGGCGTTTGTGCTCGACGGCGTCGGACGCTGGGCGGTCGTCGGCGGAGACGATGTGCCCTACGTGACGCATGGACTGACTCGCGCCATGCAGAACGGTCCCGATGGCCTTCTCTTGTTGAGTTGCGGTGACCACATCGTCGACGCCGTCTTCTACGGGGACGCTCCTTCTGGCGGGTCGTTCGAGGGAGCTCCGGCCGCGGATGTGAGCGGCCCGTCAATCGGTCGTGACCGCTGGGGTACCGATACAAACGACAACGCCAGCGACTTCGCCGAACTCCCCCGCATTACGCCTGGCGCCCCGAACTTCTGACGGACCGCGACCCGCGGCTGTGCGCACCCGTCCTGTTCGACACATCACCGCTTGTTTTCGTTTCTGCCGCGCGTGGTGTAGCGTGAAGTCTGACACGACCTTGCACCCAAATCGGCATGACTCTGGCTCGCATAGCTGCCACCACGGCGCTGCTCACATTGGGCAGTTGCACTGCCCCAAACCCGCTCTTCGAACCGATAGAGCGCGTCTGCGCCGACGAACAATTTTTCGTTGGGCAACCCTTCACGCTGTCGCAGTCAAACGCACTCGACATCCTCTTTGTCGTTGATGACAGCCCAGGCATGGCCATTCGGCAGGAGCGTCTGGCCGACGCGATGCCTAGCTTTGTCGACGGCCTCAACGCGATCGACGACCTCGATTGGCAGCTCGGCGTCGTCAGTACTGACCTCTCGCTTCAGGGCGCACTACAGGTTGGAACGGCGGAGTCTTGCCCAGCGGCGCCGGTGCCCGTGATCTCTCGCGGAACCTCGAACGCGGGCGAAGTCGCCGCCTGCAACGTACAGCTGGGCGAAGACGGCTGGGACATTGAACAGGGACTCGAAGCCGCTCATCGCGCCATTCGAGGCAACGCAGGGTTTCTGCGAGACGACGCCCGCCGTCTGATCATCTTCTTCGCCGATGAAGACGACTGCACCGCGCTGGAGTCGCTCGACCGAAGTGATCCGTCGAACTGCCTGCGCCAGCCAGAGGCGCTGGTCGACGTGCAGAGCTATGCAGACTTCTACGCCAGCGCCGCTCATCCTAGGAGCGGGTCACCGCTCGCGATCGTCGCGATCGTGCCTCCGTCGTCGGACGTTGTGCCGAGCGGCGACGAGATCGAGCCGAGCTGCGACACCGATGGCCCGGCCTTCACCGGCACCCGCTACCGCGCGGTGACGTCTCGACTCGCGCTGTCGACGCCAAGCTTTTCGGAGAGCATCTGCACACGGAGCTTCTCCGGCGTTCTCAACCGCGCCCTTGAGGAGATCGTCGAACTCCCACAGGATCAACTCTGCTTGAGCCTGCCAGCGGCCGCTGCGCCAGCTGAGGTCATCGTTTCCACTGCACCCGATGCTCCCGGGACAGCGCTGATTGAAAACGAAGACTACTACTTCTACGGGCCGACCCCTGGCTGTTCCAACGGTGTGCTGTCGATAGAACCCAGCGCTCACGGCGAAGACATTGGGGATCGCATCGAGGTCCGCTTCTGCACTACAGAAGACCCGGCCGGCACATGACGCAAGTCATCTCACGCTACTTAGACACGCCGGATGGACGCCGCCTCTTTCTTCGCGAGCTCGGGGATACCGGCGCGGAGAAGACACTGGTGGTCGTGCACGGATATGGCGAACACGGAGGCCGGTACATCGAGCGACTTCAGGCGTTCGTTGAAGACGGATACCGGGTTCTCATCGCCGATCAACGCGGGCACGGACGTTCGGACGGACCTCGGGGCCACGTGCGCCGCTTTCAGCGCTATCATGACGACCTTGAGCTCGTGCTCGCTGAGGCGCAGAGCAGCGCAGAGAACACGGTTCTCTTCGGCCACAGCGCTGGGGGCTTGATCGTTCTCTCGGCGCTGCTGCAACGGACGTTGCCCGTTGCCGCCGCGGCTCTGTCTTCGCCGCTCCTAGGCCTCGCCATCACCCCACCGAAGTGGAAGGAGACGCTCGGGCGGGCGGTTGCTCGCGTGCTCCCGCGCGTCTCCCTGCCCACCGAAATCGAAGCGAACATGGTCTCGCGCGACCCCGACGTCGTGAGAGGCTACGAGACGGATCCACTCATCCACCACGTCGTCAATACGCGCTGGTTCGTCGAGACAACGGCGACCATGACCGCCTGTCTCGCTGACGCTGCGAAGCTTCCGGTTCCCGCCTTTGTTATGCAATCCGGTGAGGACAAGCTCGTGTCAGCGGACGCCAGCGCACAGTTTGCTCAGGCGGCAGGTTGCGAGTTTGAGTGCGTCGAAGGAGCGTACCATGAACTGTGGTTTGAACCGGACGGAGAGCGCTACGCCGAGCAGATGCGCCAGTGGCTAAACCTCCGGGTCGCCGCATGAGACGGCTCACGACCACTGCTCTGGCGCTCGCCCTAGCGGGCTGCGGCGCCGACGAGCATCTCCCCCCTCAACAGCGCGCAGCACTAGTGCTGGAAGAGGCGCTCTCTCACGAGAACAACTGGGTCCGCGCCGAGACCGTTCGCCTCTTGGCCGACGCGGAATTTGACGCGGCCAAGCCGCAGATTCGCGCCGCGCTCGATGATGCTGACCCTCTCGTAGAGAGCAGCGCCGTAAACGCGCTGCTTCGAATGGGCGACAGCGAAGCGAACGAGCGAGCGCTCACGGGCTTGATGACGGGTTCCGACGTGCGACGGCTCGAACTGCTAGAGGACGTTGTGCACAACACCCGCGGACGCTTCCGCAGCGAGGCGCTCGCGCGATCGCTGCGAGACCCGTCGGCGGTGGTGCGTCTCCGCGCGTTGGATCACTGCGTGCAGATGAACCTTGAGCCTGATGTTGCTGACATCAACCGGCTCGTACGCGGTGAAGATCGCGAAGTCAGACAGACCGCTTTTCGCGTGCTGGTACGCTTGGACCGCGAGGCAGCCCTGGCGATGGTGCTGACCGATCTTCGCGGAAGCGACGGGGAGCGGCGCGACGATGCGCTCTCACTCAGTCGCTACTTGGCGGTGCCTTCGTTGTGGCCGACGATGCGCTCGTTCGCTACGCACGGCGATGATGCACAACGCGGGCTGGCGCTGCTGGTACTTGGGCACCTCGGCGACCCTTGGGCCGAGACGTCTCTTGTCAGCGTCATCTCTACGGGTGCGGCAACCGAGGCAGCAGCGGCGGCGTCACTCATTGCTTTGGCTCGAATTCCGACCAGCTCGGCGCAGGCACGGGCGATGCTCTACCGCCGAGACCCCCGGCCGGAAGTGCGCGCCGCTGCATTCGAAGCGCTGCGTCACGTCACTGCCCCGCCTGTCGCGTTCGAGCCGTTTCTCATCGACGACGACTCTGAACTCGGCCAACGAGCGTTCGGCTATCTACAGGAACGCGACCCTCTATTCGCGGCCGAAGCGTTCTCACGGTCGCTTACGACGGCCGATGATCCGGTCATGGTGCTTCGATCGCTGTACTCGGCGTCCCAAACGCGCGAGGTTCGACCGCTGATCGAACAAGTTCGTCCTCGACTAGAAGCGCTGGCGAGACAACCGAATCCCGAAGCAGCGGACCTAGCGCTGCGCCTGTTATTGACGGTATCAGAGCCCTCGGACCTGCTGTCTATCGCTCAGGCCGCCAGAGCGCCTGGACCACTCTACGCCGTGCTTGAAGCGTGCGCCCGCGCGGATGATCCGCAATGGAGCGCGCTGTTCACACAAGCACTTGATCACGACCTCTTCGCGCTCCGCGTCGCAGGTGCCATCGGCATCTCACAGCTCGGCGACCGATACGCTCCTCCGTCCGACTCATGACACCAACGCTGAAACAGATATTTCGTTCGCTCGCCGTGGTGGCGGGGCTTCTACTCGCGACTCCCGCATCGGCGCAGGTCGCCGTTGTAGGCACCGACTTTAACGGGGAGTTAGACGCTCAGGGCCAAGCCAGTTTCCGCATCGCGCTCGTGCAAGGGCTCGAGCGGGCGGGGCGGGGCACAATTATCAGCGAGGCGGCGCTTGTGACGGCGTTGGACGACGCCTCCGGGTGTCGCGGGCCAGAATGCATGAGCACGGTCGGCGAACGGGTGAACGCGTCGATCGGCGTGACCGCCAACGTCAATGCCGAAGCCGATATCTATGACTACACCGTCCGAGTGTACGATCTCTCGAGCGGTGAACTCCTCGCCGAGCAGATCGGGGATTGCACGTTCTGCCCAATCGCAGAGGCGAGAGAGTCATTCGCCTTTACCGCGGAGGCAGCACTGGCAGGCGTGGCTCAGATGCCCATTCGTGGCGCCGCAACGCCTGCCCCAGAGCCGGTGGCTACGGATATGACAGCAACCGTCACGGTCGCGACGATCCCGGAAGACGCTCAGGTGCTCCTGAACGGCGAACCCGTCGGCGGCGAAGAGCGCTTTCGGCAAGATCTTGAGCCTGGGAGCTACGTCATCGAGGTGCAGGCCGATGGCTACAGCCCCTATCGCGAGGAATTCCGGGTGCGGGAGTCGATGCTCGGCTCAACTATTTTTGTTCGAGTTGTGCTGTCTCGAACGGCGCCAGAGCGGGTTGTCGTCGAGCGGTTCACTCCGGCAGACGCGGCTCAGGCTGGCATCTCGAACGACGTGCTGGCTCGCCGACGTGCGGGGGGAGGCGTCGCGATTGGCACAGGAATCGTGCTCGTCGCTGCGGGCGCGGTGCTCCTGGCCCTCGATGGGCAAGACACGTGCGCAACAGGGACCGCCCTTCGGTGCCCGGATGTCTACGACACCATGGCCGGAGGCGCGGCGCTCACGAGTCTCGGGGCCTTTGGTGTGGGACTTGGTGTGGGGTTGCTATCAACGAGCATGCGCGACCAAGGCGCAAGCAACAGCGAAGCAGGGCCTTCGGTTGAGGTTCGTCCGGCTGGCGCAGGCGTCTCGCTTCGGTTCTAGCGGCGTCGTGATGGCGGGATGAGTCTCGGAAACGACGCGATTGCTGGAGATCCGTTCTCAGTGGGTGGATTTGCATTCAAGTTGTCGTACGGAGAAGTCCGGCCAAACTTGATCCCGTGGGCGATCGCGGACTATCCTGTTTAATAGTGACTGTTTTGCCCAACCTCTTTTGGCGCATAGATGATTCGAAAGAAACTTTGGCTACCCGTTCTCCTCGCTACCACGCTCGCCTCCCTGGTAGGTTGTGGCCCCGAAACCCCGGTCTCTTACGACTTGGTGCTGGTGACGGATCGCTCGTCGATCGCCGCAGATGGCTCTGAGCAAGCGGAGATCACGGTTTCGCTGCTCGACAACCGAGGCAACCCGCCCGAGCTCGGCTCGACCGTGGTCGTTTTGCTTCAGGCGCCGGGACGCGTAACGGGCTTCCCCGGGCAGCAAGGCACGACGCTCACGGACTCGACGGGGCTCGCGACCTTCGACATTGAGTGCGACGGCAATCTGGGCGAGTTCTTTGTGACGGCGGCGTTTGAAGGCGGACAAGGCGTTCTTCCTGCGCGCATTACGTGCACGGAGCCGCCAAACGGTTTGTGGCAGATCCGCTCGCAGGGAGTGAGTCCAGATCCGCTGATCCCCGAAGAGCCAGCTGAGGTTACGTTCCTCGCCCTGACCGACACTGGTGTAGCCGTTCCGGACGGAACGCGAATGGTCGTCTCCATTAACAGCGGAAACATCTCGTTCACACGGGGTTCTGACACGGTGAGCACCCGCACTGACGCGGCCGGTATGTTCAGCGTTGCGTTCAGCTACCCTGATGAGAGTACGAGTTCTCAAATCTGCGCAAACTTCGAAAACCAAGGCTTTGGCGAGCAGGGTTGCGCGGTGATTAACCCGCAAGGTGCAGAGTGCCGCGGCAGCTTCTCGCCGATCGCCATTCCCGCCGATGGCGTCGCGATCGCGCGAGTGAGCTACAACGTCATCACCGCAGCAGGTCAGCCCGCTCGCGATGTAGAGGTCTCGGTTACGGTCGCGAACGCGATGCTCGTTGATGATTTGGATGGAAACAACGGCACACTGACGAAGGTCGGGCGGACGGACAACAACGGGCAGGTAGGCTTCTTCGTTCAGTCGGCCACAACCGCCGGCTCCCCTGCGGTCACGGCGACAACAGCATTTGACGACAACGGCGTCGCTCAAGCGCTGACGTGCGTGAACAACTCGGGTCTGGTGTTCGAGCCAACGCCGGAGTGCTACTTCCAGCCCATCACGCCTATCTCGTTCGAAGGCTCCGCCGGAGACATCTTGGGCATCGCCGGCTCCCCGTTCCCGACCAGAGCCGCTGTTGTGGCGTGCTTCCGCGACCTTGACGGCGATCCGGTTTCGGCCGGCCAATTGGTGACCTTCAACCTTCGAAGTGAAGCCGTTGGATACGCTCTCGTGCCCGAGCAGGCGCCGACCGATTCGTCGGGGTGCGCTTCGACGCAGCTCCGCACCGGCAGCGTGCCGGACAGCATCAGTGTTCGCGCTGAGCTCGGCCGCCCAGAGTTCCAAACGTCTTGCACGTCCGAGTCCATCGTCGCGCTCTCGGGCCGCCCGGTCACCGCCGGATGGACGGTCGACTGTGAGCCGGACAACGTAGGCGGCATGCTGTCGACAGACTCCGAAAACGTCACCCTGCAGTGCGAGTCACCCTGCTCGATGATCCTCCGCGACGTGCGCGGCAACCCTGTCTCGTCAGAGTTGTTCCCCATCAGCTTCGTCTCCGAGCAAGGCGTCGTGAGCGTTCCGAACGGACAGACGAGTGAAGATGGAGACCTTGTCTTCTCGCACGAGGTCAACGGAGTGTTGCCCTACCGCTTCGGCCCACAAGGCAATGGCGAGGTTTGTGGCTTCGACCCCGTGGGCACGGACAGCCTGCCCTGCCCCAGCGATGGCATCGTCAGCATCCTGAGCTATGTCGATGGAGAGGAGTGGTTCCTCGATCGGAACGCGAACGGAGTGTGGGACACCGGCGAGCCCTTCGAAGACCTTGGCGAGCCCTATCTTGACCTTGGCGAGGACGGTGTCTTCACGCCGAACGTCGACGTGTTCATCGACACAGCGCCTCGAGGAGGATCGTTGAATGGCGTGTATGACGGCCCGAACCAGCAATGGGACGCGGAGACGAAGATCTGGAGAACGACCTTCCGACTCATCACCGGGCCGGTCGACGCACAGAACTCGACGGTGGTCGGCCGCGGACCTCTCTCCGCCTTGAACGGGCTGAGTGTTCAGGACGGAGGCACGGATACAGTCGAGGTGCTGTTCCGTGACGAGTACAACAACCCAATCGCATCGGGCGCATCGGCCACTGTGAGCCTGGACGGGAATTGCACCGACGCAAATGTGGAGGTCTCCTTGGAATCCGGTCGACTCTCCGTTGACGACCTGAACTTCGAAGCTACCGAGTCTCGGACATACTATGGCGGTGGCGGCGTGATTCCGAGCGACGGCACTGTCAATGTACGTGACCCCCGCGTCGTGCGCTTTGAGCGAACACTGCGGCCCGAATACACGACACGTTCGTTGGCTCGTGCTCCCGGGGTTCGCCTCATCATCTCTCGAGCTGAGGACGGCTCCGGACGCTGCACCGGCAGCATTACCGTTGCCCAATCCGCAGCCGCGGGTGAGTGCAGTAGCGCCGGGGTACTCGCAACGAGCTTCCCATTCGCGATTCAGTAGCCGCTGCCCTTGCGGCATATCGCGGGGCTCGCGCTCCGCGATTCGCGTTTTTGGCCCCCCAACAGCGACACTAGGCACGACGTCTTGCTAGCGTATCCACCACAGTCTCCCATTGGACTCTTCGATTCTGGAGTTGGCGGTCTGACCGTCCTGCGCGAGCTCCGCGCCGAGCTCCCTGCGGAGAACTTCCACTATGTGGGAGACACGGCTCGTGTGCCATGGGGCTCGAAAGGCGCGGCGACCGTTCAGCGCTATTCGGTCGAGATCGCGAGGCATCTCGAGCAGCAAGGGTGCAAGGCGATCGTCATCGCCTGTCACACCGCGAGCACCTACGCGATGCAGGCCGTACGCGCAGCGGTGACAGTGCCCGTTTTCGATGTCGTGGGGCCTGTGTCACGCACCATCGCCAATGACGTGTCGATCACGCGAGTCGGCGTGCTTGGGACGCGAGGCACGGTTCGCTCGGCGGCCTACGCCCAGACGTTGAGCGCCATGCGCCCTTCGCTGCGCGTCAGCCAGCAAGCGTGCCCGCTCTTTGTGCCACTCGCGGAGGAAGGCTGGCTTACGGGCGATGTGCCGGAGCGCGTCGTGCGCCACTACCTCGGGCCTCTCTTTGCAGAAGAAGTGCCCGATACGCTTCTGCTCGGGTGTACACATTATCCGATTCTCAGCGATGTCATCGCTCGCGTGGCGCGCTCGTTGACGACCAATCTCGTCAACATCGTCCACACCGGGCCAAGTACAGCCTGCGCATTGCGTGAGGCTCTGGCGAACTCGAACAAGCTCGGGCACACTGAAGGCATCGGTGATGTTCTCTTTGAAGTCACCGATGACCCCGACCGCTTCTGTGAGTTGGGCTCAACCTTTTTAGGCGAGCCGATCGCCCACGCGACCTTGCTGCCCCTTCAGCAGATCGCGACCCCACTGACGTAACGGTATCTCGATGCAAATGGGCTTCAACAACGACGTCGATTACAAGACGTTGACGCTGCACATCCAAACCGAAGATCACGGGATGCGCAGCAAGAAGATCACCTCTCAGGTGTTCTATAGCGGCGCGATATTGGAATCGAAGACGATGTCTTACGCGGACGACATCGACGCCATCGAGGGCACGGCGGCTCAGGAAGAGCGCATCCGGCACCTGATGAAGGCGTTGCACAAGAAGTTTTACCAGCGCATCCATCAAGCGACGTACGACGAGCACCTGCCTCTCCCTGATGAGGCGTTCGCATCCGCGGGGAGCCAATCATCACTAGGCGAGAAGCTCGTAGCGGAGAAGAGCCGCGGCGAAGTCTTGCCAGAGAAGCACTTAGTAGAAGAGTTCGAGCCGGCAGCGAGCGCGGAGCTCTTCGGCGAAGCGGGACTCCCGCTGCTTCCCTCGGACGAGCCTGCGTGGCGTGGCGCACATGACGCTCCAGGCTTCGGCGCATTGCTCCTCGAGGCCCTTTACGCGTGAGCTCGGCTCCGCAACGAGTCTTGTTCGCAGCGCTCTGGATCAGCGGCGCGGCGGCGCTCCTCCCGTTGGCGGCCGCGGCGACGGAGCGGCATCCGATGCACTCCGGCTTGACCTCCGCCCGGGCAGGATTTCCGACGGCGACCGCGGCGAGTGCAGCCGACGAGCGAGCCAGCGCAGTGGAAGAAGAGGCTCGGCGCTTGGCAGCGCTGTCCGCAACGGCGAGCGCGGCTGCGCATTCAGCGGACGATGCGCTGCGAGAGACGCTCTCCCGTGCGGTGGACAGTGCGCGGCACTTCTCGGCGCCAGAGGCGACGTTCGAAGAGCGCCGCGGCACGCTGCTGCTTCCGATCTACTATCGCCCGATCGCGCGCTTCGGTGACCGGCGCGACCCGCGCACCGGCACCAGTGAGCGGCACACCGGGTGGTCATGGAGCCGAACCGGCGAGGTGGTGGCCGCCACGGACGGCGTCGTCGTGCGTACGGCGCTCGCGTCAGGCTGGGGAGCGCTCGTCGTCGTCAGCCATGGGGACGCGGCGCACACGATCTACGCACAGCTTAGTCACGTGAGCGTCGAACGCGGAGACGTCGTCGCGCGAGGGGATGCAATCGGTGCCGTCGATGCGGTATACGGCGACCGCTCGACGCTCTACTTTGAGCTTCGTCTCCACGGGATCCCCGTGGACCCTGCCGCGTGGTGGCGCCTTTGAGATCTGCCTTGGTCCGTTCGCTTCGAATTGTCGTCGTGTTGCTTGTTGGGCTTGCGGGGTACGGCCTTGGCCTCCTCGATGATCGCCGAGCTGCCGCCGAAGGCAGCGCCACTTACGAACAGCTAGACGTGTTCGCCGAGGTGCTAGGCTTGGTGCAGACCCGCTACGTCGAGGACATCGACGATACGGAGCTGATTCGGGCAGGCATCCGAGGCATGCTCACCGAGCTCGACCCACATTCGGTGTTCCTCGGGCCCTCACAGCTGCGCGCCATGCGAGATGACACACGCGGCGAGTACGTCGGCGTGGGCATCTCGATTCGGGAGTCGGACGGACGGATCCTCGTTGGAGAGGTGTTCGAGGGCGGCCCTGCCTTTGACGCGGGGATGCGGAGCGATGACGTAATCATCTCGGTGGATGGCAACGACGCCACTGGGCTCGACTCTCAAGGGATGGTGTCGCGACTGCGAGGCCCGCGCGGAGAGCGTGTTGTTATCGGCATCGAGCGGGAGACGGACGCCGGCCCGGATCAGATCGAAATCCCGGTCATTCGAGACGTCATTCACACTCCTGCGGTCGTTGGTTCGATGCCGGTCGAGGGGATTGGCGTCGTTCGTATCACCTCGTTCCAGAACAACACAGGCGGCGAGCTGCGCAGCGAGATCGATTCGTTGCAGTCTGAATATGGCGAGGAGTTGCTGGGGCTTGTGCTAGATCTTCGCGGCAACCCGGGCGGGTTGCTTAACGAGGCGATCACCGTCGTCGACGCGTTCATTCCGGACGGGACAATCGTATCGACCGGTGGCCGCCTGAATGCCGACGAGACGATTGCGCGAGCGACGCGCTCCGGCACGCGGTTCAGGGGGCCGATGGTCGTTCTTGTGGACGGCGGCAGCGCGAGCGCCTCGGAGGTCGTCACAGGTGCGCTGCAGGACTACGAACGGGCCACCGTTGTGGGCACGTTGACCTACGGCAAGGGGAGCGTGCAGTCGATCATCGACCTGCGCGATGGCTCGGGTCTGAAGCTGACCATTTCGCTTTACTACACGCCGCTTGGCCGCAGCATCAATGGGGAGGGCATCACGCCCGACCTGACGGTTTTGCAGGCTACGCCTGCCGAAGGCGAAACGGATGACATGCCGACGGTCGCCACGGAAGCGGAGACGGTCGAAGATCGGCAACTTCAAGCAGCGCTCTCGCTGCTCTTGCGGCAAGACTGAGTCGTCGGTAGCAATCGGGTATGCTCCTTTGGCACCCGCCCGAACACCGATGACGATTCTCGACCGTTTGCAGCGCCTGGCACGAGCGGAGCTTAACTCACTCCGCCAGAGTTCGCAGGGAGCGGATGATGTCCGCGACACCGTACGTGACGCCAAGCGCGCCGCCGGTGACCTGCGAGTGGAACAGCGGAAGCTACACCGAGACATCCAAAACCTGCTGGACGCTTCTCAGCGGTGGGAAGACCGCGCCGTCCTCGCGTTGCGCAAGAACGACGAGACTCTGGCGCACGACGCGCTGGGGAAGAAGCAGCAGGTCGACGAGCAGCTTGATGAACGACGAGCGGCGTTTGATCGCGTCTCCATGCAGCTCGCCGACATGCGGAGCTCCCTCGAGGCGCTGCACCTCCGCGTGCAGGCTGGATCCGAACGACGCCACGCCGATGCGTCGGCTCGCACGGAGTCTGGAGCACGAGGCTATCCTTCCTACAACCCGCCGGAACGCGCCACCGAGCAAGGGGACTTCCCGTCACTCGATGCTCACCTCGCGCACTTCCGCGACATGGAAGCGCGCATCGAAGAGAACGAGTCGTGGTCACGCGCCGAGGATGAGCTGGATCTCGACGGCTCAGCGGCGACGAACGAGCTGAACGACCGATTCCGAACGCTTGAGTCCGGGGCATCCCTCGACGCTCTGAAGTCCCAAGCGACGGAATCGACAACGCCAGAGGGGAGTGGGAGCCGCCGCCCTCCCCCAGTCGAGCGTAATGATACCCGACTGGGAGAAGCCGCCGAGCCCGGCCCGACCGACGACGATGCACTCGCGAAGCTACGCGCCCGGATGAATCGTGACTGAGACCCCCTCCAGAACTCCTCGCCCGCGGAGCGCCGCACGATGCTTCGCGGTGCTCACCGTTCTGCTCGCATTCACTGCGTGCGATTCGAAGACCGACGAGCAGCGCTGCAGTGAGCTTGACGAGTACTTGACCGGCCGCGCCATCGACCTGCCGCGCGACTGCACGGTCGATCTTCAGTGCCATGTCGTGACGGTCAGGCCCGGGGATCCGATCGCCGCGGCCACCATGCAGCCAACAGACGACGCGCTTTTGAGGGCCATTCGCAGCTACGAGTCGAGTTGTGGCTCCCTACCTCGGGCGCAAGGGTCGCTTGAGGCGGTCTGCGAGCAACGGACGATCGAAATTCTCGATTCAGCGGCAGACGGCGGGCGCCGGGAGCAAGTGCTCGACCAAGTATGCGTTCTGCGAGGAGACTTCACGCTGGAGGACGTCGGCATAACAGACGCCGGCGACGCGGGTGAGGACATCGACGCGGTGGAGGATGTCTGTGAGTGCGAAGACAACAGCGATTGCCCGGACGGGCGTTGCGTTGCGTGCTCCTGCGTCCCGACCGGGGTCTGCGGTGACGCATGCGGCGCAGCCGCAGCGTGCGATCTGACGGAGCAGCTGAATCTTGGCCTGAGTCCGAGCGATTGTGCTGCTCGGTGTGACGGCGCGCTCGAGGCCTCAGCGGATTTCTCGGACTTTGTTGGCTGCCTGAGCACGTCGAGCTGCGACGTGATGCTGACGTGTAACGCGTTGTTACCCTAACCTATGCAACCAGAACTCCGCCGCGCCATCGACGAGCTCATCGAGCGAGAGCAGATCACCGGGTACGACCCCTTCGGGTTTCGTCCCGAAGCACTCGACTTCGCCGCACCGCCGGTCCACTGGCTGTATCGGAACTACTTTCGCTGCGAGCTATCGGGGCTAGAGAACGTGCCCGAGGGCCGCGTTCTGCTCGTCGCCAACCACAGCGGCCAGCTGCCTATCGACGCCGCGATGATCGCGATGGCGCTGCTCGTCGCTGGGGAGCGCCCCCGAGCTGTGCGAAGCATGATCGAGCGCTTCGTGCCAACGCTTCCCTTTGTGTTCACCTTCCTGAATCGCGCCGGGCAATTGGTCGGTACGCCAGACAATGCTCGACGGCTACTGCGCCGCGAGAACGCGCTCCTCGTCTTCCCCGAAGGTGCGCGCGGGATCTCGAAGCCCTTCTCGCAGCGATATGAGCTCGAGCGGTTTGGTACCGGGTTCATGCGACTCGCCCTCGAAACCAACACCCCGATCGTGCCGGTTGGGGTCGTCGGTGCAGAGGAGCAGTACATCAGTCTAGGCAATATGCCGACGATCGCGCGCATGATGAGCGCGCCCTCGTTCCCCATGCTGCTCAACTTGCTTCCGCTGCCGGTGAAGTACCGAATTCGATTCGGTGAGCCGATCGTGTTCAGCGGAGACCCAGAGGACGAAGATCGGGTGATTCGAAGCCACGTTCGACAGGTCTCGTCTGAGGTAGAGACCCTGATCGCTGACGGGCTGCGCGAGCGCGAGGGGTGGTTCCAATGATCTCTCGACGTCGGCAGCGACGGCCCACCATTGTCGTAACCGGGATTGCCTCGCGCTTCGGTCGCATGGTCACGCGTCAGCTTCACGAAGACGCCGACATTATCGGGATCGACGGGCGCGGCGCGGGCCACATCCCGTCGACCGTCACCGTGCACGCGCTCGACCTTCGGCGCCGAGACGCGGAGGATGTCTTCCGTCGCAACAACGTGGATGCGGTACTGCACATGACGCGCGTGCAGCATTCATCTCGTCGAGCGCGCACCAGCACAGCGGTAGAGGATGCGATTCGCGTGATGGCGCTATGCCACAAGTACGACGTCCCCAAGCTTGTCGTGGTGTCGACTGCGAGCGTCTACGGCCCGAACCCCGGCAACAGCCAGTTCCTCACGGAAGAGGCGCCTCTCATGGCGGGACATCGATTCGTGACGCTGAGGGATCGGGTCGAAATCGACATGTACGCGAGCACGTGGTTCTGGCGTCATCCGGAAGTGGACACCGTCATTCTGAGACCGGTGCCCACCGTAGGTAGGCTCGACAACCCCCCTAGCCAGTACTTACGGACCCGCGTGGTCCCGACAATCATGGGCTTTGATCCGATGGTGCAGGTGATGGCACCGGAAGACGTCATCTCCGCGATTCGACTCGCTTTGAAGCCGGGTGTTCGAGGCATCTTCAACCTCGCTGGCCCCGACCCTGCGCCGCTCTCCGCTATGATTCGGCGAATCGGTCATCGCCCCTTACCTACACCAGAGCCTCTCTTCCGTCGTGCGGTCGCGCTCTCCGCAGGCGTCGGTATCTCCAAGGTGCCCAGTGCTGAGATGGATTTCCTCAAATACGTCTGCATGGTCGACGACGCAGCCGCGCGCTCGACCTTGGGCTACCGACCAGAGATGTCGTTGGACCGCACGCTGGAACCTCTCCGGTCGTAGCGGACGTCTCGTCACAACGCCCCGCGTCACGCTTTCGCTCTTGCGGCGCGCTGGCACACGAGCCGAGAGTGTTACATGAACGAAGCGCGACAAATCACCCTAGGCGACATCGTCGCCGCGCGACGACGCATCAGTAAAGCACTGCGGCCGACCCCGCTCGTTCATGCCTACAACCTGTCGCAACGCACCGGCGTCGACCTCTACTTGAAGCTCGAGAGCTCGCACATCACGGGGTCGTTCAAGGAGCGCGGCGCGCTCAACTGCCTGATGACGCTCACCGACGCGCAACGTGAAGCCGGCGTCGTTGCCGCGAGCGCCGGTAACCACGCGCAGGGCCTCTCGCTGCACGCGACCAGGCTCGGCGTAAAGGCGACCATCGTGATGCCCGAGAATACGCCGATCGTGAAGGTCACGCGGACGAGCGGCTACGGCGGCAACGTCATGCTGCACGGCGCCACCTTCGACGACGCAAACGCCCGCGCGCGCGCGCTTTGCCTCGAGAGTGGCGCCACCTATGTGTCGGCGTTTAACCACCCCGCCGTGATCGCTGGGCAAGGCACCTGTGCCCTCGAAGTCCTTGAGCGGGACGACGACTTCGACGCCATCATCGTGCCCGTCGGCGGGGGAGGATTACTCGCCGGCATGTCGACCGCATTCAAGGAGATGGGGGCGTCGACCGAGATTATCGGGGTGCAGACCGAGGCGTTCCCGTCGATGGTCCGATCCATCGAGTCCGGGCACGTCGTTGAAGTGCCCGCACAGCGCACCATCGCGGACGGAATCGCCGTCCGCGCGCCAGGAAACAACACGTTCTCACTGGTGCAGCAGTACGTCGATTCGATGATCACCGTGTCGGAAGAAGACATCACCCGAGCCATACTCGCGCTTATCGAGAACGAACGTGTGATCGCCGAAGGCGCGGGCGCGACTCCCGTCGCCGCATTGCTCGCTGGCAAACTGCCGCACCTGAAGGGCAAGCGCGTATGCCTCGTGATCAGCGGCGGCAACATCGACACCAACGTGATCTCGGACATCATCCAACGCGGACTCGTACGCTCTGGGCGACGCGTAGAACTTGAGGTCGCGGTTCCGGATCGCCCGGGCACGCTCGCGCGCCTCACGACGGTCGTCGCCGAGGAGCAGGCGAACGTGCTGGAGATTCGCCACGAACGAGCGTTCAGCGAGGTCTCGCTCGGCGAGACCGACATCAGCCTCTGGCTGGAAACTCGCAGCACGGCCGCTATCCACACGCTCTGCGCACGGCTCGAGAGGGAGGGCTTCCGGGTCCGGCGCAACTCGATTCACAACCAACACGACTCCCACTAGCCTCGGCGTCGGGGCTCTCGTTGGTGCAGGACGACACCCCCTTACATAGGCGGTAAGGTGCGGCGTTTTTGAATCGACGGAATCGACTCGGTAGGGTGCACTGGTGATGCCTGTACCCCGCATGATGCACCAATGAACGCCCAACCAAACTGCCTGCACTGCGACCTGCCGATCGAGGATGGGGCGCTTTTCTGCGGGCACTGCGGTGAGCCGATCCCCGTCGTGTCTCCGTCCCACGACCCCTTCATTGGTCGCGTGGTTTCGCGCAACTACCGCATCGTGAAGCGCATCGCGCAGGGCGGCATGGGGGTCGTGTACCTCGCGCGGCACGAAGAGCTTGGACAGCGTGTCGCGGTGAAGTTCCTGCACCGCCGCTTCGCGGACGACGAGGAGCTCGCGACCCGATTCTTCAACGAAGCGCGCGCGGCATCGAAGGTCTCACACCCCTACGCCGTGGGGATCTACGACTTCGCACGGCTTGAAGACGGCACACTCTTCATTGTCATGGAGTACGTAGACGGCACACCGCTTCATGAGCTCATCCAAAGTCGCAATACGATCGAGGCGCCGCTCGCCGTTGCGTTGGCACTGCGCATCTCCCAAGTCCTCGACGTCGCTCACGAACAACACCTCGTGCACCGCGATATCAAGCCAGACAATATCATGGTGATCGAGGGCCGCGATGGTGACCCGACCGTGAAGGTGCTCGACTTCGGCATCGCCAAGATTCTCGATGACGACTCGAGCGGCGGGCTCACGCAGACCGGCATGATGTTCGGGACGCCCGAGTATATGTCACCCGAACAAGCGAGCGGCAGCACGGAAGTTGACCACCGGAGCGACATCTACTCGCTCGGTCTCGTGATGTACGAGATGATCGTCGGGCACCCGCCCTTCCGTGGCCGCAACAAGCTCGCGCTTCTCCAGCGACACGTCTCGGAAGCGCCTGCACCAGTGGCGCGCGCGGCAAACAAGCGACTGCCGGAGAGTCTCAGTCGACTCATCATGTCATGCCTCGAGAAGTCACCGGACAAGCGACCGCAATCGATGATGGAGGTTGGGGAACAGCTCAGGGAAGTCGAAGCGACACTTGGGCGACCGACGGCACCCAGCAACAGTGGCAAACGACGTATCCTCACTCACGGCGCTGAAGACGGGCCCGAAGAGCCCTATGCGGACCAGGCGAGCGCAATCGGAGTCACCGAGACCGACTACGAGCTTGGGGCGGACACCGATGCACGTTCGGACTCCGGGGCCTTCTCGATCGGCGACGTCGCTGACATCGAAACCGGGCACGATCTCGGCGGATTCACAATCGGGGACGACGAGTTCGACGACTTCCACGACCAACAGCCCAGCCCAGCGCAGCGCCGGCAAACAACCGTGAGTGGCCGTCTCGTGGTGCTCGTTGCGGTCGTTGTTGTCGTCGGGGTCGCGTTCGCTTTGCGCGCTATGGACCGTGCCGCCACGCCACCTGATGAGAGCGAGACAGCATTGGTCGCCGACGGCTCCGCTGACGGCAGCGCCGACGGCACCGGCGAGACCTCGGCCGAAGCCCCCGCTGAGGCCGCAGGCGGGGAGGAGGAGGCCACAAACGACCGAGCTGAGGCTGCCCCGACAGAGCGGGCACGTCGCGAGCAAAGGCCGCGAGAGCGGGACAGGACGCCGCCTGCGCCCGCCGCTGACGATGAGCCGGCGGCGGCGCCGGTTGTGGTCGTAAACACCGCAGAGGACGCCCCTCGTGACAGCAGCGCAGACGCGGCGGCTGACGCCGTCGCCGCGGCCATCCGAACCGGCGATCTAGATCGCGCGGAGATGCTCGCTGCATCCATTCGCGAACGCAATCCAGAGCGAAGCCAGCAGCTCACCGCAGAAGTCCGAGGCGTTCGTTCGGCAATCGCCGGCATTGAATCCGAACTCTCAGCGGCGAACTGCCTACGCGCTGACGAACAAGTGATCGCGCTACGCGAGGACCACGGACGTGATCTCGCCGCGCAGTTCTACGGCCGCCTAAGCGCCTGCAGCGCCGCGGCGGCCGAGCGCTCGCCTCCTGCTGAGCCTCCCGCCACGGGAGATCGAGCGGCACCACCAGCGCGTGAGCGGGCCAGAGAGCCGGCGAGAGAGACAGGCGGCCGCGTGCTCCCTCCACCCGAGCTTTAACACCGGCCGCGGCGAACAGACGCCCGGCGATGGCTGGGTCAGCGGGTGCTACAAACCCTTGACGACCCTCTCGCGCGCGGCGTATATTCGCCGCCCGTTTTCGCTGGCGTAGCTCAGTTGGTAGAGCAGCTCATTCGTAACGAGCAGGTCATCGGTTCAAATCCGATCGTTAGCTTTCCGGGAGAGGCGTCATGATCAACCGTGGCGCCTCTTTTGCTTTTCGCGTCGTCGTACTCGGGAACAACACCGAAGTGGGGAAGACCTGGACGAGCACTCGTCTGTTACAGGCACTCCGCGCACGCGGGCTCAACGTCGCGGCGAGCAAGCCGATCGAGTCCGGAACCGATTTGAGCACCCCCAAGGGCGTGCCGGCAGATGCCCGCGACCTCGCCGCCGCCTGCGGTTTCAATGACTGGAGGCGCGTGTGCCGATGGGCGTTAGCCCCGCCGATCGCACCCGCAGAAGCGCTCGAGCGCGAAGGCATCGTTATTCGCGACCAAGACATGGAAGACGCCATCGCGGAGTCCGTCTCCGGAGCGGACATTGCGGTAGTAGAATCGGCCGGCGGGTTGTGGTCTCCGCTTTATGGAGAGCGGTGCAGCATTGACCTGCTCGACTCGTGCGATGGCGCCCTGCTCGTTGTGGCTGATGAGCTCGGCGGGATGAACCAAGCGATACTTTCCGCGGACGCGATCTCTGCACGTTTTTCGGGGCCACTCTGGGTGATGCTGAATCGTAAAGATCCAGCCGCGGAGACCCTCGGCAACCGGAAGTGGATCACGCGGCTACGCCCTGCCCTCACCGTGTTCGACTGCGTCAACACCCTCGCCGAAGCCGTACAACGAGCACCCGACGCGAAGGTCTAGAACCGGACGACCATCGCTCTGGTCGTGCAGCGGGAGGGTGGTCAGAACGGGCGTGGCGTTGTAGCCAGCGATGCACACATTATGCCCTCCTCATCGCGCCGCGGCCGCCCCTATGAACGAACGCATCGAGCAGCTTCAACCTGGCCAAGCCCTGGACTCCTTCTTCGCAATCGCGGAGATGCGAGAAGGCACGACCCGCTCGGGCAACACGTTCCTCACGCTCACCGTGCAGGACAAGACGGGACGCGTGACCGGACGCATCTGGGATCCGGGTGAGACCTGCCCCGACGGGCTCACGGTCCCCGGAGTCTACAGGGTCATCGGCAAGATCGAGTCCTACCGCGATGAGCTCCAGCTCAACATCGACAGCATGGCTCCGTACCGCCCGACACACGAGGAGTACGACTCGCTGGTGCTCTCCTCTCGCTGGTCGCCCGAGACGCTCACCCGCGAGATCCGCGAGCACGTCAACACGCACGTGCGCTCGGCGACGCTGAAGCGCTTGCTCATGGCCGTGCTCGAGCACCCCGACGTCGCAGCTAGGCTAGGCACTTCTGCGGCGGCGAAGGCCAACCACCACGCGTACCGAGGCGGCCTCGCGGAACACACCCTCTCCGGGATGCGGCTCGGCACGACCATCGCTCATCACTATGCGACCTACTACCCAGGCTTGGTCGACGCTGACCTCTTGATTGCCGGGTTCATGCTGCACGACCTGGGCAAGGTGTGGGAGCTCGAGGGCGATTTGGCGACGGAGTACTCCACATTTGGACGACTCGTCGGGCACATCCCCGCCGGCGCCGCTTTCATCGCCTCGATCGCGAAGGAGCTGGGCGACGTCCCCGACGAGCTGGTGTGGGAGCTTCAGCACATCATCCTCAGCCACCATGGTGAACTCGAATTCGGCTCCCCAAAGCGCCCGAAGACGCTCGAGGCGCAGCTGCTGCACTACGTCGACCAAATCGACGCGAAGACCAACACCTTCTTCGGCTTGCTCGCTCAGCCGGGGTGGACAAATTACCAGCGCATGTTTGGTCGACCCTTGCTTGAGCCGAGCGAGATGAGGTCCACGTGGACGACGCCGCCTGATGGGCACGTGGACATGGAGCGCGGCCCCGGCGCCCGCCCGCTCGACGAGACACCCAATCCGCCTTCGCCACCCAAGAAGCCGGCGCGCCGGCGCGCAGCAGCGGTCGGCTCCGCGAGCCCAGCGGAGGCCATGGCGTCCATCGAGGAGATGCCCAGCGCGACGGAAGTCGTCGCTGCCGCCAGCATAGCGCCCGCCAACGCCGCGGTCGCCGATAAGCCGCTCAAGCCAGCGCCTGCAGCGACCGCGCCTCTTACGGAGCCGGCGGCGGTGGCCGTTGCCAAAGAAGAGCCAAGCCCCACGGCGAGCCCAGCGCCAAGCCCCACGGCGAGCCCAGCGCCAAGCCCCACGGCGAGCCCAGCGCCAAGCCCCACGGCGAGCCCAGCGCCAGGCCCGGCGCCGGCGCTGCAGACGTCGAAGCCCGCCAAGGCCGAGAAGCCGAAGAGCGAGCTCTCATCCGAACGCTGCGAGATGACACTGAGCCTCTTCGACGGCCTCGAGTAGGCCGTGCCGCGGCATGCCGCGCAGGTCGCCTGCTGCAAAAACGAGCAAAGCCCGCCGAAGCGGGCCTCGTCGAAGGCTCGGAAGCCTACCGCCTAGTAGCGGTAGTGGTCCGGCTTGTACGGGCCGTCGACCGGCACGTTGATGTAGTCGGCCTGCTCCTTCGAGAGCTCTGTGAGGCGTGCACCGAACTTGTCGAGGTGCAGGCGTGCCACCTTCTCATCGAGGCTCTTCGGGAGGGTCTCCACGGTGATGCCGTAGCTCTCCGCGTTCGCCTGCAGCTCAATCTGCGCCATCACCTGGTTGGTGAAGGACGCCGACATCACGAGGCTCGGGTGACCCGTCGCGCAACCGAGGTTCACGAGGCGCCCCTCAGCGAGAATGATGATGGAGTGCGGGCCGCCCTTCGGGCCGTGCGTGGTGTTCTTGAACTTCCACTCGTGCACCTGCGGCTTGATCTGGATCTTCTCGACCTCGCCGCGAGCTGCCATGTCCTCAAGACCCGCGATGTCGATCTCGTTGTCGAAGTGGCCGATGTTGCAGACGATAGCGTTGTGCTTCATCTGCGCCATGTGCGTCGCGCTGAGGATCGCCTTGTTCCCGGTCGCCGTGCAGAACACGTCGAAGGTCGCGAGAGCGTCTTCAACGGTGATGACGTCGAGGCCAGACATGCACGCCTGAAGAGCACAGATCGGATCGACCTCGCTCACGGACACCTTGGCGAACTGCGCCTGAAGTGAGGCAACCGAGCCCTTGCCGACGTCACCGAAGCCACAAATGAGCACGCGCTTGCCGCTGAGCATCACGTCGGTGGCGCGCATGATGGCGTCAACGAGCGAGTGACGGCAGCCGTACACGTTGTCGAACTTCGACTTCGTGACCGAGTCGTTCACGTTGATGGCGGGGAACATAAGCGTTCCAGCGTCGCGCATCTGAATCAGGCGAAGGACGCCCGTTGTGGTCTCCTCAGAGACGCCACGGACGCTTGCAGCGAGGGGGCCCCAGAAGTTGGTTCCCTTCGCGTCACGCACAGCGTTGACGATGTGGAAGACCACTGCTTCCTCTTCGCTCTCCGCGTTGGCCGGGTTGGGCCACTCGCCGCTCTTCTCACACTGCACACCGAGGTGCAGGAGCATCGTCGCGTCGCCACCGTCGTCAACGATGAGCGTCGGGCCGCTGCCGTCAGGCCAGACGAGCGACTGCAGCGTACACCACCAGTACTCGGCGAGCGTCTCGCCCTTCCAAGCGTAAACCGGGATGCCAGCGAGCGACTCGGCGGTGCCGGTCGGGCCAGCAACCGTTGCGGCAGCGGAGTGGTCCTGTGTCGAGAAGATGTTGCACGACACCCAACGCACGTCAGCGCCGAGCTCAACGAGCGTCTCGGCGAGCACGGCAGTCTGAATCGTCATGTGCAGCGAGCCCATGATGCGAGCACCCGCGAGCGGCTTCGAATCGCCGAACTCATCGCGAAGCGCCATCAGGCCAGGCATCTCTTCTTGTGCCAGGTCCATTTCCTTGCGGCCGAAGGCGATTGACGCCGCATCAAGGCTCGCGACCTTGTGGGGTAAGCCAGCGAACAGGGGCAAACCCGTGTCCAAGAATCCGTTCTTCGTGGTTGCAGACGTGTTCATCTGTGCCTCAAGGCTCAAAGTGGGAGCGTTACAAACGCTCTTTGGTCATTTCAAGCGTTCCCTAGAACGGGGGTAGAGTGGACGCAAGGGCCGATTCTGACTTGGTCCGAGAAAAGGAGATGCCCGAGTTTCCTAGACATACATGAACAATTGTAGGGCGGTGTCGTCTCTCGGACACCCCCATGAAGTTGGGTCGACGACACGACACAATCGTGATTTGATACAGGAAGAAGGCGCCCGCATCCTGCCCGATGATGCGCCGCGTGAACCCACCAAGGCTCCGACGATGCGACGAACCTCAAAAACACTCACCGCCGTCACGGCTGCTTTGTGCCTTCCCCTGCTGTCCTGCGGCGAGCTCGGGAACTTCGCGCAGGCCTTTAATGGGGACTGCGGACAGTATCAGCAGCAGTACCAAACGGAGCTTGAGACTGGCGGTCAGCTCGCCGCGCAGGTGCCCGCGGGCTTCGACAGCTTCGCTATGGGCGTGGTGATGAACCAGAACGCGGTCAACGACCTGTTCTCGCGCCTCGGGAATGTCAGCCTGCCTGTCTTGTCGCGCACGATCGGTGGGCTCCCGCTCGTCGGAGACATCACACTCGCGGTGCAGCCTGCCTTGCCGACTCTGGGTATCGGCGGAAACTCCCAATGCGTCAGCTGCTTTACGGCGGACGTGCCGTTCAGCTTCGGCGTCGGGTTCGGCGACACCAGCCCGAACCTGGCGACCGGGACGCTCAGCGGACAGCTACCGCTCGGCATGCTCGCAGCTGGCGACCGACAGACCGCGCTGGTTGCTCAGTTTCAGACCTTGGATATCACGGGCTTCTCGCTCGATATTGATGGCGTGAACAACACCGCGCTCAACGCCGTGCTCGATCAGGTCGAGCCTATCTCGACAGCGCTGCTCAGCCAGTTTTTACGCACACGTTTCGAGGACGCTGAGGTCGCCACGTTCGACTCTTGGGCGCTCGGCAACGGTGACGTCCTGCTCGCCGGTCGCGGGCCGATCGTCTTCCCGGAAGATCAGACGATCATGATCGCGATGCGATCTAACCTCATCTCCAACAATGCGAGCATCGACGCGCAATCGATGCTGCCGGATGGTGCTGATTTCGGCTTCGTCTTCGACCCCAACCTACTGCTCGCGATGACCAGGCGCATGAACTACGAGGGCGTTATCCCGCAGAGCTACACCGAGGCAGGTGCGGTAGACGAACAAGGCGGCACCGGAGTGACCTTC
>JBLFZA010000029.1:0-25099 GCA_047610025.1 Bradymonadia bacterium | reverse complement strand
CCGCGCGCTTGAATGCCAAACAGATCGTTGAGCAAGGCGACCACGAAGTTGTGATGCAGGTACCGCCCTTCCCCGTGTCGGATCATGAATGACACGATCGACAGGCGCCAGGCGTCGGGATTGCCGAGCACTTGCACCTTCTCGTGTGTGGTCCAGCGATCGATGGCAGCGCGAACGAAGCGCTCTTCCTTCTCTCGGATCGTCGCTGACCCGACAGCCTGCTTCAGGCGGAAGACGAGGCCCGCCCGAATCGACTCGACGATCGCAGGCGTACCGCCCTCCTCTCGCTGAACGATGTCGTCCAGGTAGCGGTGATCGCTCTCGTTCACGTACGCCACCGTGCCACCCCCTGGCTGAGCGGGTACGGCGTTCGAAAAGAGCTCCTTCTTAGCGACCAGCACGCCCGGAGTGCCTGGGCCCCCGATGAACTTATGAGGGGAGATGAACACAGCGTCCTTATAGGCCAAAGCGCCATCCGGCCCTGAGCCGACCAAGTTCATGTCGATCTCGACATAGGGCCCGGCGGCCGCGAAGTCCCAGAACGAGAGTGCGCCGTACTTATGCAGCAGGATCGCCGTCTCTGCTGTCTTCGAGCCGATCCCGGTCACGTTTGATGCGGCTGAGAAGCTGCCGATCTTCAGGGGCCGGTTCTCGTACTGTTGCAGCGCACGCTCCAGGCTTGGCAGGCAAATGCGGCCGTCTGCATCTTCTTCGATGGTGACGACATCGGCGATAGACTCGCGCCACGGCAGCTCATTCGAGTGGTGCTCGTACGGGCCGATAAACACGACGGGGCGCTCTTCATCGGGGATGCTCGCGCTCCACCCCTCTCGTCGGTCGAGGTCGTAGGGCATGCGCAGATTGAGCACGTCCACCAGCTTGTGGATCGCGCCCGTGGCGCCGGATCCTGCGAAGAGCACAACGTCCTTGTCTGTCGCTCCGACCGCATCGGCAATGATCCGCCGTGCGTCGTCTCGAAACCGAGTCGTCTGCAACCCCGTCCCCGACGTCTCCGTGTGGGTGTTCGCGTAGAGCGGGAGCACCTCGTCGCGGATGAAAGACTCGATGAAGCTGAGAGACCGACCGGAGGCGGTGTAGTCCGCGTAAATCACACGCCGGCGCCCGAAGGGCCCCTGCAATACCTGATCGTCTCCGACGATGTGCTCGCGGATATAGTCGACAAGGCGCTCGGTTTGCTTTGGCATTTCGAGTTTCATTAGACGTTAGAGACAGGCAACTGTCGACCTGATCCTGATATCATCGACCCACAGGGAATCGGGCTCGGGCGTTGCCTCGTCGCAAAGTTCCGCGCCAGCGCAACAGACCGTGATGTCACTCTCCTCATTCGTCTCTCCGTTGCGTCCCAGCGGCTGACGCAGGAATCGTTTCTCGCTCAAGCGCACCAAAGCGACTGTCACCCCCGTCGAATCCGTATCGACGGGCAATGAACGCTATCACACCTTAGTCATCGCCACCCCTCGTGTCTCGACGCGACGGCTCAGTTCCCCCCATTGAGAACCCCTATGAGCACTGAACGCATCACCTTCACCAGCGACGACGGGCATGAACTATCAGGACGTCTAGAGCGGCCGGATGGTGAGGTGCGCGCGTCGGCCATCTTTGCGCACTGCTTTACCTGCTCGAAGGACAGCAAAGCGGCGGTCCGTGTCAGCCGCGCGCTCGCCGAGCGGGGATTCTTGGTGCTGCGCTTCGACTTCACCGGGCTCGGAGCCAGCGAGGGCACATTCGATGAGACGACCTTCACCTCAAACGTCTCCGATGTCGTGAAGGCGGCGGATTTCCTCGCGGAGCGTGGATGCGCACCATGCCTACTCGTGGGCCACAGCCTAGGCGGGGCAGCGGTGCTCCGCGCCACGAGACAGATATCGTCCGTGCGAGGTGTCTGCACGATCGGCGCTCCCTCTCGCCCCTCACACGTGACGGCTCAGTTTGAAGAACACCTCGACGACATTCGACGCGCCGGGGATGCCCTCGTTGAATTGGCCGGGCGCCCGTTCACCATCCGCGAAGAGTTCGTCGCGGACCTCGCGAAACACGACCGCATCGACGTCGAGCGAGGGGTCGCCGCGCTCATTTTCCATGCCCCCGACGACGACGTCGTGCCCGTATACAACGCGAAAGCCATATACGACGCGTTGAGCCACCCAAAGAGCTTCCTGTCGCTGCCGGGCGCCGATCACCTGCTGCAATCGGGTGAGGATGCCGACTACGTCGCGCACATCGTGGCTATCTGGGCGCGACGGTACTTCCTGTAGCGCAGCTAGGCGACGCTTGGGGCCAGGTTCATCCCGCTCGTCCGGTTGACCTCATTCGACGACTGCGGGTACGGTGCGTGCGTTATCACCTCGTATCTTCGATTGGAGCGTTCATGTTCTTCCGTACCCCTTCCTTCTGGCTTGCTGCCTCATTGGCTCTCACCACAGTTTCCTGCGGCGGAGTCGAAGACCTCAACAACTTGGCGGACGATCTGGCGGACGCGATCGCACAGGACGCGACGGTTGATGAGGACGGAACCGTGCTCACCGATGGCACGGCAGAGGATGGTGAAGGAACGGACACCGCCGGAGATGCCGACGAAGATGTCGCGACCGCCCGTGGCGGGTGGACCTTCACCGACGAGGCGTGGGACGAATTCCGCCCTCGCCAGGGACAAACCTCGACCGTCAGCGTAATCACCGATCGCGACGAGACGGCGGCCTTGACCGCCAGTGTTGTCGAGAACGTCGCTGTCTACGACGGTACCTACGACCAAATCACCTACGGCACTCCGGCCCCCGGCACGGACGCCTTCCGCGTGACCCTCGACATGTCCCGCCCATGGCGCATCGGCGTGAAAGCCATCGAGGTCTGGTACAGCTTCCAGGTCGACACGCTCGCCAACTCGTGGGTCCTCAACGACGTCATGTACATCCCGCTGGACTCCCTCGTTGGTTCTCGCCAACGCGTGAACGCCACCGGCCTGTTCACGACATCGGGACTGACATTCCCCGACTACACTCTCCGAATGGATTGGCAGGTTATCGACCGCGAGCTGAACTACGAGGTGCCCTTCGGTGCGTTCAGAGCCAGCGTCACGGAGCTCGTCGCCGAGACTATCTCGTCGGATAAGCCTGGCGGAGAGTACGAAGTTCGCATGTTCCTCCACCCGGAGGCCGGCCTGCTCTACGCAGACCTCGTGCAGGAGATCTTCATCAACATGACGCTGCTAAATGGCTGGCTTTAGCGAGTGACTTTGGTCACCGTCATTCTCACGGCGACCGCCCTCATTGATCCTCGTAGTGCTCGTGCACTACGAGGCCCTCAAGCTCCTCACTGTCTGGCTCCCAAAAGAACGCGCACCTCCTCGGGTGCGCGTTCTTTTGCTTTTGCTCGCCCGGCGCACGGGCTCGAGATCTGGCTCTTCGCCTTCTCAGCTACATGGGTGTCCTGCAGATAAAAGGCGCGGGTGACCTGAGGGGCCTCGATCAGCCAGCGCTACTCGGTGTCGTGTGCTTCTCGATGGTGACCTACACCCCCGTCGGGTTCAGCGACATCCCTCCGGCTGGCAACATCCGGTACATGACCGCGACCGAAGCGCTCGTCGGCCTGCTGCTCGTCGCTTGGTCAGGCTCTTTCACGTTCATCGAAATGAACCGCTTCTGGCATGAGCCTAACCTCAGAGTCGATGACGCTGACGAGAGCGAACAAGCGCCATCCAACGGCGCTCATCATACGCTTCGCTGGTCAGCTGCGGGTCCCGCGATTGCTCACGATAGACCAACACCCGCGCTGATGGCGAACGCGCACCGGACTCGGGACAGCGAGCGCGTCCAGCACGCGCACTTGCACGTCACTCGCCTGAACACACAGCGACGCCCGATAGCCCGGGGCCGGAGACCACGTCACGAAGGACCACGGACCCTCCGCATCGACCTCGGTCCAGAAGTCCATCGGCTGTTCTCGGAGGTCGAATCCGAAGCGCATCAAGCCGAGCGAAAACCCTCGGCCGGTCGCCTTCATGAACGCCTCCTTCAACGTCCACAGGTCGAAGAACGTCTCGCGAAAATCCTCGGATGCCCCGTCCTCGGGCAGAGCGCCGCGCTCGCGTTCGCTGTAACACCGCCTCGCCAGCTTCTGCAGGTCGCTCGCTCGCCCGACTTGCTCGACATCGATGCCGAGCGCCACCTGCGCCTTGGTCGCGGCGACGGCGGCGGCCCCGTGAGTGTGCGACAGGTTGAAGGCGACCTGCGGCAGCCCCACTGCGACCTGCGGCTTCCCCCACTCTCCCGTATCGAATCTCCACTCCCTCGGCAAAGTTACGGGCGCCTGCTCCGAGAGTAGACGTCTCGTGATCCCATGGCTCACCTCGAACGCACGCGCGGAGGGCCTATGGCGAAAGCGCGCCACTCTTGCCTGTTCGTCCTCATCGAGCAGCGCTGCCCCCGCCGCGCGCAGAGGTTCTTCGTCCGTATCCTGAAAGCACGCGACGCGCACGTCGACGTGGACGACAGCGCTCACTGAGTTCGAGCCCCGCGGCGCGGCGAGCGCAACACGCTAGTTCTCAGCGCGGATGCGCGTCAGATGCGTTTGGATAAGATCCGCCGTCCGCGTCAGCTGCTCCTCTGTGTGGAGCGTACTGAGGAAGAAGCGCAACCGTGCGGCGTCATCTCCTACCGCCGGGAAGATGATGGGCTTGGCGTTCACGCCATCCTTCAGCAACGCCTCTGCAAGCAACAACGCATGCATCGAGTCGCCTGTGATGGCGGGGATGACAGGGCTCTCGCCACGCGCGACGCCTGTATTGATTCCGCGGTCGCCCAGCGCCTTCCAGAAGAACTTCGCGTTGTGTTGTAGCTTCTCGACGCGCCAGGGCTCCTCGCGAATCAACCGGAGCGCCGATAAGGCACTTTGGCCAATGGTTGGCGTCATCCCCGCAGCAAACACGAAGCCAGGCGTCGTGTACTTCAAGAACTCGACCAACGACGCTCGGCCAGCGATCCAGCCCCCCATTGACGCGAGTGATTTGGACATCGTGCCCATCCAGATATCCACGTCGTTCGCATCGATATCAAACAGGTCAGCGATACCAAACCCGTTCGGACCAATCGTTCCAAACGAGTGTGCCTCGTCGACCATCAACATGCAGCCGTAGCGCTTCTTCACGTCGATGAACGCCGGAATGTCAGAGACATCGCCGTCCATCGAGTACACGCCCTCTTTGACCATCAGGACCTTCTCGAAGCGATGTCGCAGCCCCTTCAAAAGGTCTTCCGCGTGCTGCGGGTCTTCATGACGGAACCCACGCCGCGTCGCGCCCGAGAGCTTGATGCCCTGCAGACACGAGTCGTGAATCAACTCATCGTGAAGAACGAGGTCATTGGGGCCCATGAGGTGCCCGATGGTCGTGACGTTTGTTGCGTGGCCGGAAGGCATCGCCACTGCGTCTTCGACGCCAATCGCTTTCGCGAGTTCTTGCTCGAGCTCGCGGTGGAATGGCCGCTCTCCGGAGGCAATCCGGGATGCGCTGACGGAGGTGCCGTAGCGATGCATCGCCTGGTGCACGTCCTCAATAATTCGCTTGTCACCCGACAGGCCCAGGTAGTTGTACGACGAGAAGTTGATGTACTCACGACCGTCAATCTGCGCGGTGTTTCGCGCGGTGCCCTGGTGCATGTCGAAGTAGGGGTTGTTCAGCCCCATCGCGTCGACCATGGCCTGACGCATCTTCAGGTCTTTGTATCCCGGGAACTCCGACGGGTCGACCCACTCCGGCTTGACCACGAAGTTCGCGGCCTCGTCGTCCACCTCAGGGGCATCAGCCACGTCGGCTTGCTCAACCTTGGTGAGTTGAGCGACGACGCCCGTCGCACGCGCCAAGAGTCGGCCCGTCTCGTCTCGCAGGTCAATGTCAGCCGAAAAACGGTCACCCTCGCTTGGTTCGAAGCGGACTTCGGCTCGAAGCGTCTCTGTCAGCGGCGCGATCTGCACGAAGCGCGCAATGCTCACCGGAGTGCCTGCACGCCCGAAGCGTGTATATGCCACGTACGCCGAGAGCTGCATCGCGCTGTCCAGCACAAACGGATCTACGCGCCAGCTCGACATGGTCGTGCCAGGTATCCAGTCCGACGGCTCACCGCGCCGCAACGTTCCATACACGAAGCTGTCTCCAATCCCGTCAATCGACACGATCCCTTGCAGCAACGGACCGTGGAAGGTGACGTCGTCATAGAACTCCCGCAGCGAAAGGCCGTCTGGCAGTGCCCCGCCAGTGAGCGCGCCTCCGTCCTCGATGTCGTCGCTTAGGGCAGACAGCGTCGCGCTGTAGTTGAGCGTCGCTCCGGCTTTCAGACTTAACTTCTCACCGTCAGCGATGCATTCGATCGCGACGGGCTCAGTAACGCTGATCCCCTGAAAGAGCGTTACATCCCGCAATTCGAAGGGCAGGCTCGGCCCAGCAGCATCGGCCATCAGGGCGGTCGCCCCCGCGAGCGGTAACACCGGCCGCCCTTCAATTGCATGGTCCAGCAAGTAGGGGTGAGTTTCGACCGTCAAGGTCTGGGGCACGCTGCGACGACGAGTCGTCGACGGCACGCGACGCCCCCAAACGACTGCACCGCCGGCACCGCCGAGCGACATACGAAGCGCCGCCATGCCCGGCTCATTCCCGACGAAGTCCACGCCTTCCACACGCATCGATTGCTGCACGCTCTCCGGAATGGTGGACGCCATTTCACTCTGAGACCAGGGCCCAAACTCAGCGCAGGACAGGGTCACGGTCGCGTTCGCTGCGCCGCAAATCGCCGCGGCGGTCGCGTTCGCCGCAGCGTAGTGCGCCTGGTGGCGACTGCCGAAGCGGCCCGCCCACGAGCCGACGACCAGCGCGCGCTTCAGCGAAGGCCCACACGCGGAGATACTATTGAGCAACCCGCCGACTTTTACAGCGCGCGCGAGGGAGCCTGCCTCTGAAGAGACGCTACCGAATGCACCATCGGCAAGTACGCCGGCGCTGTGCACCAAACACGTGATGCTATGGCCAGACAGCGCGACGCTAAGCGCGGCACGATCCGACACGTCGACTTGCAGCGCTGTAACGCGTCCCTCTGTCGAGGCAACCCACGCGACGACTTCGTCGCTTGGAGCGGACCGTGCCACAAGCACAACCTTCGCGCCATCCGCGGCGAAGGCCTTCGCAGTAAGAAGCCCAATCCCGCGGGTACCGCCGGTAATCGCAACCACATCGCTCGCCGTCGCCTGCCAGGAACCGGAGAGCTCCTCCGTGCGCTTGAACCCGATGATGTGCCGGCCTGCGCCCGTGTAGTGCACGTCGAGGCTCGTATCTTCACTGCCCCACTCTCTGCCGAGCGTCGCCCATTGCTCACTCAGCGGAGCACCCGACGCAAACGCCAGAGAGGTCGCGCGAACCCCGGCGTCGTCTCGGTCGACGCACTTCACAACCGCCGCTAACCCAGCCGCCCACGGCTCGCACTCAGGAGCGAACACAGCGACGTGCGGCGTGTTCGACAAGGACGCTTGCACGTCGAGCACGTCGATCAATCTCGCAGCCAGCGCCGGCGCCGCGGCCTCGTTCGCTAACACTGCGTTCACCGGCGGCATCTCGGTGCCACACGCAAACACGACCGCATCAGCACGCTCGCTTGTATCGGAACCAAGCACGTTAGCGCCACTCTCCCGAGCTGCGGTCGCGAGCTGTTGTTCGACAGCTACTGAGCTCCCCAGTACAACGACAGTCTTACCCGTCCAGTCGAAACTCGGCGCGGACGCATCGAGGGCAGCCGGACGAAGAACCGGCAGATATTGATGAAGTGGCGTGTCGTCGTCCGAGGCGTCGACGGTCGCCAACACCGGGTTCTCGCAAAACGCGATAATGTCCGCGATCGTCGGCCCGTTGATGAGCAGCTCTCGCGGGATGCCCGGCAAGCCCGGAATGCCTTTGCTCAACTCTCCGGTGAGATCCGACATCATCATCGAATCGAACCCGAGATCGTCCATCAACGTCATGCTGGGACGCAGAGAATTGACCGGATAGGCGGAGGTGCGAGCGACGGCCTCCAAGACCGCTGTCGCGATCCCGTCCGACTCCGGCGTATCGTCGGCGGAAACATCCTCCGTCGCCTTCTCACCCGCCGTCAGTGGCGCGTGCTGCCCCGTCGCGTCTATCTTCAGTGTGGCCTGCGCGGCATCCTTCACGACCCAATAGGTCTCTCGCGGCAGCCGTTGTGCCGGCAGCCCAACGGGAGCGCTCTTGGCCGTAATCGCCCGCGGGTCCACGGGCACGCCACGCACGAAGAGCTCTCCGAGGCCGAGCAGCAGAGATGCGCCGCCATCGTCGTCGTCACGCCCGGCAAGGGACAGGATATCCACCTGCTCTCCCGCAGTCGCACCTCTCACGAATGAACGAAGCGGGCCACCTGCGGCGACCTGCAGGAAAAGCGTCACCCCCGCCTCACGACACTGCCGAACCGTCTCGGTAAAGAGAACAGGTGAGGTCGCGTGATTGATGAACACGCGGCGGGCATCGTCAGCGCTCGCGTACGGCGTGGTTTGAATACACGACGCCATTGTGACAGTCGGCTCAGCAAACGCGATGGGTTCGACGAGAGGAGCGAAGTCGACACCGGCGAACACCGCCGAGTGGAACCCGTGTGAGACGTTGAGGCGTACCGCCTTGTACCCCGCGGCCTCCGCGTTGGCCTGCACTTGGCTCACCGCAGCGGTGAGTCCAGAGACCACCAATTGTTGCGGGTGATTAATGTTCGCGATCTCCGCGCCATCGACCAACAAGGCGTCAACTTGCTCTCGTGTCGCGACCACGGCGACCATCGTGCCGGGGTCTCCGGAGACGTTCGCCATCGCGTGGCCGCGAGCTGCTGTCCAGCGGACGGCATCCTCGGCAGAGACGACGCCAGCGACGGCGGCGGCCGAAAACTCGCCAACGGAGTGACCTGCGACCACGTCGGGCCTGACGCCGCACTGCTCGAGTAAGCGTGTTAGC
Source organism: Bradymonadia bacterium (assembly GCA_047610025.1). GTDB lineage: Bacteria > Myxococcota_A > Bradymonadia > REDH01 > REDH01 > JBLFZA01. The sequence continues at coordinate 16,086 of JBLFZA010000029.1, read as the reverse complement.
GCGAAACTCGTCGCCAGGAGAGCCGGCTGGCACTGTGCGGTTGCCGTAAGCTCCGCGTTCGCCTGCTCATCACTGACCGACTCGGAGCGACGTTCAGGGTAGAGGTAGTGAGAGAGCGGCAGAGGCAGCGTGTTGCCGAGCGCCAACTCAAGGTCTTCGATGGTACGGGCGACCACGTCGAAGCGTTCCGACGCGCCGCGAAGCATGCCAACCCGCTGTGCTCCCTGTCCGGGGTACAGGAACGCGATTTTGGGAGCGTCGACCGCTTCGCCAGTCGTCACGCCGTCTGTCGATGTGCCACTCGCCAGGGCGAGCAACTTCGCGATGGCGTCCTGGCGGTCGCCGGCGACGATCGCTGCACGATACCTGAGAGTGTGACGCACAGAGAGCGCTCTAGCCGCGCCGGGCAAAGTCAGCGCACGCGGCCCCTGAAGCGACTCAGCGAGTCGTGACGCTTCCGCTCGAAGGTCATCAGCAGTACCCGCCGAGAGAAGAAGAAGCTCGTTTTGTGCGGGTTCTAGGGCAGTGATCGGCGCCGGTGCTCGGGAGGCCGCGTGCGTCGGCTGGGGCGGCGCTCCGAGAACGATGTGCGCGTTTGTCCCGCCGAATCCGAAAGCACTTACCGTCGCCAAGCGCCCCTCTCCCGTCCAGGGCTCTGCCTGCGTCGGTATGTAGAACGGCGAGTCTTCGATTCCAAGGTCCGGCTTCGGTGACTCGAAGCCAGCCATTGGTGGACGTTCGCCATGGAAGAGCGCGAGACAAGCGCGGGTCACCCCTGCGACTCCCGCTGCTGACATTGTATGGCCAATGTTTGCCTTACTAGAACCCAGCGCCGCGTTCTTTACGTCGCCGCCAAGAGCTTCGATGAGTCCCTCGAGCTCCGTTTTGTCGCCGACCTGTGTTCCTGTGCCGTGCGTCTCCACGTAGCCCAACTCATTGGGGCTTAGCCCCGCGTCGGCCCACGCTCGCCCGATCACATCGACTTGGCCCGCTTTGACCGGGGCCATCGCTCCCTCAGAGCCGCCGTCATTGTTCAGCGCAGTGCCGTGAATCACCGCGTAGATACGGTCTCCGTCGGCCTGTGCGCGTTCAAGCGTTTTCATGAGCATCATGCCGCCACCGTCGCCCTGCACGAAGCCATCGGCTTCGGCGTCGAACGGACGGCAGGCACCCTTCGCGCTGATAGCGCCGATACGCGAAAACGCGATGTGATGCTCAGGCGTCAGACATAGATACACTCCGCCTGCGAGAGCCACTTCAATGTCGCCCGTGCGAAGCGCCGTCACGGCGTCGCAAATCGCCACCAACGCCGACGAACATGCGGCGTCGACGGTAAACGCAGGCCCCGTGAGGCCGAACTGTTGCGCGATCGTTGCCGCGTTCATGTTCGCCAGCAGCCCCGTCGCCGAGAAAGGTCTCGTCGGCACCACGCGTTCCGCAGCCTTGCTGAATACGGAAGCGTCCTCTCCGGAATCACCGAAGAAACCGGACGCCATAAGCTGCGCAGTAACTCTCGCGGTGGAGAGCGTCTTGTATTCGGTCGCCGTGACCCCGACGTAGACGCCGGTTCGACGCGGCAAATCTTCCGGCGTGAGGCCGGCGTCCTGTACGGCTTGCAGCGCCGTCTCGAGAGCGAGGCGCTGCTGGGGGTCCATCACCTCCACTCGTCGAGGCGGGATCTGCAGCGTCAGCGCCGGGAACGAACGCACGTCATCTATCCACGCCCCCGTCGGCGCGTAGCTCTTGTCCGCCAAACGGCGGTTGCTCGAATAGAACGCGTCCGCATCCCAACGGTCGGGCGGCGTCGGCGAAAACTGAGCGCGACCTTCGCGCGTCAGCTTCCAGTACTCGTGCAGGTCGAACGCGCCAGCGAAGCGGCAGCCCATTCCTACAATAGCGACATCACCGGCGCGAGCGCCCGACCGAGAGCTCATGCAGACGCCTTGCGGATCAAGTTACCGAGGTCGGCGAACGTGTTGAGCTTTGCCAGGTCTTCGTCGGGGAAGGTCGTCTCAAGACGCTCCTCAACAAATCCGACCATTTCCATGGCGGCGACGGAGTCGATCCCAAGATCACGGATCTTGGCGTTGAGGTCGATCGCGTCGAACTCTGCTGCGCTCCCGGGGGCGACTTCGGCCATGGCGTCTTTAATGAGGCCTACGATTTCTTGTTCGGTCATAACTTTCTCTTCAAAGGAAGTGTGTAGAAGCGTCAGCGCTAGCGAAGAGGCAGAGCCGCTCGCGAGCGCGGGGTCATTCAGTCGATGCGGCGCAGCTCGTACTGAGCGAGGCTTTGGTAGTGCATCTGGAATGCACGCACGCACGTGCGGAGGTAGCGGTCGTAGTCGTCGAACACCTGATCGCCCCAGGTCTCGCGAACGTGTGCCTCATGCACTCGCATGCGGCGCAACCACTCGGCGCACGTCTTCTCGTAATCGACGCGACGCGTCTTGACGGTCATGACTTCCCAATAGGGGTTGACCGCCATGATGATGTCCTCAAGGCGAAGCGAGAGGCCACCAGGGAAGATCACCTGCGTGAGCCAGCCCACATCAATGAGGTCTTGCTTGATGCGCGGGACACGGTTTCGCAGAATCGTCTGCAGACCGAAGTACGCGCCAGGGTTCGTCCACTCGTGCGCCTTGCGGAAGTAGTCGCGGTAGGCAGCGATGTGCTCACCGTCACGCACTTCTTCAGGAGTCGAGATGTGCTCCATCATGCAGATAGAGATGACGGAGTCGAACTTCTTCTCCGGCTGGAAGTCACGGTAGTCGGTGACGAACGCCTGCACACCGGGGAGCCCGCGCTTCTCAACTTCTTCGTGCTGCGAGCGAGAGAGCGTGATGCCCGTCGCGTCTTCGCAGCCCTTGACCTTCGACATGAACTCCAGGCACGCCCCCCAGCCACAGCCGATATCCAGCATGCGCTTGCCGGGCCCGACCTTGGCGGCGTTCGCGAGCCACTCAAGCTTTTGATCCTGAGCGTACTCAAGCGAGACGGTATCGTCCCAGATGCCGCATGTGTAGTTCATCTTCTCGTCTAGCCACAGACGGAAGAACTCATTGGAAACATCGTACGAGACCTCGACCTCGGCCTGATTTGACACGGGTATTCTCCTGACAGGGTGTGGGCGGGACGGTTAGTTTCCGCGCGCCTTGTATTTGACGCGGGTCCAAACCGACCTCGCAACATGCTTCGCTAGTGTAACTTTGTTTGCGTTCGCGCCTTTCGTGCGCTCGCCCTGAGAGCCGAGTCCCTGCCCCAGGTAAAGCTGGCGCGTCTTTCGCCGCTGCAATTTCCCGCTCGACGTCTTCGGCAGCAGATTCGCGTCGATGACAATGACGTGAGCAGGAGAGACCCCGAAGTCGTCCGACAGCTTCGCTCGAACCGCCGCCTCGAGCACGACAGGGTCGCTGTCCCCGCGTCGCTCGAGAGCAACGACGAGTTCTTCCGTTGAGTCGCCAGGCACCGAGAAGGCCACGACGTTACCCTTCCGAACGCCCTCGACCTCATACAGCGGCCACTCAAGAGACTGCGGGTGGATATTGCGGCCGTTGAGGATGATGAGGTCCTTCAACCGGCCCGTCACGTAGACTTGGCCGTCCGCCAAATAGCCGAGGTCGCCGGTGTGCAGGCGGCCGTCGCGGAAGCTCTCTGCCGAGGCTTCTGGATTTTGGAAGTACCCCGCGCAGACCGAGGGCCCGGCCACGCAGATCTCGCCTTCTCGGCTCTCTTCGAGTTCCGCTCCTGACTCGGGGTCAACGATCGTGACCTCATGCAAAGGGAACGGAACGCCGCAGCTGACATGCTCGAGTGCCGTCTCGCCGTCCGGCACGTCGACCGCGAGACCCTCTGCTTCGAAACGCTGCGGGTCGACGAAGCGCGTTCGAAACACGTCATTCGGCGGCTTGAGGCTGATCGCCAAGGTTGCCTCGGCCATCCCATAAGCGGGAAGAACAGCGTGCTGCGGCAACCCGCAGTGCTCGTGGAACACTTCGGTGAACTGCCGCGCTGCGTCGGCGTTTATCGGTTCGGCGCCAACGCCAACACATCGCAGCGAGCTCAGGTCCCATTTCTCGAGGTCCGCCGGCTTCGCACGACGAACGGCCAACGCCAGCGCGAACGGTGGACAGAACGTAATCGTCGCCTTGTACTCCGACACGGACGCAAGCCACGTGTTCGGGCGCTTCAGGAAGCGGAGGGTCGGCACGAGAACGCAGGTTTGTCCCCAGACGAGCGCCGAGATCACAAAGCCGATAAGCCCCATGTCATGGTACAGCGGAAGCCAACACAGGATTTTGTCCTTGGTTGGGTCAAGCTGCATGTGGTGCATGATCGCCGTCACGTTCGCGACGAGATTCGCGTGGGTGACGACGACGCCCTTCGGGTCAGAGGTAGAGCCTGATGTATACTGCAGGAAGCAGACGTCGTCCGGCGTCACTTCGACGTGGGTTGGCTCACCCGTCGACTGCTTCATTTGCTCGAGCGTCATGAGCCGAGTCAGGCTTGGCACCTTGTCAACCACGCCCCAAAGCACGTTCTTCAAGCGCTCAGAGGTGATGAGCAGCGAGGCACCAGACGTTCGCAGGATCCCCGCCAGCCGCTCGATGTAGGCATCCAACTCGCCCATTGAGAGCGGCGGATATAGAGGGACAGGGACGATGCCCACGCGAATGGCGCCGAAAAAGTTCAGCACGAAATCTTCCGGCTCGATCACAATGAGGCCGACACGGTCGCCCTTCTTCAAGCCTTGGGCCTGTAGCGCAGCGGCGCGCGCGGCGGTCGCCCGCTCGACATCGGCCCACAAGTAGGTCGACTCCTTCCCTGCGACGTCCTGAAAGATGAACCCGTTTTCCGGGTACCGATCGCCAGCCCCGATGATCGCGGCCGCTAGCGTCTCCCCAGTGGGGCTGAACGTCTCGACTGACATGGCTGACTCTGGCCCTGGATTGGCAGTGTTCACGCCGCTTCGGCGACGCTAACAGGCAACGTCTGCTCGGCGGCGTCGTATCCGACCATCTCTTGCCGCTCTGGGTCCCACAACTTGCAGCGCAGACACGCCGCGATGTCCCGAGGGGCCCAAGATGTGCGACCTGGCGTCTGGAGTTCAGGCAAAGCCGCCATGGCCTCAGGCAGGCGATAGAAAGGGATGCGGTGATTCAGATGGTGGACGTGGTGATAGCCAATATTACCCGTGAGCCAGTGCATCACAGCCGACATTTCGAAGAAGCTCGCGCACTTTAGCGCGGCGTGGGTGTAGTCCCACTCGCGTCGACCGCGCAGCTCGACGCCGGGGAAGTTGTGCTGCGCGTAGAACATGTAGCTTCCCAAGCCCATCGAGACGATGCTGGGCACCAGCCACATGCAGATCGCCGTGGCCCCACTGAACAGCCACCACGTAGCCCCGAGGATCACGAAGTGCATCACAACCGCTGCCGGGCCACCCCAGTGCTTCTTCGCGTCTCGTCGGAAAGGCGCGAAGCTCATTCCGAGCAAGAACGTCGTGAAGTACCCACCGAAGATGAACAGCGGGTGTCGGACGAGCTTGTACATTCGCCGGTCACTCGCCGTCATGCCGCGCCACATGCCTGTCGTAAGCAACGGGAACGAGCCGATCGACGATCCGATGAGCTTCGCGTTGTTCTTGTGATGGTAGTTGTGCGTCTCGCGCCACACCGAGCGCACCGACAACATGTAGCCACCAACGACAGCCATCAGCTTCTCGGCGAGCTTCGAGCGGCGCAGGATCGCCCCGTGCAGGTAGTCATGGTAGTAAATGAACAGGCGTATCTGCAGCAGCCCGAGGAGGACTCCTGCTGCCAGTTTCACAGGCCAGAGCGGGACGACAGCGATGAGAGCCAGCGTGGCGACCACGATCAGAGAGATCGTAATGAAGCCCGTCCAGCTGCGCTTCAGGTCCTCATCAATGAAAGGCTTCGTTGCTTGGAGAAGCTCGCTTCCAGTTCGCATTGATTCTTCACTCATGGGGGCGGACGCCGGGCGGGCCACGCGTAATTATCATGCAGTATGATCGAGTGGCAAGGGCTTGTTTCCCTAGAGTTTTCCTACCGATGGGTCGGTTGAACACTTAGAAAATCTCACATCGATCAAGCCAGTCATCGCAGCTTCGAGGCGTCAGATTCACGGCGCTGTACTCCCGACCACCCTCGCGCCGCACCCAGCCGCTGTCACACCAGCTCTCCAGCACCGCATGGGCGTTGCAGAGCAGCACCGACGAACGCGCCGCGTAACGAGACGAATCCTGTGGCAGCAAAGCTGTGGTGAGTGTCGAAGGGTCCACCAGGCGGCCGCTCCCTAGACACTCAGACGCAGCGACCACCAGGCGATCAGCGTTCGCCCGAGAGCGAGCGATCGACGCCTCGAAAAGCCGAGTCGGGGTTCCGTGGCCTGGCAACATCCAGCAGCAATCCAGTGTCGTGCTCCAGCGGCGCAGAGTTCCCAGCCACTGCAGCATGTCATCTCCCATCGCACGGCTAATCGGTGTCGGCACCGACAGCACGACATCACCGGAGAAAAGCCAGTTGTGTTCGACGTCACGCCAGCCGCAGTGGAACGGACCGTGTCCGCGCGCATCAAGACATTGCATTCGCCAGGGTCCGATGCTCACCACCTCTCCGAACGCAGCCCCCTGCACCCGAGAGATGTGGCCTGTTCCGCCCGAACGCCAGGTAAGACGAGGCTTGCTCGAAATCTCAGCCGCAGCGGGGAGCTGACGTGCGTGCTCCGGCAACACGTCCTGTGGCCAAGTAGACGACGTGCGGATGCCGTCGAGGTAGCCATACAGATCGCCGAATGCCGGCGCGCACCCTTTCCAAAACCACGCCCGCGCTTCCCAGCGGTCGTCCAGCGCAACGCCGCCGCCAACGTGATCGATGTGGGCGTGCGTGTACAGCACGTCATCAACATCCTCGACGCTCAACCCAAGCTCCGCGAGACCTTGTTCGAGTTGATGAGTGGTGTACGGGAACCCGGTGTCCACGAGGGCCACGTGCCCTTCGCGCTGCAAAACGTAAACCGTCACGACGAGACCGCAGGCGGAGTCGATCCGCATGCGAGACACGTGTTCAGTGAGCCGACGAGTACGCTGACCGACCACTCGCGGTGTACCCGTGGGCCGGCGTGACAGGTTCACGTTGTCTGCTCCGCGCCCATCGACACGTCGGAGGGCAGCTCGTCCGGTATCCAGCTCACATCATCGACGGGAGCAGGCAACGCCACGGACGTTCCATCGCAGCGAAGTCGGCGTCCTGGCCAGAAGAACACTCGCCGGATGTAGGCGAAGATCGACGGCTCATCGAGGTCCGGGTGAATGTCGGGCTTAACCCCGCGGTCATGCGCCTCGCGCAGCAGCGACCCGTGCAGGTTGGGATGAACGTGGTGAATACCGTGAAAGCCGTCGTTGAACGTGAACCAGCCAAACACTCGCTCGGTGAAGTTGCGACTGTGGTTGTGCGCATGTGTTTTGTCGCAGCCGTCGTGCTGAAGATAGATCATCGTGATGACGCCGAATGCCGCCCAGACGTGGGGCAGGTAGAGCCAAACGAAGAAGCGCTTCCAGTCGAGCAGCAGCAGCAGCACGGTGATGGTGGCGAAGAGGACCGTTTCCATAGCGAGTTGGCGGAACCACCGCGGCCGCTTCGTCCGCATCTTCTTACAAAACGCCGTCGTTCTTCAGGATAGAGCCCGAGACCGTCGGGAGGAACAAGAGGTCGTTTAACAGATCCCAGCAGTGTCGCACCTTCGTCGTCCGGCTCACGTCTCGCTCGGTTTGCGTGCACTTGTGGTGGCTGACGTTGTGCCCGACCACGTAAGCGATAACCGGATGCCCATACGACACCGTTAGGGCGACCTGAAAGAGCTTGTTGAGGCGCCGGTTCTTGAACACGCTGCAATGTACCGTGTTGTGGATGATGACAGCGCAAACCCACGATGACGCGCAGAGCACGACGAAAAAAGGAACAGCCCAGATGTTCAGCTGGACCGCTAGCAACGCGCCGATAAACAACACGTAGTGCACTGGTCACGAACACCAGTGTTCTTCTGTCTACCGTGTGTCGAAGCATGAGTGCAGAGACCTATTCCGAGTGGAAAACAGCGCCCCCAAGGCAGACGGCAGGGCGCGGGGCTACCGGACGACGATGACGTACTCACAGCATCGCAGAGGGCTCGTAGCCGTCAGTGGATAGCCACCACCAACATGTCGTCAATTGAATTCTAGCTGCACACCGGCGACGCAAAACCTACCGATCGGACGGAATGTGTATGTTCGCTGGGCGAAGCGCTTGGCCGGCAGTACCGCTTGGCAACACCTACGCTCGCGTCTGCTGTCTGGGCCAAGGCGGCTCGAAGCAGGCGCCGCGCGTTAGCGGCGTCGGCGGCGCTTGAACACTTGGGCGCCAGGCACCGGACCCTCGGCGTCCGCGGAGGGTACCGGCTCAACCGGGGACTCCACGTACTCGCGAAGCAGAGCCTCGACGCTGCGGTCTCTCGCTGTGTTGCGCTCTTCTTTCACACCGGCGACCTCTCTCGCACCCAGCGACGCCCGACCGAGGACTCGTTGGTCCTCCCCGTGACGGACGCGACGCCTGTCTGACTTCTTTGACTTGCTCACGCTCGCGCGGCGCTGCCTAGCGAGCGCCTCGACCGGCAAGTCGTCTAACACCCGGGTAGCCCGCTCGAGCGGCACACCTGGCTCTGGCGGCGCGTTGTCCAGTGGCTGTGTCTCGTCCGCCGCTGTTGCTACTCCTGCCGGAGTGGGGAGCCTGGAGTCACCGGGTGCGTACTCTTCAACGCAGGCGCTCTTATCGGCGCGGCGCTCGCTGTTTCCTTGGACGTCTGGCCTGATCTCATCGTCCCAGACGTCTTCCTCAAAGGGGTCCGGCGCTTGCACCAAGACCTCGCGGGTATCGAATGCGTCGGCACCCAAAGGCACGACACCGACATCTCGCGTGGCCACCTGTTCCAAGCGCGGTTCTTGTGCAGCCGGCGCCGAAGAGCTGGCGTCTCGTATGACGCTCGGCGCAGCGTTTAGGGCGCTCGGGGTTCCGATCGGGGTGTAGCCGCGCTTTTTCATACGGCTCTGCAGCATCTCCGCTACCTGCAGATGTGTTCCGCCCTTCGGATCAGGCGCGGCATTCGCTTCGTCCACGGAAGGCAGCGTGTCCAACACGGTCCCGCCCCCAAGCATGGACGGTTCGTTGATTGTGTTCGCAAACGGGTTAACTGCCGCGGGCGATGACCCGCTCGGCAATTTGTCGTCTACCGGCGTGGTGGCAAATCGAAAGGGGAGCCGCTCCGCGAGCTCACTCTCCTCCATCTCGTCAATTTTGAAGTCGACATAGAGATCGAGTTCTCCGCGTTCGCCGGGCGCGTCGAGGCCTGCCGCTGCGAGCACGCGATCGACATCGAGTCCGACACCCGTGTCGTCTCCAGGCGAGCGCCGCTCGGGGTCTTTCTCGTTTGAGCCGTCCGACATCACAACTAGTGAGGATCTGAGTTGAAGCGTACCTAGCACAACCGGCATAGTTCCGACACGTCCTCGCCGTAAACCCTCCTCGACTCTCGTGGCCTATGTTCCGACTCTCACGCACTTTCCTTGCGGTCACCGCTGTCTCCCTCTGGGGGGTTGGATGCCCCTCGCCGACAACACCGCCCCGTGAAGTCGCCTCCGCTGAGACGGCCGAAGAGTCTCGCGAACCTTCAGCCAGCCAGCCGACCTCGCTGCCAAGTTCTGCGGCGACCGTTATGCCAGCTGACAACGCAATCGACGCGCGTGTGGCGGACGCGACCGCCCGGCTAAGCGCGACTCCTGGAGGCCAGCGCATGGCCGAAGCCATTGGCGCTCACGGCGGACTCCGTCGTTGGTTCGCCAACGGTCCGTTGCAGTTCCGCTTCCGTTACGTGCCGCGACAAGACCGCGCAGCGATCGACACGATCCAACTGATCGATACGTTCTCGGCCCGCGCTGCACATCGTCTCACCGAAACCCCCGGCGTTCAGTTCGGATGGACGGGCAGCACAGCGTGGGTAAGCGATCCCGACGCCGACCTGAGCACCAACCCGCGATTTTGGTCTCTGACACCCTACTACTTCGTTGGCGTGCCCTTTGTGCTGGCCGACCCCGGTGTGACCCTCGCGCTTGATGGCGAAGAGGAGTTCGAGGAGCGCGCATACGATCGCGTTCGCGCCACGTTCGGCGAAGGCGTCGGAGACGCGCCCGACGATTACTACGTCGTGCTTGTGGACCAGGAAACGGATCGAATTGGCGGCGTGCGCTATGTCGTGTCCTACCAAGGCTTCTTCCCAGACGGCGGCACCACGCCAGAGAAGCTCATGATGTACGACGGAGCTCAGCAGGTCGATGGAATCACCTTCCCACAGACCTTCCGAACGTTCGCGCTCGAACCTAACGGCACGCCCACCGATGTCGTGACAGACTCGGAGATGAGCGCCGTCAGCTTCGCCCCTGAAACGCTCGACACGGCGTTCGCGATGCCGACAGGAGCCTTCGCCGTCACCGGCTTCTAGCGGTCAAGTGGCGCCCGGTCCGCCGTTCCCTGTTAGCGAGCGCACCGTCGCCGCAAGCGAGGCGCGTGCCCATCGGTGCTTCGGGTCCAACGACACCCGTGGATGCCAGACGAGCATCAGCGAGCCAACGGGCAGATCCAAGGGTGGCGGCAGCAAGCGAAGCCCGTGGAGCTCCGAGACCGCGCTCGCGTAGCGGCGATTCATGTTCAACAGCAGGTCACTCGACGCAACGATTGGTGGAGCCGCGTAGAAGGTCGGAACCACCATTCGGACGGAGCGCGACCGACCGATAGCGCTCAGCGCTAAATCCACCGCGCCGTTGAAGTCCCCACGCGGACTGATGAGGAGGTGGGGTGTCGCACAGAACGCCTCGAGCGTGATGCGATCCGACACCTGCGGATGCCCCTCGCGAACGACACAGACAAAGTCATCGGTGGCGAGCACCTCGTAGAGCAAACCGGCGTCAATCCGGTCTGGAGAAGTCAAGACAAGCGCCGCGTCGGCGTCGGTGCTCAGTCGCTCACGCAGCGTGTTGTTCGCCACTGACTTCAGCGCGATTTGCAGGTCCGGCGCGCACCTGTGCAGTTCGGCGACTGCAGGCCCAGCGACCGTAACCAAAGCGTAGTCAGCGACCGCGAGTGTCAGCGTTCCGCGCGCCTGAGAGGGAACAAACGCGCCCGAGGGAGAGAGCACCTCCTCGGTCAGAGCACGCCACTTCCTGACGGCGAGGCCCAGCTCCTCGGCACGCGGCGTCAGCACCATGCTGCGGCCATGCCGGACGAGCAGTTCGTCATTGAACAGTTCGCGGAGACGGCCGAGCGCATGACTCGTAGCGGGTTGACTGAGCCCAACGCGCACGCCAGCGCGCGTGACCGACGTCGTCTCAATCAGAGCGTCGAGGACAATAAGTAGGTTTACGTCAACCGCTGATAAATTCATGAAACGAATACTACACATTCAATCAATCGATTTGAAGCATGAACTAGGCGCACTACATTGATCCTCATCAACGACGAAGTCCCCGGAACACCATGACACTGACCCAGAACAAGAAACTCGCCCTCGCTGCTCTACTCGGCGTTCTCGCCGTCGGCGCCGGCGTGGTCTGGACACAACTGAATGCTGAGAACCCTGAGGTCGTGCAGCAGATGCAACAAGAGGAGCAACTGCAGGACGACTTCGAGGCCTTTCTGAACACGCTGCCGGCCCCAGCCGAAGGCAGCGAATAGCCCGTTCACACGCAAAGACACTTTTCCCCAACCTGACAGGAACCCCCATGAAAAGACTCACTCCCCTACTCGTCTTGGCGCTCCTCGCCGCACCTTCCGCCGTGTCGGCAGCCGACTTCGTGATTGCGCCAGGACTCAGCAGCGTCTCGTTCGAGTCCGATGCGACTCTTGAGACCATCACCGGAACCTCGGCAGCGATACATGGCACGCTCACGACGGACATCAACGCGCCCGGCACGACGTCCGGCACCATCAGCGTTCCGGTCGCGTCTCTTCGCACCGGTGTCGATCTCCGAGACGAGCATCTGCATAGCGCCGATTGGCTAAACGCAGCCGGCCACCCGGAGATCACCTTCGCGCTGACCTCCGTCGATGTGCCAAGTGGCGCTACGCTGAGTCACGGCCAAGCCATTAACGCCACGGTCACAGGTGACTTCTCCCTCAACGGTGTCACACGGAGCGTCACGACCACGGCTGAAGTCAGCTTCTATGAAATCGCGAACGACCAGGTCGCCGGCAGCTACGGCATCGACAACGACATCTTGCGGATCGAGGCGAGGTTTGCCGTACCGCTTGGCGAGCACAACATCACCGTACATCCACCGCTGCGGCTCAAAGTCGCAGAGTCGATTGAAGTGAGCGTCAACGTCTCCGCAGTGCTCAGCGAGTAGCGCCAGCTACCTGCGAGACCGTCGCGTCGCGTCATCGGATCTGCTAGCGGTCTGTAACGCGGCGCGTTGTCTCGTTTTGAGCGCCGACGGTTTAGCTATGTGCAAGGGCTCACATGATGCGTCGATGGAATTTGGGAGTGCTAGCGCTGAGCGCTGGTTTGGCAGCCGGCTGCGGTTCTGACACCGCGGGCTACGTCTTCGCTCCGGTCTCGGACGTGACCTCTGATGTGGACGCGGGCGTTGACGGTGGCGTGGCCCTCGATGCCTCGATCACGGATGGTGGAGCGAGCGACACGGACTCGCCCGATGCAGCAGGAGCTTGCGATGAAGCCGCGCGTGACGACGGCATCGCGCTTTTGGTCGAGATCTATACGGACAACGATGAGTCCGACCGTTCGGTGTTCGACGATGCCGAAACGGATGGCGACGTCCCAGTCGTCGCGTCGACGCTAAGCCTGTGGGACGGCACCACGCTCCGAAGCACCGCGACATGTGACGACGGAATCGCTGCGTTCGGAGGGCTGAGCGAAGGCGTGTACATGCGCGACTGGCCCATCGAAGACAGCGAGTACTGCCGCACCCGGAACTGCCCTCGAGGTATCGTCGCGGCGCTGCAATCCGGCTCCCTGAAGATCGTGACAGCCGGCGACAGCGTTCCGGTGATTGGCGCAGACGTGACGTTCCCTGATCGACTCGCAACCTTGATGGCACCGCTCGGGAACATCGAGAGTGTCAACGTCGCGGTTCCCGGAACGGTGTCGGAGGATTGGGTGCCCGGCACGGATCTCTTCCGAGACAACATCGAGGCGAACCTCGCAGACGCCGACGTCTTCATCGTCTCGCTCGGTGGTAACGACATCCTGAACTACGCCAACAACGCGTTCTCGGGTGGCGGAGACATCCAGGAAGCGATCGCAGGCGTGCCGACCTTCGTTCGCGAAGTGCAAGACCGCATCCTCTTCATCAAAGACCAGGTGCGCTTCGTGAATCCCGACATTGATGTCGTCTATCTCCTCTACCCAAACTACGCAGAGTCATCGACGTGGCAGGAGCAGTTCGGGTTCGCACTACCCATCATTCGACCGCTCATCCTCGACGCGCTCGAGCAGATTCTCGATGAGCTCGCGGTGGAGGAAGACCTCATCATCGCGGATATGTACGGAGCGATGGAGGCGCGTGGGGATGACCTCGGGCTCTACCTAGACGACCCGTTGCACTTTAACTCGGCGGGCCAAGACATCCTCACCGAGGTCATCTTCGAAGCGATGGGCGGCGTCCGAGTGGGCGGCGCAGGCGAGATTGGGCTGGACCAACGAATCGGCCTGCAGCCCTAGCCGAGTGCCGCTTGCGGACGGATTGCGCGAGAACACGCAGCCGGTCGCGAGCCCGATCGCGCTAGAACGGCACGGTTCTAACAAGACGGAACCCGACGTCCTCAAAGCCCTGTGACGGGTCGGCGCTATAGCGACGACTGTGGCGGCAGTTGTCGTCGCGGGTCTCGTAGTAGGCGCAGCCGCGCGTCACACCGAGTCGCCGTGGCGTCTCGGGGCCCAGCGGGTCGTCACCGTCGGAGGCCTGATAGGCGCGCGCGTCATAAACGTCCCACACCCACTCGCTGACACCTCCGACAATGCCCCAAAGCCCCCAGGGCGATGGGTCGAAGGCGAGGACAGACTCCACACTCTCGGCAGCGGGCCCTGCAAAGGGTAGCAAACAACTCGGACTGTCTCCGCAGAAGAAACGCTCGCGAGAGCCCGCACGGGCGGCATACTCCCACTCGGCTTCCGTCGGGAGTCGATACCCCGCGCACTGCACTCCGGAGAAGCGCACTGACGCCCCCGCTAATGTGTAGCAGAGCGGCAAGCCCTCAGCGGCTGAGTAGAGGTTCGCGACCGCAATCGCTTGTCCCCAGGTGACGAAGCGCGCGGGACAGAGGTCGCAGTCGTCCGATCCTCCGCCATAGCCGAGCTCTCGCATCAAGATTGCCGGCATCTCTGCGGCAAGCATGAAGAAGGCGTTGGAGATCGTGACTTGTCGCGCGGGCGTTTCGTCGAATTGAACCTCGCCGGGAGATTGTGAACCCATCACAAACGTGCCTGCCGGAATGGTCACGAAGGCCTCAGGTGCACAGATTCCCCGACTGCAATGACCGGAGACACAATCAAGGGCGATTCGACACGGGTCGCCAATCGGCTGCCGCGCATCCTGCAGGCACTCGCCATCTTCACAAACGCCACCCGAGCACTCCCAACCATCGACGTCTCCTAGCTCACAGGCGACGTTCTCCGACTCGTCAGAGGCGCGACCATCGCGGCAAATCGCCTTGTAATCCACGCGATTGCCGCGGCCAGAACAGGGGTCCGCGGGAACCGGCAAGCACTCCGTCGGCACCTCGTCGGGAGCACCAGGCTCTACCGGCTCCGGCCCACCGATGAAGTACTCGGTTACGTCCAGCCCCTCTGTATTGCGGGCGGGGCACTCTTGTGTTGATGCCTCGACGTCTAGGCGAGACCGGCAGCTGCCCGCGACACATTGAAAACTCCTGAACGTCGTGTAGCTGACCGACTGCTCTCCACACGGCTCATCGAAGAGGCAGTCGGACGGCTCGCTGACTTGATCCTCTGGGCAGGGACGCTCCTCGTCGCAGGCGCCAGCTGGCAAACACTGGCCTTCGACCTCCACGTACCCGGCTAAACAGTCACCGCAGAACGCGGTGACACCATCCATACACTCACGAAGCAACCCCTCGCAGTTCAACTCTTCACATGTGTCGCCTCCGGCGGTGCAGAAGCCATCATCCCGCTCGTAGAGGCACTGAAGGCGCGTTGTGCCAAGGCACTCATAGGCATAGCAAACGCCGCAGTCGTTTCCCGGCTGCCCGTGCAAATCACCACACCCGCCGCACTCATTGCCGCGTGCATCGTCTTCGACCCCTAGAGAGCCGCAGGCGACACGCTCTAAACCCTCACATTGCCATGCGGTGTCGCCGCAATCTCCGCACGGACTCGCAGGCTCATCGCTGAGTCTCTCGCACCCGCCGCAGCTGTTACGTTCGCCATCTCCTCGGCAGGCGATTGTCGAGAAGTCTTCGCATGTCACGGTCCCCTGCTCACAATCGCCGCAGGCGTCGCCGGGGTTACCCGTCGCAAACTCGTCGTCGGTCGCGGCTCGGAGCTCGCCGAGTCCGCCACACGGGTTGGTCGCGCCGCCGCCTCCGTCGCATGTCACGGCTTCGGAGCTGCTGCAGACGACTACCCCACCTTCGCCACAATCAGTTCCGGGTTGGCCGCTCAACACTGCGCAGCCTCCACAGGCGTTCGGCGTGGGCCCCTCGCAAATGTAGTCAACGCTGCTTTCGGACAGGTCACAGACCCACTCGCCGCCGCACACGCCGCACGGTTCTTCCGCGTCGGGCAAGAGTGCGCACCCTCCGCAGGGGTTCAGCGGCACTGCGCCTTCGCAGCCGAGGCCGCCTGCCGCCCCATCTTCACAAACGAGCACGCCATCGCGGCAGCCGCCGGCACATGGCTCTCCCGGCAGAGCGGGGGCGCCTTCATACTCGAGTGCCCCTAGCCCACCACACTCGTTCGGCGACCCAATGGTGCAGGCGACTTCCGTCGGCGAAACGCATGTCCATGC
>JBLFZA010000028.1:0-25533 GCA_047610025.1 Bradymonadia bacterium | reverse complement strand
TCCTTGAACAGCGTGAGCGGATTTACGTGCTCAAGCAAGCGCTCATCGAACAACTCGGTGGTCTCTTGGGTGAGATGCCGGCGGACTACCCACGTCGCGCGGACGTCATGTTTCGCATGGCGGAAGCGCTGAAGGAAATCGCCGACGCAGACGACCTCGTCGCTCGTCGTGATTTCACTGAGTGCATCGACAACTGGTACCAGTGCGTCAGCGATACGGTTTGCTACGAGCCCATGCCCGATTACGCGCAGGCTATCGAACAGTACCGCGCTGTCGCTCGTAACCACCCATCGTACGACCGAATTGACGAGGTTGTGTTCAAGCTCGGCGAAACGCTGATGGAGAACGACGCGGCATCTGAGGGGATTCAGTTCCTCACGCGTCTCGTTAACACCTACCCCGACTCGACCTACATCCCGGATGCGCGCATCCTGATGGCGGACCACTACTTCGACAACGACCTCTTGATCGCCGCTCGTCAGAACTATGACGAAGCGCTGACCTTCCCCGAGGCGTCGACGTACAACTACGCAATCTACAAGCTCGGTTGGATCGACATCAACGAGTACGCGTTTGAAGATGCTCTCTCGAATTTCCAGACCGTGGTCACGAATCTCGATGTGCAGGGGAACCCGCAACTCGACTTCCGACGCCAAGCGCTCAACGACATGTTGAAGTGCTACGTCGAGTTCGACGACGGCTGGATCCGCGCTCGCGATTACTACGAGGGATACGAAGGCGAAGACTTCATGCGCCAACAGCTCGAGCGACTTGCCAACCTCTATGACGAGAAGGGCAAGGACGAGGATCGCGTCGCGGTTTACGAGTACTTCATCAACCGGTTCAATGAAGATGGCAAGGTGCCGCAATGGGCCGAGGCCACGTTGGCATCCCTCACTAATATTGGTGATTGGGACCGGTACGAGGGCCGGGCACGTCAGTTCATCTCAATGATGGACCCGAATGGCCCGTGGGCTGTGCGGAACGTAAACGACACCCGCGCTCAGACGAACGCACGCGGCATGACCGAGGGCTGGATGCTCGCGATCATCAACCGAAACTTCCAAGAAGCCGATCGTATTCGGAACAGCCAGATCGATACGTCGCGAGAGCTGTACGTCGAGACGCGCGATGACTTCGTGTACTTCTTCGCGCGCTTCCCAGATACCGACGAAATGTACGACCAGCGCTTCTATTACTCGGAGCTGCTGTACTACAAGATCGCGCACGACGCGGACGATGCGCTCCCTGGCTGTGGGCCAACACACTTCCTCGGTGAGGAGGCGTGTTACGAGACGCTCTTCGACGCAGGTCAGGCGTACCGAGCGGTTGTGGACATGGACCCGGACCAGGAAGCCGAGCACGCGCTCGACTCCGCGCTCGGATACTTGCAGGTCGCGGATGATTTCATGATTCGGGAGTTCCCGGACATCGATGCGCCATTGCCGCCGCCAGGACAGTTCGACGAGCTCTACGACCGGGACCAGGATGGCGCCGTCGATGTGCCAATTGCTCTGACCCAGGCCGAGCAGGACTATGTTGATGCGGTAACCTTCTTCGCGAACATGTTCCCGGACCACGAAGATATTCCGGCGGCAAGCTGGCGCGCCGCGAAGATCTACTTGTTCAAGGGGCACCTCGGCGAAGCTGCCGAGCGCTTCGAGACGATCATCGCTCACCACCCGACACACCGTCTGGCCTTCGACGCGGCTCTCGCTTCGTTCGTTTGCTACAACGCTGTTGAGGACTGGCCGCGCATCGAGTCGGTCGCGCGTCGTCTTGTCGACGTTTGCGCCGATAGCGAAGACGAGATCTGCAATGTGGACAGCCTGACCGGTGCGATCGCATACGCGATGAGCAACCAGGCAGCTGACCTCATGGATGCTGGCCGCGAATTGACCATCAACGGCGACACCCGCGGTGGACGAGCCCTTTACCTCGAGGCAGCCGATAAGCAGGTTGAACTGTACCGAGAGTTCCCGGACTCAGAGTGGTCAAAGGACGCTCTGTACAGTGCGGCGGCGACCTACGAGCAGGCTCGTCAGGTCGATACATCGCTTGGCCTCTACAACGAGTTCATCGTGCGCTTTGAAGAGGACGAGCGCGTGCCGGAAGCCATGTACGTCATGGGCCTCATCCATGATTCGCAGGCGAGCTTCTCGCAGGCGGCGGATTGGTTTGAGCGCATCAATACGGACCATCCGGAGTGGGAAGGCGACGCAGGCACGGTCATCGACGCAGTGTACAACGCAGCGCGCCTTCGCGAGGCACTCAGCCAGTACGACCAAGCCATCGCGATGTACGACCGTTACATCGAGCTTCAGCAGACAAACGCTGCGGACACGACTCAACGTGATGTCGTCCTGCAATTGGCTCGCATTGAGGAGGACCGGGGTAACTTGGACGCCGCCTTCGAGCGGTACCAACAGGTGTACGACAACTACCCAAGCGACCAGGTGCGTCGATTGGCGGCGACCTATAGCCAAGCCAAGATTCGAGAAGAGCAAGGGAACGATCGTGCCGCTGCGGATATTTTCGAGCAGGTCGTGAGCCAGTTCGGCCCGGGAGAGGCGCTGTTCAACGAAGGCGATTTGTTCGATTCTTGGGTTATCGAGCCGGGTGCAAACTTCACGGATGAGGGCGAGCGCAATAGCGTTCGACCCTTCGCCGTGGAGGCCATGTTCTACGAGGCAAACGAACTCTTTGTGGCGGCCGAGGTGGCGGACCTGCAGTTCCCGGCAGGCGACTACCGAGTGCTGACGAGGAAGATGGAAGCACGCGGTGCAGCGGTTATCGCTGCGCAGCGGTCGATCTCGACAATCTACAACGCGGGTGACGCGCAGTGGGCTGTTGCGGCGTATTCCCGAATGGGTCTGCTCTTCTACGACTTCTACAGCGACATCTTTGAGATTCCAGCGCCGGACTACGATGAGTGTCTCGACGCGACGAACTTCAACTACGACGCCTGTGACGAAGCCTTCGATCAGTATGACGAGTTCTTGTTCACGATCGGTGAGCCCCTCCGCGCGAAGGCAGAGCTGACCTGGACGGAGGGGCGGAACGTTGCAGAGCAGAACCAAATCTTCACGAGCTGGACACTCGACCTGATGGTTAACCTGAATGACCTCGACCCCAGCTACCAAGTGGGTGTTAGCGAGGGCTTTGATGCCGACAACACTGGCGACGCCTACCTTTCGACGAACTACATCTTGGACCTCACTGACAAATTGGAGGCGTTCGCCGACTTTGTTGAGGTGGTTCCAGGGATGGAAGGTCAGATGGATGGCGCGATGCTCGACGGCACGATGGATGGCGCCGTGGACGGCCTGACCGAAGGCGTGGAAGATGCCGCCGATGACACGATGGACGACGCAGTCAACGACGCTGAAGACGTGATGGATGACACCGCTGACGATGTCGGCGGGGCACTGGATGATGCCACCGACGCAGCCGAAGACACGATGGATGAGACAATGACAGACGACTCGTCGTCTGAGGGAGGCGCACAATGAAGCGTTCGATGATTAACGTGCTGCGCTTTGGCGCAGTCGGTGTGTCGCTCGCTGCCTTGAGCGCTTGTGGTGGTCCGCAGATAGACCGCAGTGGTTGGGAGTGTTGGGAAGAGATGCCATGCGAAGCGGGCTTCCTATGTGCTGTTGATCACATGTGCGTT
This sequence comes from Bradymonadia bacterium, assembly GCA_047610025.1. Taxonomy (GTDB): domain Bacteria; phylum Myxococcota_A; class Bradymonadia; order REDH01; family REDH01; genus JBLFZA01. Next base: position 21,860 of record JBLFZA010000028.1, on the reverse strand, counting down.
CCTGAGATTCAGGACATCCCTGGCGTGAACGCTGCCGCTCTCGGCGAGTTCAACCGCGGTATCGTGGCGATGAACCAGTCTCCCCCTAACTACGAGGAGGCGCTCGCGCGCTTTAGCGCGGCCCGCGAAGTCGATGAAGACTTCTGGGAAGCCTACGAGAACCAGGGCCTTCTGCAGATGGATCTCGGCATGTACCGCGAGGCAGCGGCTACGTTCGAATCTGAGGCTGCGAAGGTGCAAGAGCTGATGGAGCGTGATTGGCCCGTCGAGTTCCAGATGGAGATCTATCTGAACATCGGGAAGGCACACGCGCTCGCCGGCAACGCGCAGGCGGCAACGGCGGCATTTAGTCGTATGCTGGAGCTGGATGAGCAGAACGCGGAGGCGCGTGCGAACCTTGCGGCTCTGAACGTTCAGAACGGAAACCTCGATAGCGCACGTCTGTTTACGAGTGAGCTTCTTGAGCTGACCCAGAACGACGTTGGCGCATTGAACGTGCTCGCGCTCATCGCCAAGGATCAGGGCGACATGCAGCTCGCGGAGTACCTCTGGGAGAAGGCGCTCGGTGAAATCGAGAACGCCGTCTTAAGCCTCGATGACGAGACTCAGTTTGAAGGATTGTCCGATGAGCAGGTGGTGGCACTGCGTCGCTACAATGAATCGCGTGCGAACCGAATGGTGAAGCTTCAGGGCGACATTGAGAACGAACTCGGCATTGTTGCCTTTCAGGATGATGAGCACGATTTGGCGGAGTCACTGTTCCGTCGCGCAATCATGAACAACAGCACGAATGCTGCTGCGCGTACGAACCTCGGGACGATTTATCTAGAGTACGCGTTCTGGGGACGAGCCTGCGAACAGTTTGGCGAAGCGCTTGCGCTTCGTCCGCGTGACCGTTCGGCGATGGTGGGTTTCGCAGCCTGTTCCTACGGCGGTGGCGACGTAGAGAGTGCGTACGCCGCTTACCTCGGGGCGCACGATACGCACTCCGGAGACTCATTCATCACCGAACAGCTGATGGACATCTCATTCCGTGAGAACAATGACCTCGATAACACCGAGCGGTGGTGTGGGGAAAACCTTCGTCAGCGGTCGCTGACCAACGACACGTGCAACGCGCAGGAGGACAATGTTTGTGCGCTCTGTCGTTCGGTTCCACAGCTTCGCAACTCTCAGCAGCCGGCCGCGCCGTCTGACGACGAGTAGCCGCGCGTAGAACGTCGATATCGCCCGGTGGACCACTCTGCCGGGCGATGTTCGTTTTTGCTGAGAAGCGTAGACCGATAGTCGAGGAGCTTCGTTGAGGAGACGTGTCGACATCTTGGTCGGCGCTCGCTCTGTTGCGGAGACTCCGATGAAACGCTCGACATGGTTGCCCCTCTCTTCTGTTCTTGGGTTTGTCTTCGTCTTCATGGCGATTGAAGCAGTCGCTTCCGAGACCAAGCAATACGATCTCTCACAAGAGTTCGACGCGGCCGATACGACGATCCATCTCGATATGGATGGAGGTGTGATTACCGGGTCCGTGGACGGCCCTACGGGGGTGTCGTACACGTCACGTGGTACGGCCGGCTTCGATAATCTCGCGGTTCTTGGCACGTCGTTCTTGCCTGAGATCTTGTCGGACGCAGCGGGAACTGAATGAGAGGGGAGGGCTCCGCGTCTTAGCCAATGGTTGCTCCGATTGTCACCACGTGGCGGCGGTGATATAGCGTCTCATAGATATCTCTGTATTTAGGTGAACCCGATGAAGAAGTTCCTATCTGTAGCTGCGGTTCTTGTGCTTTCGTTTTCGGCTCAGTCGTCCTTCGCTCAGAACGACGAGGGCGACGTGGAGACGCGCTTCTATGACTTCAACGATATGCTAATCGACGGCGAGCTTCAGCGCCCAACGGGCGTTTCGATGACCGAACGCGGCAGCGCGCGTTTCGATAGCCTGCTCAACCTTGAGCAGTCGTTCATCGAAGAGATCGATCAGGACGCCGAGGAATCCGCGCTCGAGTAGCGGTCTCGGTGTGCAGACCATTCGTTAGTTCGCTCACCTTTCCAGTGCCCCGTCTCGATGCGTATCGTCTGCGATAGCTGTTCCGCCAAGTATCAGATTGCCGATGCGAAGATCGCTGGCAAACTGTTCAGGGTTCGCTGCAAGAAGTGCAGCAACATGATCATGGTGGATGGCACCCAGCTCGGGGGGCCTGTTGCCGCTGCGGCTGGCGTAGGCGCCAGCGACGCCGGTCAAGCCGTTTGGTATGTCGTGATTGACGGCGCCCAAACGGGTCCATTGAACGAAGAAGAGCTCGTCGCGCAGATTGCGCAAGGCCTCATCGATTCGGACACGTACGCGTGGAAGGAGGGGATGGCGGACTGGCTTCGCATGAGCGATGTGCCGGCGTTGGCGCACCTTGTTCCTGCCAATGACGGTTTCGGTGGCGAGGCGACTCAAGTTGTTTCGAGTGAAGAGCGGCCGGTCGCCGGTGGAGTGGTGTCCTCGTCGGGCGCCTTCGCGGTGGATAAGCTGATCGATTCTTCGCTGGGTTCGGCAGTCAATGAGCCGATAGTACCGGCCTCTCCGTTTTCGCCGTCGCCCATGTCTCCGGCTGTCGCCGAGCGCGTGAGTGGAAGCGGGTTGCTTGCTGCGGCTGCCGCTGACTCGGCTCGCAGCCCATTGACGGGGAGTTCGGCTCCGCGTGCGGCGGCCACGGCGGAGGACAATGGCGGGTTCACTGCGGAGCGGAACGAGAGTTCGGTGCTCTTTAGTTTGTCTGACCTCACGGCACCAAAGTCACAACCCCGAGGCGGAGACGCCGTCCCCCGAACCGAAGGCTCGGGTCTCATCGATATACGGACGCTCGCGAGTGCGCAGGCAGCGTTAGCGCCGCCTACCGAGAGCGACGCAGGCGTTGCTGGTCCTGGTGCGATCCTCGCACCGGCGCCGACGATGGCGCCGATGGCTTTGCCTCCTCGGAGGCAAAGCATGACTCCATACATCGCGCTCGGCGCGTTGATGGTAGTGATCGTGCTGTTGCTCGTGATGCTTCTGATGAATGGCGATGAGCCGGTCGCGGTCGTCACAGCAGAGCCGACAACGCAGGATGACGGGGTCGCATCACGAACGGCCGCTTCTGTCGTGGCTGCCGAGGATGAAGCTGCGGAGGCTCCCGTCGCGGATGGCGAGCCCGAGGAGGCTCCAGCCGTTGCGCTCGTCGATGAGGGAACCGGTCAAGCGGATGCTGAGGGGACTGGTGATCCGGCCGTCGTCGCGCTTGAAGGGGAAGCGCCGTCCGAAGAAGAGATTGCTGCCAGCACAGCGGCTGATGCCGCCGCTGAGCCGGCTAGTCGTACACGCGTCGAACGAGCGGAGCCTGCGCGAGAAGAACGCCGAACGGAGCGCGGCTCTGTCCCAGAGCGAGAGCGAGAGCGAGAGCGAGAGCGAGAGCGAGAGCCAGAGCCGGAACGTGAGGAACCGCGCGAACGAGTGGCCGAGCCCCCGGAGCCTGAGCCAACGGTGCCGACACTACGTCGTGAAGATAGCCGCGACTCGGACGCGGTAGCCGCTGCACTCGCCGCGATCCAAGGCTCAAACTCGGCGCCCGCAACGCCTGCCAGCACAGAACGCCCGGCGGCTGAGGTAGCGGAAGCCGAGCCCGCAGCGCCCGCAGCGCCTGCAACTCTCGGTCGCTCCGAGGTCCAGTCTGCTGTGCGACGATATAACAGCCGCGTCGCTCGATGCACGGAGTATGGAGAGCCTGGCACATATCGAGTGACGTTCTCGATTCAACGTGATGGCTCTGTGAGCGGTGTCTCACCCGAGAACTCCAACGATGTCTCCAACTGCGTGGCGGGGGTTGTGCGTGCCATGACGTTCCCACGCTTTACGGGCGATCCGATTCCGGTCACGTATCCCTTCCGGCTCAATTAGCGAGTCGCGGGAGATTGCAGGCGGGGCGTATCGCCATCAGTGCACAACGCTGCTCTTGCGGGCACGGGGCAACTAGCCAGATAGCATTTGGCCGAGACTAGTCGCACAGCATGGGACGCTCGCGGGGAGAGAAGGAGACGTGCTGACGACCCGCGTTGTGAAGACCCTCGGGTGGTCGATAACGCACTCACGACGCCCGGAAACAGCGCGACGTCTTGAGCATCGCAACATGGTCCGAGGCAGAGTGGGAGGCTGGGGCACGTGGCTTTCGTGCCGCCGGTAGCCGCGCGCTGGCTGAAGTTGTGGTGTGCAGCCAAAACTAAAGTGGGCCCGCGCTTGAGGCGGGCCCGATGGCTGTCAGTGGCGCAGCGAGCTCGGCAGAGCATCTGCGTTGGTTTGCTGCTTAGAGCGGGGCGAACGCCGAGGGTGCGTCGCCAGCGTTCATTGCACTCACATGAAAGCTAATGCTGTACGCCGTCTGTACTCGGCTGCCGGAGATCAGCGTTCCCGTCATCACGTCGCCAATGTTGCCAGAAACCTCGGTGACGCGATGCGTGGCCATGTTGAACAGAACGTAGGCTGTGCCGGCCCCTCGCCCAAGCAGTTCGACCCGTTGACCGCTGCCGCCTTCGTCCTCGAGGAGACCATCAAGTCTGGTTGCGTAAACAACGTCGATGACTGCGTGTCGTGCACCTCCAACGTTGGCGTAGCCGGCGAGCGTGTATTGCGCAGTGGTGCCGGCCTGAATCGAGCCGGTATCCAATCCGACAGCTCTCGGGATGCTCTGAAGCCAGATGTCGCCTGGAGAGACGGGCTCTGCTGGAAACTGCACCCACGCGCTCGAGATGATGTCGTGAACGATGTTCCCAATCTGCTCTTCTGTCTCTAGCGTTCCGGTGGCGTTGATCAGGGTGCCAGTACTTGTAACCTGATGGCTGAGACGTGCACCGCGCATGGCGTTCACGATCTCGGTGGTGTCTTCGCGCTCGCCTGCGATCGTGTAGTTGGCCTCAGCGTTGGTCAGACTGTTTGCGACCGTAGCCGTTCCATCGTCGCCAACAGACTGCACTTCCCAAGTATATCCGAAGCGGGCGTTGAAGACGTGCTCCGTCGAACGGCGCCCCGCGAGCTCCTCCGTCTGGATAACAATGTTGGTCTCCAGTCGCTGCGAGAGCCCTCGTGAGAGACGGTAGGAGAATGTCGCGGCCGTCGCTGTGTCTGTGATTTCGCCGGGACGAGCAGCATCGGCCGCCGTTGGGACGGACGCGGCGAGAAGGGTAGACAAAACGGTCAGCAGAACACGCTTCATGGTGTGATGGTGTTTCGAGGGTTGATTAGAACACCGAATACACTATGCAGCGCGGGTTGCCCCCGTCAATTTGGGCGCAGCTTCTGCGCTGATTTGCGCCATTTTCGGCTCGCCGCTAGTGCTACAGGTCTGATGCTGAACCGTTGCCTCTACATCTTATTGTTCGCGACGCTACTGACTGCCTGTGGTGAACACGCAGGCGTAGAGTCGATCGCCGACGCGGCGGACGGCTTGGGCCTAGACGCCGGAGGTGACGCTACTAACGTGGACATCGCCACAGGATGCGTCCCTCCTAACGGCGTGCAGGACGTTGATCAGGACGGGTTGCTTGACGCCATCGAAGACGCGAATCTCAACTGCCGAGTCGACGAAGGGGAGACAGACCCCGGCCAAGCTGACTCCGATGGCGACGGTCTCTTGGACGGGGACGAGGATGTCGATCGAGACGGTGTCTGGGACGAAGGCGCTGGCGAACATGATCCACGGCGAGCGGACACCGATGGAGATGGGGAACTCGATGGCGATGAGTTGATCGCCTCTGTTTGTACATCCTCGTTGCTGACCATCGGAAGTACTGTCGCGATGGGAGACAGGATACAGCGGGTCTATCTGCCGACGGGTTGGGAGGTTGCTGGCCGGACCGAGCGGGGTAACGGCCTCGCTGTGTCGGAGCGTGGCGTCGCGATTTTTGGGCATGATTTGAGCGCAGAAGCTCTTCCAGTGGAGCGGTTCGCGAGCGTGGCGACCTCGGCCTTGGCGGGCTCAGGTTGGCAGTTCGGCGAAGTCGCGCTGTCGGTGGATGAGGGCGTCGCCTCCGAATTGCATATGGCTGTGATTGATTCCGGCGGCGGGACCGGAACCCAGCCAGTGCCGATTTCGGACGTGTTCTCGCTGTTGGCGCAGCAAGCCTTCGGGGAGTCTTCCACTGACGCTCTTCTGCTCACGGCACCGAACTTCACGTCGGAGGCCGTCGTTCGGTACACCGTCGACCGTGATGGACCAGGCTTTGTGCTCACTGTTGTGGAACCTCATGCAGGGCTCGGACGCCCGGAATTGGCTCGGACGGATCAATCGCGGCTGCGAGCCCACTGCGAAGTTGGTGTCGCGACGGATCTGGCGGAAGATCTCCACGTGTTCGTCGCGCTCGATACGCTTGGCACTCGCACGACCGCCGAGACGGTTATGGACACGCTGATGCTGTTGGAGGCGGAGCGCTCATTGCGCGGACTTCGCACGCGTGTGTGGCTTACACGCGGTGACGCTCACCTCAACGGCGCGCCCGGTGTTCCAGTGTTAGCGGATTCGGCAGACCCAGCGGCGTGGCGTCGATCGACACAGTCTCTCTTCGGAGGCCACATTGATCAGCGTGTCTGGTTGAATCTGGCGTCGCTTGAGCAACGCGCGCGATTGTCAGACGATATGGCCCGTCTCTACATCGTTGGCCTAAGTCGTGAGGACAGTGAGTTTCGAATGGGTGCGCTCAATGGGCGAGACGGCAACCCAACGGAGGCAGCGTTGCCCGTCGGAGAGATGAGGTCGGCGCTGACGAACTATTATGGCCAGCAACTCAACGGGCCCGTCTACGTATTCGCCCCCCTGACACAGGACACCTCAAACCTGTCCTGCGTTGACCCCTACGGTCCTGGGACGCCCATAGAGCCCGCGGCTAGCGGGGCTCAGTTGGCTATGCTCACAGGGGGGGCGTTCGTCGAACGGTGCACCCCTCTGGCTGCTGAACGCCTCCTCGAGGCGCTCGCAACGTCCGGTTGGGTCTGGCCTACGACGTCGCTTAGTTTCGTACCCATCCCATCAACGGTACGTGTTGCGGACCCGGACGCCGGCGTCGCGGTCTCCACCGTAAATGAAGGGAACCTAGTGCGTGCTCCCTTTGCTGCGGGAACCGTAGAAATCGCGGGCGCGTACTTGTATTGGGATGACGGCCAATAGAGGCTCTCTCTCTCTCCGCGCTCCCCCTTGTGCGCATGCGCTCACGATCTTTCGCTATCTTTCTTGCTGCTTCCACGCTGTGCCTTGTCGCTGAGGTGCGAGCGTCGACGCTGCCGGTTATCTCGGACGCTACCGCGGACGCTGCCGAGCCGAGCGCCTGGTGGGTCGCTGCAGGTGCACCTCCTGGGCGGTGTTTGGAAGCCATCGTCGCGGCGTCGAATACGTGGATCGATCCCACAGCCGCGATCCCTGTCGCCCAGGTCTCTCAGCTGCTTCGGCGGTCTGACATAACGCAGACGAACGCCGTAAGCTTGGGTGGATTGTACAACGCTGATGCCGTGGCGACGGGCACGTTGTCCAGAGTTGGCGACCACGACGTCGCTTGGACGGGGGCGAGGCGCGCTGCCGTGGACGTGACGATCTTGACCATCAACCTGAGATCTGGCGTCAGCGAGGCTTGGACCGGCCGGCGTGTCGCCTTCGCTGCAACCGATGAAGAGGCCCTTAACTTGGCATGTCGACAGCTAGGAGAGGCCATCTCGTCTGCTCCGACCTCTAGCACCACGAGCGTAGCGTTGCCTCAAGATGGGCTAGTTGAGGTGCACTCGAGAAGCGGAACAGCATTCCCCTTTGTGGCCCTAGTCACTGCCCTGCGGGAGATTCACCCTGCGGTCATCGACGTGAGAGAGGTCTGGGCCGCGGAAGGCACAATATCACTGGGGCTCACCTTGGATGAGGGCGCCTCTTGGGCGGAGGTTTCTGCGCGAATCATCGCGCTGGACGGCCGCGCTTTGGAGGGTGTCCGCGTCCTCTCAGCAGGGGCTGATGGTGGACGAACGATGATACGAATCGACGCGCCGCCGAGCGAACGGTGACGCGGCACCTCGCGAAGCGTTTCGCGTTTTCTCTGCTCCTCGCAGGCTGCTCACCCGCCGCGCAGGTGAGCGACGTCGTTCTCGCCACGGATGTCGTGGCGACTGTCCCGGTCGCGCCCGACTCCTTCGACCAAGGCGTGGCCGTTGGGTTGCACTTCGAAGGGGAGACTCCGTCATATCGCTCGTTATACTGGGAGGTCTCAAGCGCGGGCGCCGAGAGCGTCTCGTTGGTCTGGTCTTGGCACGCGGAGGATGTGCGTTCGTCGACGCTCGCGCCCGACCCCGTGCGAACACCGACTGCAGAAGAGCTGGCTACGGCGATCGACGAAGCGCACGCCCAAGGGCTCCGCGTTTTCCTTCTGCCGATTATTCAGTTGGAAAACACCGCGATTGGGGAGTGGCGGGGCCGGCTGAATCCTGCGGACAGAGAGGCATGGTGGGAAAGCTATCGCGCGCGGATGTTGGAGGCTGCGGCCATCGCACACGCACACGATGTGGAGTGGCTGAGCGTGGGATCTGAACTCGGTTCGATGGAAGTGGACGAGGCGCAATGGAGGTCGCTTATCTCTGAAGTTCGAGGGGTTACGGACGCAAAGCTCACGTATAGCTCGAATTGGGATAACTATATGAGCACCCCCTTCTGGGACGCGCTCGATGCGATCGGAGTTACCGGATACTACGAGCTGACGAACATCGACGGACATCGGCCAAGTCCGGATGAGTTCGCGGTAGCGTGGCAGGAGGTGTTCGAAGGCCTCGCAGCAGAGTCAGCTGCGGTGGAGCGCGGTGTCCTCATCACCGAGGTCGGGTACGTGAGCCAGCGGGGCGCTGCGCGCCACCCGTGGGACTACACACAGGGGAATGAGGTGGATTTGCTAGCTCAGTACGACCTCTACGTGGCGCTGGCGAACGCGGTCGCGCAGGCACCGTTTATCGAAGGTGTGTATCTGTGGAACTGGTTCGGTGATGGTGGGAGCTTCGACGATGGGTATACCCCGCGGGGTAAGCCGGCCGAGCAAGTGGTGAGGCGCTGGTTCGCGGCGCCAACACCCACGGAGTCGCCATGAAGGTTGTCATCGTTCAGAAGCTCGCGCGGCTCGATGCTCTGCAGCGAGACTTTCCTGGCCGCGCGGAGCGCCTGCAGCAGGACGACCCTGCGACGCTTGCGCAGCTTAAGGATGCTGCGCTGCGCCAGCGCGAGGCGAATCTTCGAGTCGCCGCCGTGATGAGCCGTTTTGATTGGGCCGTCACAATCACCACGCGTGACGACTTCGAGACGCCGGCCTCCGACACCGATCTGGTGCTCGCCGTCGGAGGCGACGGCACGGTTCTCGATGTCTCCCACAGCCTCAGCGGCATTCCCTTGCTGGGTGTGAACTCGGACCCTTCGCGTTCGACGGGCTACTTTTCGGGTACAACGGTAGACGACCTTGAGGCCACGCTGCGTCGCTGGGTGCGTGGAGAGGAACCCGTGACCGAGATTCGCCGTCTCGGCCTCACCATTGACGGCCAGCCCTACGCGGTGCCGTGCATGAATGACTTGCTGGTCGCCAACACCAACCCGGCGATGATGTCGCGTTACGCAGTGACGGCTGGACCGCGAACAGAGGTTCACGCGTCCAGTGGCATATGGATCAGTACTGCAGCCGGGTCCACGGCAGGCATTCGGTCCGCCGGAGGCACTGTGTTGCCGCTCGGCGGAGATTTGGTGCAGTACCTCGTTCGCGAGCCCTATCCCTTGAACGGCGCTCGGTACGAGCTGGTTCGTGGCGTACGACACATTCATGAGGGCCTAGCAGTGCGCAGTTTGATGGAAGGAGGGGCGGTCTACGTGGACGGTCCGTATCTCAAGATAGACCTGCCAATTGGTACACTGCTGGAGGTCGGCGAAGGGCCGCGACTCAAGATCGTGGGAATGGACCCAATGCGTCGAGAACGTTAGCAGCACGACCTGCTGGAAATTTTGCCACGGATGTAGGTGGAGGTAAGCTGCGGCCCTTCTGTATCTCGTTTGCCCGATGGGTCTCATGGCACGATCACGCCGCTCGAATCGCACTATCAGCCCTCGCCGAGTCCTCTACACGGCAGCGGCTGTTGTGGCGTTGGTCTCCGGCTCTTTCGTCGCGGGCTTCGTACTGGGGCAGCAGGTGCCGATGCCCGTGTCTTCTTACTTCGAGACTCCCGAGTCATTCGAGCTGCCGTCTATGGCTATCGAGGCGCCGTCGCTCGACCCAGACGATGCCCCGGGCGTCTTCCGTGACGCTGAGGAAGGTTTTCCGGCCGAGAACATCGCCGAGCCGACGACGGGCGTGGCCGTACGGACGGCGCCAGAAATCTCCGAACCGGCTAGCGCGGAAGCGGGGCAGCGAGTGTTGGCGCGCGAGCCCGCTGCGACACAGCGTCGCATCATCTACGCGAGCGGTGAGTAGCGTGGCCGATTGTGCGTTTGCACGCGGCGGGGCGATGGGGTGGCAAGGAGTGGCGCAGTTCCGGCATTGAGGGAACGACGAACGCGCGCTATGCACGAACTATCTACCGGTGGAGTGCCAGATGAAGTTGCGAACCGAGTGCTTGTTGCCTGCCTTGTTGTTTCCCGCCTTGTTGTTGGTGGCCTGCGGCGGGTCGCAAAACGACGACACGATTGTATTTGAGGGCCCTCAGCGCACCATCGTTGAGACTGAGATTCGTGAGGATGGTCGCTACGTTCAATACAAGGACATCGATCTCGATGGTCGCGTCGATACGATACTCGTCTTCATGATTCTGAATGACGACGGCATCCCGGTGGATGACCGGCTCACGGTGGAGCGCATGTCGCTCGCGAACCGGCGACAGGTCGAAAAAGAGATGGACGTGAACGGCGATGGCGACATGGATGTGCGTCGCATGTACGCGAACTCGGGCGAGCTCGAGCGTGAAGAGCGGGACGTGAACTTCGATGGCCAATTCGATCGCGTGGCGCTCTACGACAACGGCTACGTGTCGCGCGTGGACGCCGACATGGATGGTGATGGCGCCGCAGAGACGGTCCGTTTCTACCGCGGTGGCGGGTTGTTCCGGGTCGAGTTTGACGAGTCGGGCTCCGGCACGGCCGACCACTACTATTACTACGATGAGCTGGGCTTGGCGCGAGAAGGCGTTGACCCCAATGAGGACGGAGTCATCGACGACTGGGTGCGCCGGCCAATGGCAGAAGCGCTGTCACCAGCTGGAGAAGAGGAAGCGATCGACGTATCCACCTCTTCCAATGATGCCGCCAGCCGCGAAGACGAGGCACCGAGGACCGAGTAAGCTCTCCGCGCTCAATGCAGGGCAGGGCGTCGGCAATCCTTTGCAGATACCCTGAGCGTGTAAACCCGCTGTGCCCTGCAAGCAGGCAATCCGTGCGAGTACGTGGGAAGTTCCCACGTTGACACCGATCCGGCCGTTGCCTACGTTCCGCCCGCCGCAACGCACTCGCGTGGACGGCACCTCTTTAGTGTACCGTCGATGTCCCAGCAGCTCGTTCGCAACTTCTCCATCATCGCCCACATCGACCACGGGAAGTCGACGCTGGCAGACCGACTGCTGGAGTTCACGAACTCCCTGTCGGACCGTCAACGTCAGGACCAGTTCCTCGACAACATGGACATCGAGCGCGAGCGCGGCATTACGATTAAGTCGCAAGCCGTCCGGCTCAGCTATCTCGCTAAGGACGGTAAGACCTACCGGATCAACCTCATCGATACGCCCGGGCATGTGGACTTCAACTACGAAGTATCTCGCAGTCTCGCGGCATGCGAGGGCGCCGTGCTTGTGGTCGACGCCAGTCAGGGCGTCGAAGCGCAGACACTAGCTAACGTGTACCTCGCAATGGAGAATGAGCTGGAGATTATCCCGGTCCTGAACAAGATCGACCTGCCGAGCGCGGAGTGCGACCGGGTCAAAGAGGAGATTGAGGATGTGATCGGCATCGACGCGTCAGATGCGATCCTTGCGTCCGCGAAGAACGGCATCGGCATCGAAGAAATTCTTGAATCCGTCGTAAAGAACGTGCCGCCGCCAACAGGCGATGTGGACGGCCCCCTTCAGATCATGATCTTCGACAGCTGGTTCGATTCCTACAAGGGCGTGACGATGATGGTGCGCGTCATGTCCGGCACCGTAAAGACCGGTCAGAAGGTTCGGTTCATGGCGACCGATGCGGAGACCGAGATTCAAGGACTCGGCGTGTACGCGCCGTTCCCGCTCGCTGTCGACTCCCTGAGCGCTGGCGACGTTGGCTTCCTGGTGACGGGCATCAAGGAGGTGCAGTACACCAAGATCGGCGACACGATCACGCACGCGCAGAACGGCTCAACACAGGCGTTACCTGGCTTCCAAAATATCAAGCCGAACGTCTTCTGTGGCGTGTTCCCAATCGACAGCAAAGACTACGAGGAGCTGCGGGACGCACTGGAAAAGCTGCAGCTAAACGAAGCCGCCCTCACCTTCGAGCCTGAGACCTCGCAGGCGCTCGGCTTCGGCTTTCGCTGCGGGTTCCTTGGGCTTCTCCACATGGAGATTATCCAAGAGCGTTTGGAGCGGGAATATGATCTCGAGCTGATTTCGACAGCACCGACGGTCGTCTATCACGTCACGAACAAGGACGGCGAAGATGTGCGGGTCGAGAACCCAAGCAATTTGCCGCCCGTCAACGACATCGTGGACTTCCGAGAGCCTTGGATTCGAGCGACCGTGCACGTAACCCCGGAGTTCGTTGGGCCGGTTATCGCGCTCTGCGAAGCGCGTCGAGGCCGTCAAAAGGACATGGCATACGTCGGTCAGACCCGAATGCAGATCGTGTACGAGTTGCCGCTGGCAGAGGTCGTTTTCGACTTCTTCGACCGGCTCAAATCGGTGTCTCGCGGATACGCGAGCTTCGACTATGAGATGATCGGCTACCAGTCAGAGAAGTTGGTTCGCCTCGACGTGCTCGTTAACGGCGAAAGCGTCGATGCGCTCAGCATGATCACACACCGAGACACGGCTTATTCTCGCGGAAAGGCGCTCGCCGCGAAGCTGAAAGAGCTGATCCCGAGACAGCAGTTCGAGGTCCCTATCCAGGCAGCGATTGGCGCGAAAGTCATCGCCCGCGAGACCATCCGTGGCTTCCGCAAGAACGTGACCGCGAAATGCTACGGCGGCGACATCAGCAGAAAGCGAAAACTCTTGGAGAAGCAGAAAGAAGGAAAGAAGCGGATGAAGCAGGTCGGCAGCGTTGAGATCCCTCAGGAGGCATTCCTGGCGGTCTTGAAGGTGGAGTAGTCGATGGCCACTTCATTACGCTCACTGAGGCGCCGAGCAAAAGAGGTCGCCCGCGAGGCTAACGCACGGCTGCGGCGAGGAAAGAAGACGCTCAACAGCGCGGCTGTCGATGACGTGAACGCCGCGCTGACGGCGCTTGAAATCGCGCAGTCCGGTAAGAATATTGATGGTCTGACGTCGGCGATCTCGGAGGCGGAGAGCGAGGTCGACCGTCACCTCGCGAAGCTCGCGAAGAGCAAAGTCCGCGAATACACAGAGTCCATTGGAGTCGCCGTTACGATCGCGCTTCTGCTACGCGCCTTCGCGTTTGAGGCCTTTCAGATTCCATCTGAGTCGATGGTGCCGACGCTCCTGGTCGGGGACTATTTGTTCGTTGCGAAGAACGCGCTCGGGATCCGAGTGCCGTTTACGACACGGTATCTTGTGCGTTGGGGAGAGATCGAACGCGGAGACATCATCGTGTTCGTTTACCCGCGCGATGAAGTGGTCACGCAGCTGCGGATCGCTTCCGTGGAGCGTGCTCTTGCGCAGTATCAGGGCGAAAATAATGGCTATCCGCCAGCGCTAGAAGATCTGCGTGCGCTGTCCTCAGCGGACCGCTTTGATGCTTGGGAACAGGCCTTCGACTATGGCCTAGTCGATCATGGCTACACCTTGGAAAGCGCGGGCGCTGATGGTGAACTTGGCAGTGGGGACGATCTGACGGTCGAGAACTCGGCCCTCGTAGGTCATCTCGACGGACGATGCTGGGACCTGCCCAGCCTCGAACATCCAAAAGATTATATCAAACGCGTGATTGGGTTAGCGGGGGATACCGTCGAGATGCGGGAGCGCGTGATCTACGTCAACGGCGAGCCCTTCGGTCGGGAGGTGCTGCCCGCGGGCGACGGCATGGCGGGACGCAATCAGCAAGCGAGCGTCGAGACAATGCCCGAGGGCCTCTCCTACACCGTGCTCAACAACGGAGGCGGGAGCACCGAGTTCGGCCCGATCACGGTGCGTGAGGATCACGTGTTCGTGATGGGCGACAACCGGGACAATAGCTCCGACGGGCGGTGTTGGGGCCAAGTGCCGATCGACAACGTTAAGGGCACGTCGATGTTCATCTTCTTCAGCCGTGACCGCGTCCGAAACCAGACCCGCTGGGACCGCATCTTTGATTCGGTCAGGTGATCGAAAGGCGCTACGTCAACGCCGACTTCGGTTGACAGCAAGGGCCTGTTGAGGGAGCACATCGCCCGCCTCTGAACCCCGGTAAGACGATGCGTAGAGCCGTTGTTGTGTTGTCCGATGGCGCCACTTTCGAGGGCGAGCCTCTTGGCGCCGAAGGCGTCTCACTTGGTGAGGTCGTCTTCAACACGTCGATGACCGGATATCAGGAGATTCTGACCGACCCTTCGTATCGGGGTCAGATCATCACGATGACGCCGGCGCACGTCGGCAACTACGGATGCAATCCGCTCGACGTGGAGTCAGCGGGGGTTCAGGTCGCAGGATTTATCGTGCGCTCCGCCTCGCGGGTGGCCAGCAACTTCCGTGCGACTCATACGTTGCATGAGTACCTTTGCGATGCAGGTGTTGTGGGGATCACGGGAGTGGACACCCGAGCGCTCACCAAGCACATTCGCGAGCGAGGCGCCGTGATGGGGTGTGTCGCCAGTGGCGCCGAGGCGGACGACGTGGATGCGCTCAAGGCCCGAATTGCAGCAGCGCCGGCGTATGGCGAACGCGATCCGATCGCTGAAGTCAGCGTGCCAGAACCGAAGCGGGTCTTCCTCGACGCGACAACGGACCCCTACGTAAAGACATCCGTTCGGTTCGGTCGAGCGACGGACGCGTGGCCAAGCGAACAGTCCGAGTGGCCACATGTTGCAGTCATCGACTTCGGCGTGAAGTTCAGCATTTTGCGGTGTCTCGCCGAGACAGGCGTTCGCGTGACGGTTCTGCCGCACACGACGACGGCTGCTGACGTGGATTCAGGCGGGTTCGACGGCGTGCTGGTCTCTAATGGGCCAGGAGACCCCGGACGAATGGACGCTGCGGTGGAACGCGTTCGCGGTATGCTTAATGCACGGCCTATTTTCGGGATTTGCTTGGGCCACCAGCTTGTCTGCCGAGCGCTAGGCGCCGAAACCTTCAAACTGAAGTTCGGTCACCGAGGGCCGAACCAGCCTGTGAAGGACCAAGCGTCTGGACGCGTGGAGATTACGGCACAGAACCACGGCTACGCCGTCCGACCGGAAGGCTTGCCGAAGGGGGCGATTGTCACGCATGTTAATCTGAACGACGGCACCATCGAGGGAATCGATGCGCCGGACATGCGCGTCTTCAGCGTCCAGCATCACCCAGAAGCCGGTCCAGGGCCGAACGACGCTGTGCACATGTTTACGCGATTCCGCGAACGACTCGTCTGACTCGACAAATGAGCGCTGCGCTGCGACGATATCGACAAAATTAGGAGTCCCAATGAGAATCGAAGTCAGCGCTGCGAGCGATGTGGGTCGGCGTCGCGAGAAGAACGAAGACTCTTTCGTCAGCGATCCCTCAGCAGGCATTTACATCGTCTGTGACGGGATGGGCGGGCATGCGAGCGGGGAAGTCGCGTCGGCGACGGCTGCCAACAGCCTCCATGGGCGGCTCGGAGAGTTGCGAGGAACACTCACATCGTTGCTCACCGGCGAACTTGAACAGCGACAAGAAGCGGCCGAGCTCGTGCGCTCTGCTGTTGCAGGAGCGAATGAGGACGTACGAGCTGTCGCTGCGGCCGACCCCGCCAAACGCGGCATGGGCACCACACTGACCATGGTGTTTGTGTCTGGAAATCGCGCACTCGTTGCTCACGTGGGAGACAGTCGATTGTACCTCTGCCGCGGGGGGCAGACCCATCTGCTGACCACAGATCACACGATCTTGACGGAGATGATTCGGGCGGGCCGCGTGCGTCTAGAAGAGGCCGCAGATGCGAAGCATCTGAATGCGCTGACACGGGCTATCGGCGTTTACGCGGCTGTAGACGTGGACGTCACGGAGGTCGATCTGCTCCCGGACGACGTGCTCCTCCTATGCTCCGATGGGCTGCATAACTACTTCGAGGACTTTGATCTCGCGACGTTCCTCGATCACAGCGAGATCGCGGGCGCCGCTAGTGACTTAGTCGAATTCGCGAACAAAATGGGCGGGCATGACAACATCACCGCCCTCACTCTCCTCGCGCACGGCGATGGAGAAACTGAGCAGACGCAGAGGGTGCGACTGACGTTGGATACGCTCCGCGATATTCCGCTCTTTCACTACCTCACCTTTGGCGAGCTGCTGAAGGTGATCACCGTTTGCCGTCCCATGTTCGTTCCGAAGGACTTCTTGGTGGTCGAAGAGGGAACGCGCGGCGATGAACTCTACATTGTCGTCGACGGAGCACTGAGGGTGCATCGCAGCGACACAGCGCTCGCTGAGATCTCTGCAGGACAACACTTTGGCGAGATGTCGCTTGTGGATAACCGTCCGCGTTCCGCAAGCGTGACGAGCAACACACAGTGCCACCTCATTCGGGTCGATCGAGACGACTTCTATGAGGTGCTGCGGCAAGACTCGGTGCTCGCGGTCAAGCTTCTCTGGAACTTCATTCAGACCTTGTCGTCGATGGTTCGCATGCAGAATGACGACATCAATCCGATCGCAAACGCGACACGCGGCGATGAGCTCGCCCATCCGTACAACCGAGAAGACGAAGAGAGCTAATGACCCACCTGATCAGCGAGACGTCGGCGCAGCGAATCGAGCAGAACCGCGCCATAGCGGCACGCTGTGCTTCTGGAGTCCTACTCGTGGGACTTCTATCAAGCGCGCTGGTGTTCGGGTGCAACCGCTCTGGGAGCGACACCTCAGAAAGAGAGAGAGAAGAAGCGGAAGAGGCGTCTGTTGCGCCTCGACTGGTCTTCTCGGACGATTTCGAGACGGGGGAGTTGGGCGAAGCGTGGTCCACAACCAGCGAGACATGGTCCGTCGAAGACGGTTGGGTTGCCGTAGCCGGCGCGCGGAACGCCGGCTTGTGGCTCATTGAGCCTCTGCCGGAAGACGTGCGCATTGAGTTTCTGGCGAGATCTCTGACAGACGTTGGAGATCTCAAGTTTGAGATATTCACAGACGGCGTGACGCACGAAAGTGGCTACATTGGTATCTTCGGTGGCTGGAATAACCAGCTGAACATCGTCGCGCGATTGGATGAGCACGGAGAGGACCGCCTGCTTGGCGCGGAAGGACAGAAGGTCATTCCTAACCAAGTGTATAGGTTTCGCATCGAGCGGACGGACAACGTCATGCGTTGGTACATCGATGATGAGCTATTCATCGCCTACGACGACGAGGCCCCGCTGACCGGAGAGGGGCACCAGCACTTCGGCTTCAACGACTGGGATGCACCGGTTCGCTTTGACGAAGTGCGCGTCTACGATTTGAGCCCTGAGTCGTGAGCGACACTCTGCGTGTCGCCATCGCGCAGATGAACTCCGGAGACTCAATCGCGGACAGCATGCGTGAAGTTGAGGGGCTCGTTGGTCGAGCGGCGGCCCAGGGAGCGAAGCTGCTCGCTCTCCCAGAGAACGCCACTCAGCTCGCGCCATCAGCTCAGCGCCTCGCAGAAGCGGAGACGCTGGATGGACCACAGATGCAGCGGATCGCCGCCGCCGCGGTCGCGCACGACATCGCTGTTCTTGTCGGCTCGTTCGCGGAACGCGGGCCAGACGCAGCTCATACCTTTGCGACGACAGTCGTCATCAGTCGTCGAGGAGAACAGATCGGCGTTTACCGGAAGAACCACCTTTTCGACGTACAAGTCGCTGCAGACACCGCGCTCCGTGAGAGCGACACCATCGCCCCGGGGCCACTCGGCGCGGTAGTCTGCGATGTGGATGGGTGGAAGCTGGGGCTGTCAATCTGTTACGACTTGCGCTTTCCTGAACACTACCGGGCGCTAGTTGCAGGCGGCGCCGAGCTTTTAGCAGTGCCAGCGGCGTTCACCTTCCGCACGGGCGCGGCGCATTGGGAGGTCTTGCTGAGGGCGAGGGCGATTGAGAATCAGTGTTACGTCATCGCGCCGGCGCAGGTCGGCCAGCACTATGGCCGACGAGAGTCATTTGGCCACGCGATGGCTGTGGACCCGTGGGGAACAGTGCTGGCACAATGTGGTGATCGGCAAGAAGAGGGTGGGTCGCTTTGCTTCGCGGATGTGATGAGACCGACGTTGGAGAGTGTGAGGCAGCGCTTGCCTTGCCTCGAGCACCGACGAGTATAGCGCGCACGCGGGGGGCACTTCGGGGGTGGTCGGCACGTCACCGGCTCGGCTGGTGAGCGTACGCTATTCGACGCGGGTGAACACTGCGGTCTTGTGCTTTGAGTGGGAGGAGACTACCTAGCCCTCCACGTCTCGAAGCATCCAGTTAGCTGGATTCTCCAGGGAGCGCTCACGCGTTTCACCCGGCACCGCATCGAGACAGTCGTTTCCACCCGGCCCTTGAGGCCACGTTAGGGAGGAGCCGTCTGCGGCCGGGTTCTATTGTTGCGCGATTTTTGGGCTACCCGCCCGCTCTTCGATTCTCCCCTCTGTGTTAACGCCTATGTCGACCGTCGACCGCAGCTCGCTGGCCCGCCAGCTCGAAGCGCTAGCTCGTCCCATTACGGATGAGTTGGGCGTTACGTTGTACGACGTGGAAGTGGGCGGCCCAGGTGGCATCGTGAAGATCACCGTCGATAGCATCGATGGTCATCTGCCAGGGAACGGAATCACCGTCGACAAAGTGACTGGCGCGGCCAAGCAGATCGGATACGCTCTCGAGGCCGAAGAGCTGATTCCGTATAACTACAGACTTGAAGTTGGCAGCCCTGGGGTCGAACGAGACCTGCGCCAGCCTTGGCACTTTCAAGCAGCCGTCGGTCAGCAAGTGCGCGTGGTCTTGGATGTCAGCGCGACACCCGGCGCCGAGCCCGTACTGACGGGCACCCTTAGCGAAGCGACCGACACGACCGCGACGGTCACGTCGGGCGAACGCGCCCGTGAATTCCTCCTGACGGACGTGCGCAAAGCGCGGACCGTTTTCGACTTTGGCGCCACTCCGGCGCAGCCCAGCGCGAACAAGCGCTGACACACACTGGACTCGAGGCGAGACCATGAATCTGAACACGGTCATCGAGCAGGTCGGTCGCGAACGCGGCATCGATCGAAGCGTACTTATCGAGACACTCGAAGCTGCCCTGAAAACGGCGGCTAAGAAGGTCTTTGGCGAAGAACGCGACATCGAGGCGCAGTTCAATGAAGACGATGGTGACATCGACTTGTTCCTGATCATCACGGTCGCGGACATCATTGAGAATCCGTACCGCGAGATCTCGGTCGAGCAGGCCCGCCACTACATTGACGAGACTTCGGAGGGTGGCGATGAGCTCCTCTTCCAGCTGTTCTACCGCGAAGAGGACCTTGAGAAGGCGCGCGACCAGGATGAGCGCTACGGCAAGCTGCTGAATCTGGAGTCCGCGCGACGGACCTTTGGACGAATCGCCGCGCAGACCGCGAAGCAAGTCATTATCCAACGCGTGCGTGAAGCCGAACGTCAGAACATCTACGAAGAGTTCAAAGACAGGAAGCACGAACTCATCACGGGCATCGTGCGCCGCTTTGAAAAGGGCAATATCATCGTCGACCTGCACAAGGCCGATGCTGTCTTGCCTGCATCGGAGCAGACGCGACGTGAGTCTTACCGCCCTGGCGACCGAATCCAAGGCTTCGTGAAGGACGTCGTGCGCTCTGCTCGCGATGCACAGATCGTTCTCAGCCGCACGGACCCCGGTCTCGTCATCAAGTTGTTCGAACAGGAGGTCCCCGAGATCTTCGAAGGCATCGTGAAGATCGTTGCGGTCGCTCGCGAGCCCGGCGTACGTTCGAAAGTCGCGGTCTACAGTAACGACTCTGATGTTGACCCTGTCGGCGCATGCGTGGGTATGCGCGGCAGCCGTGTTCAGTCGGTCGTGCAAGAGCTCCGCGGTGAGAAAATCGACATTGTGCCTTACCACAGCGATGTGGCGCGCTTTGTCTGCAACGCCATCAGCCCCGCTCAGGTGGCGAAGGTGCTCATTGATGAAGCCCGCATGTCGATGGAACTCATCGTTCCGGATGACCAGCTAAGCCTCGCAATTGGCCGCGGTGGACAGAACGTTCGCCTGGCCGCGCAGCTCACTGGCTGGGATCTTGAGATCTACAGCGAGAGCCGCCTGCGACAGCTCATGGCGGACGCGAAGAAGGAGCTGCTGCACTTCGATAATGTTGAAGAAGCGCTGATCGATACGTTGTTTGCGCTCGGCTATAATAAGCTCGAGGACATCTCGTTGGCCGATCTGGAGGAGCTGGTGCAATTGCCCGGTTTCACCACGGAGAAGGCACGCGCGATTGTCGACGCCGCGACTGAGATTGTGACGAAGGCGCAGAAGGCCGACGGCCCAATGACAGAGGAAGACCTCGAGCGCGAAGCACTCACGCAGATCCGTGGTGTTGGTGAGAAGGTGGCAGAGTCGCTTCACGCGGCCGGCTACACCAAACCACAGTTCCTTACCTACGAGGATGACGCCGAACGAATGGCGTCTCTCGCTGGTATCGAGCCCAAGAAAGCGAAGCAGATTCTCGCGGCGGCCACAAAGTGGTTCGCTCAAAAGACACTGAGCGCCGATGAGCTTGAGGAGCAGGCGGAAGAACGCGAGGAGTTCCTGGAAGAAATTCAGGAGATGTTTGAGGAGAAGCAGGAGCAAGAGGTCGGCAGTGCCGAGGCGGCCGCAGTAGCAGCTGCAGATGCGGCGCCGGGCGAGGTAGCCACCGAAGCACCGGCCGTAACCGACGAAGCGCCGGCAGATGCCGAGCCGACCACGGACGCACCGGTGGATGTCGCGCCTGTGGCACCTGCACCCGAAGAAGAGGAGTAGACGAAGAGACCATGCGAGAACGCGCCCCCTCCATACGCACCTGCGCAGGCACGCGGCAGAGCTACCCATCCGGGGAGCTTCTGCGGTGGTTCCTCGCCCCAGACGGCACGGCTTGGCCCGACGTCAACGGGAAAGCTGGGGGGCGCGGCGCGTGGACGTGTGTGACGAAGGATGCCATAGAGGGTGCATCAGAACGCGGCGGGTTCGCCCGCGCGTTTCGCACGAAAGTGCCGGTGATGCCGGCGTCTGAGGCGTGCTCTCGTGTGCTCAAACTCGGCACAAAGTGGTGGTACAACCGTCTCGGCCTTGCTAACAGAGCGAGCGCGTTGGCAGTTGGTCAGGCCTCGGTACGTGAAGCGTTTCGCGAGAGTCGGGCTCCGCTAGTTCTTCTCGCCGATGACGCCGGCGCCGCGGCCCTTTCGAAGTATGGTCAACAAGCACAGCGAAAGTCCTCAAACGTTGTGCGCTGGCGCCACGGCGCTGCGCTTGGCGGAAGCCTCGGCCGAGAGTTCGTTAGTGTCGTCGCTGTTGCCCCTTCTGCTTTTGATTCGGATCTTTGGCG